>DAOUFX010000223.1:0-8172 GCA_034429675.1 Anaerolineae bacterium | reverse complement strand
CCCGCGAAAAAACCTCCCTTTAACACCCCCGCATAAGCGGGCTATTTTCAGAGGAGCGTATGGCTACCGAGGATTCTTGGGATACCCTGAATGCGGACATCGTCGCCTGCCGGCGTTGCCCCCGGTTGGTGGCGTGGCGCGAGGAGGTGGCGCGCACCCGGCGGCGCGCTTACCGGGACTGCGAGTACTGGGGAAAGCCGGTGCCGGGCTTCGGCGACCGGCAGGCGCGCTTGCTGATCGTGGGGTTGGCGCCCGGCGCTCACGGCTCCAACCGTACCGGGCGCATGTTCACCGGCGACAGTTCGGGCGACACGCTTTACGCGGCGTTGCACCGGGCCGGATTCGCCAGCCATCCGGCGGCGACTTCGCGGGACGATGGCCTGGTTCTGCGCGATGCCTTCATCACGGCGGTGGGCCGCTGCGCTCCGCCCCAGAACCGCCCGACCGGCGAGGAATTGGCGAACTGCCGCCCCTTCCTGGCCCGTGAGCTGGCGCTTTTGGGAAACGCGCAGGTAGTGCTGGCGTTGGGGCAGGTGGCCTTCGCGGGATACCTGCTCCTGTTGCGCGAGCAGGGCGTCGCAATCCCCCGCCTCAAATTTGCGCACGGCGCGCAGTACACCCTCTCCCCGACGTTGCCGCGTCTGGTAGCGGCCTACCACCCAAGCCGACAAAACACCCAGACCGGGCGGCTGACGATGGAGATGTTCGATGCGGTGCTGGAGAGCGCGCGGCGGGTGGGGGAGCGTGAAACGTGAAACGTGAAACTGGAAATCGGTAATCCGTAATCCGTAATCCGTTCACCCGTTCACCTGTTCATCCGCTGACTCGCTCACCCGCTGATTCGCTCACCCGCTGATTCGCTTCCCCGCCCGGTTGCAGTCGTCGGGGTGAAGTCTATAATCCATGCCATCATCCCGTGTCAGGAGGGCCCTATGCCGACGCCGCCCCAGATTGTGGAACTGGTCGCTTATTTTCACCAACACCGCGACGTTTTGTGCTCGGCGGAGTACAACGAGGAGCAGGCGCGCCGCGAGTTGATCGAGCCGTTGTTCGCCGCGCTCGGTTGGGACGTGCAGAACGCGCAGGGGTACGCGCCCGCGTACCGCGACGTGGTGCAGGAGGAGTCCATCCGCGTCGGCGGGCAGACGAAAGCGCCCGATTACACCTTCCGCATCGGCGGGACGCGCAAATTTTTCGTGGAGGCCAAGAAGCCCGCCGTGGCCCTGCGCGACGACCCCGCCCCCGCCTACCAGCTGCGCCGCTACGCCTGGTCCGCCAAACTCGCGCTGAGCATCCTCACCAATTTTGAAGAACTGGCCGTCTACGACTGCCGCGTCAAGCCGTCGCCGGACGACGGGGCGGCGACCGCGCGCGTGCTGCGGTTCACCTGCGACGATTACCTCACGCGCTGGGACGAACTGGCGGCGCTCTTCACCCGCGACGCCATCCTCAAGGGCGGCTTCGACCGCTTCGCCGGGGACGCCCGCGGCAAACGCGGCACGGCGGAGGTGGACGAGGTCTTCCTGGCGGCGATGGAGGGCTGGCGCGACTTGCTGGCGCACAACCTCGCGTTGCGCAACCCCGGCCTGTCGTCGCGCGCGCTCAACGCGGCGGTGCAATTAACCCTCGACCGCATCGTCTTCCTGCGCATCGCCGAGGATCGCGGGCTGGAGCCTTACGGGCAGTTGCAGGCGTTGCTCAACGGCGGCGCCGTCTATGACCGCCTGGTGGAGCTGTTCCGCCGCGCTGACGACCGCTACAACTCCGGCCTCTTTCACTTCCGCCCCGAGAAGGATCGCCCCGACACGCCCGACGAGTGGACGCCGGGGCTGGCGCTCGACGACAAGCCGCTCAAAGACTTGCTGCGCGCGCTCTACTACCCCGACAGCCCCTACGAATTCTCCGTCATCCCTGCCGACATCCTGGGACAGGTCTACGAGCGCTTCCTGGGCAAAGTCATCCGCCTGACGGCGGGCCACCGCGCTGTGGTGGAGGAAAAGCCGGAGGTCAAAAAGGCCGGCGGCGTCTTCTACACCCCGACGACCATCGTCGAAACCATCGTCCAACAAACGATCGGCCCCATCGTAGAGACGCAAGATCTTGCGTCTCCTTCTCCCGCGCGAAGAGAGACGCAAAATATTGCGTCTCTACGGGAATTGCGGATATTGGACCCGGCGTGCGGTTCCGGGTCGTTTTTGTTGGGCGCGTACCAATTCCTGCTGGATTGGCACCTGCGCGCGTACAGCGCCGACGCGAAACGTTGGGCGAAGGGCAAAACGCCGCCCCTTGTTGCCCTCACCCCCGGCCCCTCTCCCAGAGGGCGAGGGGAGAAAGAGGGGGAGGGGTGGCGGTTGAGCACCGCCGAGCGCAAGCGCATTCTGTTGGATCACCTCTACGGCGTGGACATTGACCCGCAGGCGGTGGAGGTGACCAAACTCTCGCTGCTGCTCAAGGCGCTGGAGGGCGAGACGGAGGAGACGCTGAGCACCCAGATGCGCTTTTTCCAGGAGCGGGCGCTGCCCGACTTGAGCCACAACATCCGCTGCGGCAACTCGCTCATCGGGCCGGAGTTCTACGACGGGCAACAGCTGATGCTCTTCGACGTGGACGAACAATACCGCATCAACGCCTTCGACTGGCGCGCGGCCTTCCCCGAAGTCTTTACCTCACCCCCGACCCCTCTCCTAGGAGGAGAGGGGAGGAAGAAGGGAGGGGGAGGGTTTGATGCGATTATTGGGAATCCGCCGTACATTCGCATTCAGACGCTCAAGGAGTGGGCGCCGCGCGAGGTGGAGTTCTACAAACAGCGCTACGCCGCCGCGAGCAAAGGCAACTACGACATCTACGTGGTCTTCGTGGAACAGGCGCTCGGCCTGCTCAACGAGCGGGGGCGATTGGGGTTTATTCTGCCACACAAGTTTTTCAACGCGCAATACGGCGAACCGCTGCGGCGCATCATCGCCGAGGGCCGCCATCTGGAACAGATCATCCACTTTGGCGACCAGCAGGTCTTCGCCAACGCCACCACCTACACCTGTCTGCTCTTCCTGGACAAAGCCGGGCGCGACGATTTTCGCGTGACCAAAGTCGCCGACCTGGACGTCTGGCGCGAATCCCCGCCGCCCGCCGCGACCCTGCCCGCGTCCCGCGCCACCGCCGCCGAATGGAATTTCACTACCGGCCCCGGCGCCGGGCTGTTCGAGCGGTTGAGCGCGATGCCGGTGAAGTTAGAAAACGTAACCGACCGCATTTTCCAGGGATTAAAAACCAGCGCCGATAAAATCTACATAGTGGAAGAACGCGAACGGCGCGAGGGGTGGGTGGTCGTCTACTCGCCGCAGAAAGAACAAGAATACCGGCTGGAGCCGGATTTATTGCACCCGTTGATCAAAGGCGGCGATAGCAAACGGTATTCACTGGGGCGCACCAACCGTCTGATTTTGTTCCCCTACGCCGGTCAAGGAAACGGTTCCGTAGGATTGATTCCTGACAAGGTCTTCAAAACACGGTATCCCCTTACCTGGGCTTATTTGGTTGACAACAAAGCGTATTTGCAAGACCGCGAAGATGGCAAAATGCGAGGGCCGCAATGGTATGCGTTTGGTCGAAATCAAGCATTAGAAGTAATGCCATTGCCCAAGATTTTCACGCCGGACATTGCCGCGCGCTCTTCGTTTTCGCTAGACGAAACCGGGGAAGCCTTCTTTACCGGCGGGGTGGCCGGCGGTTACGGCATCTTGGTATTGCCTGAACATTCTCGCGAGTACGTTTTGGGATTGTTGAACAGCAAGTTGTTGGAGTGGTACATTCGCCAAATCGCCACGACAATGCGCGGCGGGTATTTCAGCTACGAGTCGCGCTTTATTCGCAACCTCCCTATCCATCTCCCAGACCTGGCCGCCCCGTCCGAGCGAGCGCAGCACGACGAGATCGTCGCGCTGGTGGAGTTGCTGCTGCGGTTACAGCGGATGCTGGCGGCGGCGCAAGCGCCGCACGAGCGCGAGGTGTTGCAGCGGCAAATCGAGACGGCGGACCGGCAACTGGATGGGCTGGTCTACGCGCTGTACGGGTTGACGGCGGCGGAGATCGCGATTGTGGAGGGGAAGACGAAGGAGAGGGAAACAACGCAGGAGGCGCGCTCATGACGGAGCGAAGGTACGACATAGACTGGCTACGAGTCATCACTATGCTGGGCGTCTTTGTCTTTCACTGCACCCGCTTTTTCTGTACTGACGATTGGCACCTCAAAGTGCCCGCCGCCGAACAGAGCGCTATCTTGCCCATCGTGCGCGATATGCTGGTCGGCGTGTGGCAGATGGAGCTCTTTTTCCTGATCGCCGGGTTTGCCACCTGGTACTCGTTGTCACACCGCACCGGAGGGCAATATCTGCTGGAACGCGCCAGGCGGCTCCTCATTCCTTTGTATACCGTGGGCCTCTTTATTCTGCTTCCGCCCCAGGCGTACTTTGAGGCCATCAGCCATGGTTACGTCACGGGGAGCTTTTGGCAGCTGCTCCCCTCATACTTGCCCAATGTGCTGCGTGAGATGCGGTCGTGGTGGGTTCCCTGGATTGATCCTTCCACCCTGCTGCCCTACCCCTTTTCGGGCCACTTGTGGTTCCTGCGCACCCTCTTTGTCATCTCGCTGTGGACCCTGCCGTTGCTGCTCTTTTTGCGTTCTGAGCGCGGCGCGCGTTTCATCAACAGGTTGGCCGAGAAGGTAACGCGCCCGGGGGGCGTTTTTCTGTTCTTGCTCCCGCTGGCCATCGTGCAGATCGCCCTGCGCTGGATACCCAACCTGCCGGAGCGCAACTGGTCCGATTTCGTGTGGTACACCGTCTACTTTGTGTTCGGCTACATCCTGGCCGCCGACCCGCGCTTCACCGAGAGCATCAAACGCCGCATGTGGGTATGGCTGGCGCTATGGATCGGGGTCTATGTGATCGGAGGCGGGCTGTTCCTGTTCGTCTTCCACTATGACACCGACCCGGGCCAGGGTTTCTCGGCCCTCTTTGTGCTCCTGGCCATCGTCTGGAGCGTCGTCAGTTGGAGCGCGGTCGCCTTTATGTTGAGCCTGGGAGCCCGGTACCTGACGTCCAGCAGCCGGTGGCTGACGTACGGCAATGAGGCCGTTCTGCCCTTTTACCTGTTCCACCAGACGATTATCCTGATCGTCGGGTGGTTTGTGTTACCTCTTGGCATCGGCAACCTGGCCCGGTTCTTGATCATCGCTGTCGTGTCTTTTCCCTTGATCTTGATCCTTTACGAAGGGCTCGTCCGGCGTATTGGTTTCATGCGCTTCCTGTTCGGCATGGCGCCGCCGAAGAAGTAGCCCATCGCATCCCGAAGACAACGCAACAAAAAGACCCCAGGAAACCACTCCCTGGGGTTTTCAATGTCTCGGACTGTATCAGGCCGGCAATTGAAAAGGCCCCGATAGTGTGAGACGCCGGGTTAAAACCCGCCTCGCCTTTTGGCCGTCAATCACTGGCCCCATCTCGGACGTAAATTGACAGATCGCCGTGCAAATACGTGACCTTGCCGTCTTTCCGCATCGCGATGCGCTGGCCACCCGCGAAGTAGTAGGTGGTGGTGAGCCGCTGCGTCTCGCTGATCTCCACCTCGACCGCGCCCACGTTGACGGTCAGCCTGGTCGGGTCTTGGCGCAGCACGCCGGCGCCATGTCTGTTTCTGAACAGGCGTGATCGTTGCCTACGCAGAAACCAAACTCCAGACCGGCTATCTCAATTTCATTCACGGCCAGTTGTTCAATGTTGACTCAATACATACTTCTCAGATGGTTCCTTAAGGGCGTTGTAAAGATCATCAAACCGGCTAGTGCCTTGTTAGGCCACAAGGACCTAAACTACGGTGATTTCAATACCGAATATATCTAGCAGATTTGCAATAGGGCCGCTTTTGTGGCTCAAGCGCATTGGGTGCTCTTCCTGGCCCGCCCCATTGTAGCGGATACCCTGCTCCCCTGGCAAAAACTGCAAGCTCGCTTGACTCCTCAATAGGTTTGCCAAAGCCTCAAACCGGTTTTTGCGCTGATTGGCTCACCGGCTTCACTCCCTAAAATGCGTAGAAAATCCCGGGTTGACCAAAATGTAGAGAGCGAACCTTAAAAGGCGTTTTAAAGTGGTCAAAAAAAATGCTCCTTGGCTCCTCAAACTGCTTGAAATTCGATTAGTAATGTGCTTTGCTTCACTCGACTTCTGAGTTAGGCGGATTACTTTTGTCTAAACTCGAGAGTAAAATCAGCACCAATATTTTAGTCAGCAGGTTCCAAAGTCATTATCATAATTCTAAAAGCGGGTTTGAATTGGTCCTCAAATTCCCATTTGTATAGGAATGCTTTGGCTACCACGATATTTTCGGCACCGAATGGGAATACGGCTATATAGGTTGGATAACTATCTTGTTCAATTGGAACCTGATGGTCCAATTCTGCCAATACTATTGTTGATTGTTTACCCTCCAACTCGCTGAATGTGTATGCAAATGATTCTGGAATGTTATTCAATGTATCAGACAAGACATCAGTAACAGTTTGATCGGCAGGTGGAGATATAAACTCTACAACTATTTTCCCCTCTGGACAATACATCTCAAATCCAAAATCCATTCTGTCCAAACGGCAATACTCTTTCGGTTCATCGAACTGATAGCCAAATGAGTTTTGCTCTGTAGTAGAATGTCCCGGCTTGTAACAAGCCGGGAACAGAAGAATGAGCAAGGATATGGGAATTAGCACAACGATTTTTTTCATTTTGCCTCCAAATTGGACCGAGAATTCATAAAAGTATAACTCACCTTTCTTGTTTCCGCCTAAAGCGCTCGTTCTGGGCGGGTATCTGAGGCAAACTATCTTATGGGACTAAGACCCTTTTTGGGCGGTTGTGGAAATGATCTCTCCTCTAGCGGTGGAAGTATGGGCTGCAGGTATACCATCCAATGACTTTCTGTACCCCACCAAGTAATGGTTGTATTGTCATGGACACCCACGAAACCCCCAGTTATAGATGGAATATAAGAAATCATCAAATTTGACATGGATGCTCCGAAATTGTTCAATGCTCCCCAAAATGGACCGCCAGCACTATGGCTATACATCTCGGAATGTGCACTATCCCCGCCGTACAGGTCCATCAAATATAAATCAGCCCCCCCCCATACCCTGTCAACGCTTATGCGCAAGCTTATCCCCCCGGTGCTATTGTTCCGCCAGCCTTGCCAAGTTGTAACTGCGCTTTCGAGATCATCTCGAAACCAGCGGAAGGTTTTTAGACCTTCAGTATTCGCTTCATCAACACCTGAAACGGCAAACATCGCTATCCATCCTGCAATTGCTTCAGAAACTCCTAGTTTGGCCGCTATTGCTGCCACAGCTTGTTCTTTCAATTCCCCGACAGTTTGATCACGAATCCATTCCCAAGTAGTGTCATAGTCATAATCATAGACCCACAGATAGGCATTGACAGCATCCAAGAATTGTTGCGCATGTTCTACATCATAAAATTCTGCCGATGTACAAGTATTTCCATCACCTACTGCTCCTTTATACGAACCACAATGCCCTGACGGATCGATGTAGTTGCACGGATTATTGCTAACATAGCTGTAACGATTGAAATCCTGAGGGTCGTTTGCTTGGGGCACGATCGTGTCCGCAGAAATGAACCTACCAAGCGACGCCAAATAAAACCGCGCCCCATAATCATACAACCCAATCCCCGCCTCCTCTCTCTGCCCGGTAAACCTTCGATCCGTAGGCGCATCGCCAAACCTTGTCTCGCCAAACGGCGTATAGCGCATCTCGCTGACCTTCGCGCCGCTCGCGTCCGTCGCCAGACTGGCGCTGCCGAGGTGGTCGCCGTGCAAATACGTGACCTTGCCGTCTTTCCGCATGGCGATGCGCTGCCCGCCCGCGAAGTAGTAGGTGGTGGTAAGGCGTTGCGTCCCGCTGATCTCCACCTCGACCGCGCCGACGTTGACGGTCAGCCCGGTCGGGTCTTGGCGCGCGATGCGGTTGCCGTCGCCGTCATACACAAAGCGCGTCGCGTCGCCGGTGACGGTGTTGGTGACTACCGCCAGGCGGTTTTCGACGGTCCATTCTTGCACGTAGGTGATCACTTGTGTGCCGCTCACTTCGACGCGGGCGAGCATGTT
>DAOUFX010000222.1:0-14935 GCA_034429675.1 Anaerolineae bacterium | reverse complement strand
CTCATCCGATCTACTACCTGATTTTTGAGAAGATACAAAAAATTTTTAAATAAATATAACTGATTCTAAATACGCTACTTAAAAATAGAGGGGAAATATGAAAAAGTGGCAGTTGTGGACATGGAGTATCGTTGCAAGTTTGTTGTTCTTTCTGGGCTCGCTTTCTGTAGCCTGGGCTATGCCAGGACAGAGTACGCTCAACCAAAGCATCCCCACCCGCACCCCACTTCCGGCGCCAACCGCTCGTTTATCCGAATCGGAAAATCCCCTGGCGATTCCCGGCACAGATCCAGCCGGGGTTGACCCCGCCATCCCTGGCGCGCCGGGGACAGCCGGCAGTTCGCCGCAAAGCGGCGGAGCCCTGCCGGCGCAATGGCCGGCGACCCCGCAAACCGCAGATATGCCCCTTCCCACCCTCGCTCCGGGCAAGTCTGCACCCGAGCAAACCCCGATGATCAACGCGCCGGAGGCCACTCCAGAGCTTGCGTCCGACGGATCGCCCGCCACCCTGGGCAATCTTCCGGCGCAGCGAGATTCATCCCGCGATGGCTCATGGTTAAGCCTGTTATTTCCTGATGCCAAATCGCCGCAAACATCCTTCTTCACCTCGCTGGTGGGCGGCATCCTGCTGACCTTGGGAATCGTGATTCTGTTTCTTATGGGACAGCGCCGCGCCAAGTAGCGCCCCACAACGAAACACAAAACTCCCCGCGAAACCGGCGGTATGCACTCTTGGAATTCGGTAAGGACGGTACAGGTATGACAGAACACTCGCAACGCAAACACATTCGCAGCAAAGCGGCACTGGTATGGACGGCGTTGTTGCTGGTCTTGAACCTCGGAATACAAACGCCGGTTGCGGCGGCGACACTGACGGTGGATGGCACATGCGTGGACGGTAACGGCGATGGGCTGTGCGACACGGGAACCTACTACAAGACCATCCAGGCCGCCGTAAACGCCGCTGTGGCCAACGACACCATTCAGGTATTGCCGGCCACCTACCCCGAAAGGGTTCAAGTGACCAAACCGCTGATCATCACCGGCGACCCCGGCAGTCTGACGGCGGCGGGGCCGGGGCCTAACGCGCCCATCGTGGACGGTCAGGGCAACGCCGGCTACGGCTTCAGGATCATGCCGGGCATTGACAATGTCACCATCGAAGGATTTATCATTCGCAATTACGGCAGCGGCCCGGAGGCCGGGGGCGGCCAATCGGCCGGCGTCGGCGCCGCCAACTTCACCGCCGACCCCACCACCAACATTGCCGTCCGCTACAACCGCTTCGACGCGATCAACTGGGCTTCTGTCTTTTTCTTCAACACCGGGCAGAGCCTCTATCAGAACATTGACATCCGCTACAACGACGTCAACGTGGGCGCATGGGCGCTGAACACCAACGTCTACGGCATCGAGTGCACCAACTGCGCCAATGCCGCCATCGCCCTCAACGACGTCTCGGGCGGCGCCAACGGCATCGTGCTCTCGGCGCAGGGAACCGTCGCCACCCCCGTCACGGCGTCGGGCAACGCCATTCTCTCCAACACCGTGACCGCCGCCAACGAAGGCGACATCCTGCTGATGAGCTACGATCCCAACTTCGCCGGCGGAGCGCCGCTTTTGCAAAACACCACCATCCAAAGCAACCGGCTGACCAACGACGGCGTGCTGGGCAGCGAAGGCAACAGCGCCATCCTGGTCTACTCCCACGAAGCCGGTGCACTCAATGGCCTGGACGTCCTCAACAACACCATCGTCGTCACCAACGCCGACAACATCCCCATTGACCTCGCCACGACGGCCAACATCAACTTCAACGGCAACACCATCGTCGCATCCGCGCCGGCCGTGAACGGGCCGCTGCTCTACCTCAACACGGTAGGCGGCAGCCTCATTGACGTCGTCAACAACCAGCTGCGCCTGGAAGGAACCGCGATCCTGGATCACTTCCACGCGGTCGAGCTCAACGGCGGCGACGCGCCGGGACGGATGGGGCGCAACGGAGCGGCGGTGTGGAGCCGCCAACATCCGTTCCCCGTGACGAACCAAACGGCGTCCCCCCACGCTACGATGAGCCGCCCCGGCTTTGAGGGGGCGCGGATTGACGGCAACACCTTCGTCGGCAACAACGTCGGCGCGCAAAGCGCCGCGATCCGGCTGCGCTCGACGCTCCCGGCCACGGCTACGGTCAGCATTCTCAACAACAACATCACCGGGTTCCACGCCGGAATCTGGGCGAATGCGCCGCGCAACCTCTTCATCCGCAACAACCAACTGCTGCAAAACGGCTATGGCGTCAGCACCGTCGGGACCGGCGCCAAGCTCGGCCTGATTCTCACCGGCAACACCTTCAGCGGGAACACCCTCGCCGGCATTGATCTCGCCGGAAGCGGCACGATCGCCACGACGATCGGCGGGAGCCTGGCCAACTTCAACACCTTCCGCAACAACGGCCCGGCCGGCGCCCTCAATCTGCGCGTCAACCTGCCGGCGACCAACCCGATCGTGGATGCAACCTTCAACGATTGGGAGGTTACAGACGTCTGCGACATCGCCGCGCGGTTCAACGAACAGAGCGGCGTCCTGTTGGTCAACTACTACGACATCGCCGCCGACGCCAATCCGACGATAATTCCGGCCGACGGCGTCACGCCCGCCAACATCACCGGCACTCTTAGCGGCCTGTACGCGCCGGCCGGGAACGTGGTCAGCTTCACCGCCAACCTGGGGACGCTGACCCCGCCCACCGACCTCGCCGACGCCAACGGGGACGCCCATTCCGCCCTGACCTCAAACGTGGAGGGCGCGGCCAACGTCGTCGCAACGGCGGGAATGGCCTGCGCCTACACCGAAGCGGCGCAGACGCAGGTGCAGGTCGGGTCGGGCGGCGGCGATTACTACACCTATCTGCCGTTGATCCTGCGCAACTACACCGCGCTGCCGGATCTGGTCGTCACGGCCATCTCGGCCACGAGCTACGGAATCACCGTGACCATCCAGAATCAGGGAGATGCCGCCGCAGACGACGCCTTCTGGGTGGACGCCTACATCGCCCCCACCACCCCGCCGCAGAGCGTCAACGAAATCTGGCCCTACGTGGGCGACCTGGGCCTCGCCTGGGGTATCCCGGCCAACCTGACCCCAATGGAATCGGGGGATATCATCACCCTGACCTTCGGCGACGCCTACTACTACCCGGAGTTCAGCGCCGTGACCTGGCCGCTGACCGCGAGCCTGTCAATTTACGCTCAGGTGGATTCCAACAACCCGGCGACGACCTACGGCGCCGTGTTGGAGGATCACGAAGCTTATGAAGGAACGTACAACAACGTCTTCGGGCCGGTGTCGTCGCAGCCGGGCATGCGCATTCTCTATCCGGCAAGCCCGCGCGTGCGTCCGGCGTCGCCGGGCGCCCTGCCCCCAAGACCTTGAGGTAAGCATTCTGCCTTTGGAGAGGAAGGAAACAAAAAAATGCCCCTACCCAATCGAACAAAAACTGCTTTCGTAAAACTTGCCGTGTGTATCGGCAGCCTGCTGCTCCTGCTAGTCTTCCTGCCGACCTGGATCTGGTCCACGGCGCTGGCCGCGCCGCTTGAGCAAGGCACGCTGCCGCCGCGTCACTCCCCCACGCCGGAACCGACCACCGTCGTCCCCACCACCGTCGTTCCCACCACCGTTGTCCCGACTACGGTCGCGCCGACGTCCGAACCCACCAGCCCCGCCGGCGGAGAGACTCCCGCCCCGGCGACGTCGGCCACACCCGTCGTTCTTTTGCCGGACAGCGGCGGCGCCTCCGAGGGCGACTCCTGGATTTTGCCCGGCGTCCTGCTCGTCGGCGGCGCCCTGACCCTATTCCTGGGAAGGAGGTTCAAGCCACGCACAAACTCTTTCAAGTAAAAGAACAATTGTGACGCATAACCCAAGCGGATTTTTTTACCGCCGAGATCGCTGAAAAAAGATTGAATCATAAAAAACTAAATTTTGTCCCTTTTGACTCTCGCAGCGATATCCCGGCCCCGCTTGAAAGCATAACTCCGTTAAGCAACCACTAATTTCCGAGGGGGAAAATAGCCGTGCAACACGAGGCAAATTTACCGATGCCCGTCAAATGGACCGGACTGAACACGCTGCGCGTGCGCAATCGCTACCTTTTGCTGGTAGATACGATCACGCTGCCGCTGGCGGCTTACTTTGCTTTTGTGCTGCGGCTGGATCTGCGCAGCCTGAATGTCGGCGAGTACGACACCACAGCGCTCATCTTTGCCGGCGTGGCGCTTTGCGTCAAAGTTGTCGTTCTGTGGAACCTCAACGGATACGGTCGCTACTGGCCCTTCGCCAGCATGCCCGAACTGGATCTGATGATGAAAGCCATCGCGATAGGAGAAGCCCTCACTACAGCGATCGCCTTCATCATCTTGCGAGTCTTATCACTACCGATGTACCCGCGCTCGATCCCCTTCCTGGACTTCATGCTCTCGACGTTTGCCGTGGCCGGCCCGCGCTTGATACTGCGTTGGCTGTACTACCGCGCCATGAAAAAGGAAAGCAGCGAGGCGCGCCCCCAAAAGCGGGTGCTGATCGTCGGCGCCGGCAAGGGCGGCTACCTGACGCTCCAGGAGATCGAGCACAATCCCGACCTGGGGCTGCTGCCGGTAGGGTTCGTGGACGACGACCCCGGCAAGAAAGGGATGACCCTCGGCGGCAACCTGCGCGTCCTGGGGGCCACCGATGACATCCCCACCCTGGTCAAAGCCTACCACGTCCACCAGATTCTCATCGCCATCCCCACCGCCGCCGCCGCCGAAATGCGCCGCATCGTGGAGCTCTGCCGCCAGACGGACGCCGCCGTGCTCACCCTGCCCGGCATCTACGAGCTGATCTCGGAGCGGGTGCAGGTGCAGCGCTTCCGCCCGGTCGAGGTCACCGACCTGCTGGCCAGACCGCCGGTGCAGACGGACTGCTCCGACGTGGCCGCGCTCCTGACCGGGCGCTGCGTGCTGGTCACCGGCGCGGGCGGCTCCATCGGCTCGGAGCTCTGCCGCCAGATCGCCCGCTGCAAGCCCGCGCGCCTGGTGCTCCTGGGCCACGGCGAGAACTCCATCTACCGCATCCACGGCGAGCTGAGCGAGCACTTCCCGACCCTGGAGCTCGCCCCGGTCATCGCCGACATACGCGACGCCGAGCGCATCGCGCAGGTCTTCGCGCAACACCGGCCCGCCGTCGTCTTCCACGCCGCCGCGCACAAACACGTGCCGATGATGGAAGCGAACCCGCTGGAGGCCGTCAGCAACAACGTCGGCGGCACGCGCACCCTGCTGCACGCCGCCGAAACCTGGGGCGTCGAACACTTCGTGGCGATTTCGACGGACAAGGCCGTCAACCCCAGCAGCATCATGGGCGCGACCAAGCGCGTCGCCGAATACCTGGTGCGCGCGGCGGCGCAGCGCAGCGGGCGGGCGTTCGTCGCCGTGCGCTTCGGCAACGTCCTGGGCAGCCGGGGCAGCGTCATCCCGCTGTTCCAGCGCCAGATCGCCGAGGGCGGCCCGATCACCGTCACCCACCCCGACATCGAGCGCTACTTCATGACCATCCCCGAAGCCGTCCAACTGGTGCTCCAGGCCGCCACCCTGGGCAAAGGCGGCGAAGTCTTCGTGCTGGACATGGGCAGCCCCGTCAAAATCGTAGACCTGGCCCGCGAAGTCATCCGCCTCTCCGGCCTGGAAGAAGGCCGCGACATTGACATCGTCTTCACCGGCCTGCGCCCCGGCGAAAAACTGTACGAGGAACTGTTCACCTCCGAGGAAAACCGGACGCGCAGCCGCAACCAGAAGATCTTCTTCGCCCAGAACGGCAAGATTTCGGCGGAAGGAATCGAGCAGGACGTGGAAGCGCTGCTGGGAGCGGGGAATTACGAGGAAATGATGGGCCGTTTGGGGGCGTTGGCGCCGGGGTATAGGGTGTTGGAACGTTGAAATAAAGTGACATTTGTCACGTGGTATAATGCAAATATCCTGGACGGAACTCAAATAGGAGCGTGTCAAATGAGAAGCGAGGAGTTGCTAGAACGAATCAAGGTAGATCCCAAGGTGATGGCGGGAAAACCGGTCATTCGCGGCACACGAATTCCTGTGGCGTTGATCCTGAAAATGTTGAGCCAGGGCATTTCAGTTGAGGAGATTCTGCGCGAATACCCACGGCTTGAAAAGGTGGATGTTGAGGCCGCGATGACGAAAAGTTCAGTTGAGTTTTTGAGTGTCCTGAGTTGAGGAACCCTAGACCTCACGGACCCGAACCGTGCGCGCTAACACAGTTTGAATGTGAAGAAAGATGTGAAGACGTGCCAACATACCAACGTTCAAAAATCATAACACGTAAACGTTCCAACGCAAACACACAAAATATAGAAGTGCGTTTCGAGGACATTCAAGGATGGATATTCGAGATTTAGAAGAGCGGTTACTGGCCGGCGAAGATTCAACTCATCAGTTTAAGGTCAATTTTGATAGCATTGACCACCTGGCAGTGGAGATTGCGGCCTTTGCCAATAGCCAGGGAGGCCGCATCATTATTGGCGTGAATGACCGGAGTGAAATCGTAGGCGTGATACCGGAAGATGTGCGTCGCCTGAATCAGTGGATAGCGAATGCCACGTCGCATAAAATCGAACCGCCAATTTTCGTTAATACAACGACATTGGTATGGAAAAAGAAGACTGTACTTGTCGTGGAAGTACCGCGCGGAGATCATAAACCTTACGGCGTGAACAAAGGCGAGTTCTGGGTCAAAAACGGCGCCGACAAACGCCGCGCCACGCGTGAGGAGTTATTCCGTTTGTTCCAGGCCGCGCAGCGCTTATACGCCGACGAAATGCTCACCGAAGTATCCGTATCGCAATTGGACGAACTGTGGTTCACGCATTTTTATCGTCTGGCATTTAACGAAGAATGGACGGCGGTTGAGATTGATCGCGCGACCCTGCTCGAAAACCTGAAACTAGCGCGCGAAGAACGACTCACCTTAGCCGGGTTATTGTTATTCGGCAAGAATCTGGAACAACACCGGCCACAGTTCGGCGTCCAGGGCACGGTCTACCTGACGCCCGATGAATTTCGGGACAAAGAGGATATCAAGGGCAATATCTTCGAGCAACACAAACGCGGGGTGGACTTCATATTGCGCAACCTGCACCGTCTGCCGCAATCTGCGGACTTTAACGCGCCCGGTGAAGTAGAGATTCCGGCAGCGGCCATCCGCGAAGTCGTCGCCAACGCCCTGGTGCATCGCGACTATTTCATAGATGCGCCGGTTCAAATCAACATTTTTCCCGACGCCGTCGAAGTGGCGAGTCCGGGCGTCCTGCCCAACACGGTGACGGTCGAGAACATTAAGTTGGGCATTCACCTGGAGCGCAATCCCATCCTGCTGTCCTTCACCGCCAAAGACCCGGAGTTCAGCTACACCGGGCGTGGCAGCGGAATCCCGCGCGTGCTGCGCCTGTGCCGGGAGAAGGGCGTGGCGGTGACGTTGGAGAATGATACGGAGAGGCAGCGGTTTCGGGTGGTGTTTGGACGGGGGGCGTTGAGGTAAAAAGCGAGAAGGGAAAGCAAATGGCGAAAACTGCACTAACACTGAATCGTGAAGCGTGGCGTGCCTATCGCCCTGGAGCATGGAGAGATGCAGCGGCCACATCCTACGCCTCCCGTTGGGATCGCGCATGGCAGGTTGCACGCGAGATTGCCCATCAATTGCACAAGGAATTTGCCCCAACACGCGTGGTGGTATTTGGGTCTCTGGCGCATCGCGCGTGGTTCACACCGTGGTCGGATATTGACCTGGCTGCCTGGGATATACCACCCGAGGCCTTTTATCGCGCAGTTGCCCTGGTCACAGGTCTGAGTTCAGAATTTGAGGTTGACTTAGTCGCGCCAGAAGCCTGTAGTCCTGCGTTACGACATGTCATTGAGCAAGAAGGAATTGAGTTATGAGTGAGCGATTGCTCCGCATTGTGCATCGCATTCGCGATGGGCTCAATGAATTGCAAGGCGTTCTTGACCGCGCGCAAGCAGGGATGCAACGCGCCTGCCAGACCGGCGACGCTCTCTACTTGGACGGTGTTGCTTTGAATTTGCACGGTTTCTACGCCGGTTTGGAAAGATTGTTCGAGCTAATCGCCGCGACTGTGGATGGGGCCATACCGCAAGGTACCAATTGGCATCAGATGCTATTAGCACAAATGGCTGCGGAGGTTCCATCAATACGTCCGGCTGTGATCTCTACTGAAACCCAAATAGCTCTGGATGAATATCGCGGTTTTCGCCACGTTGTGCGCAATGTTTACATCTTCAATTTTGAGATGGCGAGGTTGCAAGCGTTAGTGACACAAGCGCCGGATGTTTTCGCACAAACGAGCGCTGAATTACTGGCCTTTGCCGATTTCTTGGCGCAGTGCGCGGAAGAGGGCAGTTCTCAGCTCTCGTGACGCAGTCTATTTTTTGTCGTTGACGGCCAAAGACCCGGAGTTCAGCTACACCGGGCGCGGCAGTTACGCTGAAGAATGACGCGGAGCGGCAGCGGTTTCGGGTGGTGTTTGGGCGAGGGAAAGCGCATGGCTGATATCACCAATCCTCACGATAAGTTCTTTAAGGAAGTATGGACGCAACCGGGCGCAGCGCGCAGCTTTTTGCAGGAATACCTGCCGGCTGAGGTGACTGCCTTGCTGGATTTCGACCGGATGCGTCTGGTGAAAGATGCCTTTGTAGACGAAATGCTCCACGAACACTTCACCGATTTGCTCTACGAAGTGGCCTTGCGGGAGCGCTGAAGCACATCTTCACCCCCACGCTGCGCGAGCGGCTGCCGGAGATATTGGCGCTATGGTATACTATGCATGAACAGCCCACCGCGCTCAACTATTTGGAAGCGATCCTCCGCTACGTGATTGCAGCTTCGGAGACCCTGAGCGCGGCAGAGGTGCGTCAAGCGCTAGAACAGAATGTGCCTGAAGGAGGTGCGTTGATGAACACCATTGCACAAGAACTGTTATTGCAAGGGGAACGGCGCGGAATGGAGCAGGGCTTGCAACAAGGCCTGGAGCAAGGCTTGCAGCAGGGAGAAGCCCGCGGCGAGCGGCGCGGTTTGCTCTCTGGCATCCAGGTAGCGCTCAAATTGAAGTTTGGCGCGCCCGGCGTAGCCCTGATGCCAGAAATTGCCCACATTGAGGATGTGGCCTTGTTGCAGGTGGTGCAGGATAGCATTGAGTTGGTACAAACGTTGGAAGAATTGCGCCGCCTGTATCAGAAACCGGAGTAGACGGAGCGCAATCCCATCTTGCTGTCCTTCACGGCCAAAGACCCGGAGTTCAGCTACACCGGGCGCGGCAGCGGCATTTCACGCGTGCTGCGCCTGTGCCGGGAGAAGAACGGGCCGGTGATGTTGGAAAATGATATGGAGAGAGCGCGGTTTCGGGTGGTGTTTGGACGAGGGGCGTGAGGAAATGGAAATTCATGGAACCGAACCGCAATCGAAATATCCGATGAAAAATACCAGCGGGAATTGGAGAATTTAAAAGGTGCGTAAGTTATGTGTCTTGGGTCTCGGTTATATCGGATTGCCTACGGCAAGTATGTTTGCCACACATGGAATACAAGTTACAGGCATAGATGTAAAACAAACCATCATTGATACCCTCAACAATGGCGGCATCCACATACAAGAGCCAGGTTTGCGCACGCTGGTGCGAGGAGCGATGGCGGCGGGCTATCTCAAAGTAGCGCACGAACCTGCGCCATCCGATGCTTTTATCATTGCCGTGCCCACACCCATCAATCCCGATAAGACAGCCGATATGCGTTATGTCATTGCAGCGGCAGAATCTATTGTGCCGCACCTGCGCGCGGGCAATCTGGTTGTCCTGGAGTCCACGTCGCCGCCCCGCACGACGGTGGATCTGGTGCAGCCCATTTTGGAACGTTCCGGGCTAAAAGCCGGGCAGGATTTTTTCCTGGCCTACTCGCCCGAACGGGTGTTGCCGGGGCATATCCTGCGCGAGTTGGTGGAAAACTCTCGCGTGATTGGCGGCATTGACCCCGCTTCGGCGGAGGCAGGACGTGACCTCTATGCAGCCTTTGTCGAAGGAGAAATTGTGCTGACCGACGCCACGACGGCGGAGATGGTCAAGCTGATGGAAAACACGTACCGCGACATTAACATTGCGATAGCGAATGAGTTTGCGCGCCTGGCCGACCGCTTTGGGGTGAACGTATGGGAGGCGATTGCCATTGCCAACCGGCATCCACGAGTGGAGATTCTGCGCCCCGGCCCCGGCGTAGGCGGGCATTGCATCAGTGTGGATCCGTGGTTTTTTGTGGAGACCGCGCCCGATATTGCGCACTTGATCCATCAGGCCCGCCAGGTAAACGATGCCCAACCGGCGTATGTCGTACAGCGTTTAGTGGATGTTTTTGGCAGCGTGCAGGGACGCGCGTTTGCCGCTTTGGGCGTAACCTACAAAGCCAACGTAGACGATATGCGCGAAAGCCCGGCGGTCGAAGTCATTCATCATCTCCGGTGGGCCGGGGCCGTGGTGCGGGCTTACGATCCTTATGTCACCTCCGCGCCCGGACTGGATGACAGCCTTGTTGCGACGTTAGATGATGCGGTTCGGGACGCAGAAGGCATTTTGCTGCTGGTAGACCATCAGGAATTCAAAGATTTGACGGCAGAAAAGCTGGCACCGCTGCTGAAAAACCGTTTTGTTTTGGATACCCGCCGTATTTTGGCTCGCGCCGATTGGGAAGCCGCCGGATTCGACGTGATGCTTTTGGGGGATGGAAAAAACGTTGAAACGTTCGAACGTTCCAACGTGTCAACACTATGATCAAAGTCCTCTCCATTTTCGGCACACGCCCCGAAGCCATCAAGATGGCGCCGGTGGTGAAAGAATTAGAAAAGCGCCCCGATACGTTTATTTCGCGGGTGTGCGTGACGGCGCAGCACCGGGAGATGCTGGATCAGGTGTTAGATTTATTTAGCATTGCGCCGGATTATGATCTAAACCTGATGCAGCCTGACCAGTCTTTGGCGGCTTTAACGGCGCGCGTATTAACCGAGTTAGATCCCGTGATTGCGCAGGAGCGACCGGATTGGGTGCTGGTGCAAGGGGATACGACCACGGTGATGGCGGCCAGCCTGGTGGCTTTCTATCATCAGATCAAGGTGGGCCACGTGGAAGCCGGTCTGCGCACCTGCGATAAATGGCAACCTTTCCCGGAGGAGGTAAACCGCCGGGTCGCGGGCGTAGTGGCGGATTTGCACTTTGCCCCCACGGAGCGAGCTAAACAGAACTTATTACGCGAGGGAGTGGATCCGTCAACCGTCCACGTGACCGGCAACACGGTGATTGACGCCCTGCGTATGGCGGCCGCGATGGACTACGACGTGGAAAGCGGCCCGCTGGCGGGGATTCCCTGGAACAAGCGCATGATTTTGGTCACGGCGCACCGGCGCGAGAACTTTGGCCGCCCGTTGGAAAGCATCTGCGCCGCGCTGCGGAAGATCGCCGAACGTTACGCAGAGGATGTGCACATTGTGTACCCTGTGCATCTGAATCCCAATGTCCAAAGCCCCGTCTACCGTCTACTGGCTACCGTCCCCAATATCACCTTGTTGCCGCCGCTGGACTATCTGCCGTTGG
The DNA here is from genome assembly GCA_034429675.1 of Anaerolineae bacterium. GTDB lineage: Bacteria > Chloroflexota > Anaerolineae > B4-G1 > SLSP01 > JAKQHY01. Next base: position 3,243 of record DAOUFX010000222.1, on the reverse strand, counting down.
TTCACTTGATGAAGCGCACCACTCTGGTGTTGACGGATTCCGGCGGCATCCAGGAGGAAGCCCCGGGCCTGGGCAAGCCGGTGTTGGTGCTGCGCGAGACGACGGAGCGCCCGGAGGCGGTGGAGGTCGGAACGGCGCGGGTGGTGGGGACGGAACGCGAGGCCATTGTACGCGGGACGGCGGCGTTGTTGGAGGATGCGACGGCGTACGCGCAAATGGCGCGGGCGGTGAATCCGTTTGGGGATGGGCGTGCGGCAGAGTGGATAGTCCAGTATTTGCTATAGACAGTCAGACAAAGTTTTGGACAGAGTCACATCAAATCAAGCGTGAAATCTAAGACAAGTGTCAAAATCATTATCTGAACATCTATAGTTTAAGTGTCATTGATTAACAGGTAGTGAAACGGCAAATTTTTAGGTTAGGGTGAGTGATTTGCAAGAAAATTATAGTGACGGTGGTTTAACAATGCCTGTTGTTATTGGTTTAATGTGGCATTATGTATCTCTAGTTATTACAGCAATACTCCATATTGTCGTTTTAACAATCCTTTCGCGACTTTTGTCCCCCTATGAATTCGGTTTAGTAGGTATTGCCTCAATATTTGTTACATTGGCCACCTTGATTTCTCAGATGGGAGTGGGCCCTGCAATTGTACAACGACATGATTTATCTGTAATTCATGAACGTGTTGGGTTTACACTATCTTGTTTGCTAGGGGGAGGAATCACCCTGATTTTGTATATATGTGCGCCATTTGTTGCCAATTTTTTTGGAAACGAAGAGGTTATACGTATACTACGCATCCAAAGCCTTACATTCATTCTGTCGAGTGTGGGAACGGTCTCTCAATCTGTGCTCCAGAAAAATTTTAAATTTAAACAACTTATGTTGATTGATGTGGCGTCTTATGTTATTGGTTATGCGATTGTAGGCATAGGATTAGCCTATTTTGGGAAAGGAGTGTGGTCTCTTATTGGTGCTCAATTAGTACAATCTTTTACCTCCAGTTTATTGTCTTGTTGGTTTTATCCATCTCCTTTAGGAATTTCAATTAAATTTCAGGAAGCCAAGGATTTGCTTCGTTTTGGGGTTGGTTTTACTTTAGCTCGGTTATTTAACTATGTAGCTAATCAAGGTGATTATTTTGTTGTGGGTAAAGTATTCGGACCAACATGGTTAGGATTGTATACAAGAGCGTATCAAATAATGATGCTTCCTGTTCAATATGTTGGTGTTGCTTTGGAGAAGGTGTTGTTTCCTGTAATTTCCAAGATTCAATCTGAAAAGCCTAGAGTCAAAAATTTCTACTTAGTTAATACCTACCTAGTTGTTTTGTTTTGCGCGCCCCTCAGCGTATGGTTGTTTGTATGCGCACCAGAAGTCGTTGACGTGTTATTAGGGTCGCAATGGGAAATTACAGTAATGCCGCTGCGAATATTGTCATCTGGAGTATTGTTTCGTACCGCCTACAAATTGGGCGATTCTGTCGCTAAAGCTACTGGAGCAGTGTATCAGCGTAGTGTGAGAGAACTCTTATATGCGTTTTTAGTTATTTTTGGAGCTTTGGTAGGAAGCATATTGAAGCTCCCAGGGGTAGCAATTGGAGTATTACTGGCGATAATTGTAAATTATGCTATGGCTGCGACCTTAAGTAAAAAAATACTAGGTTTTCCATGGCGGGAGTATATCGGTGCACATATTCCTGGCATTTGGTTATCCTTGAGTCTTTTTCTCTCTTTATTGCCATTCCATTGGTTTATGCTAAGTATTAAGGTTAACTCGTTTTTCGTTTTAGTGCTTTCTGTTGTCTTCTCTTTGGGAATTACATTTGGTACTATAATCGCTTTTCCTCAGGTGCTTGGAGCATATGCGGTGCTGATCATCCCACACCTGCTTCGATTTCTTTCTAAAAAATGGAGAGTCAGACCAATATTTGGCGAAGCGCTCCATTTTGTTGAATTGAAGTTGTCTGCATTTCAAAGAAGATTAATAGGATCTAACTATGAATAGTGTATCTTTGCATGGTTCGTATTTTGGAAGAAATTACGGCGATATGCTTTTGATGGCAATTTTTTTGCGTTGGATAAAATCATTAAAAACAAATCTGCAAGTGACACTTCCTATAGCTCCTATTTACATAAAGGAATTACTTAAGAGTGATTCCAGCGGAATCCACTCTTTTATGACATCCAATGGATTAGTGTATGGTGGTGGAGGTTATTTTGGAGAACCACCTTATATTTCTTCTTATTGGGGAATCCGCAACTTTCTGCGCCATATACCTATTGGACTATTGGCGCAACTACTAAAGAAACCTATTGCGGTTATTGGCGTGGGGGCTGGCCCAATTTCTAACACAGTGTTCAGGCGGGCTGTATTTCAACTTCTCAATAAAGCTCAAGTTATTGCAGTTCGAGATGAAGAATCATTGCGCTTCCTTGTGGAGTATGGCGGCGATCCTGCTAAGATTTTGGTCACATCTGATGCTGCCCTTTCACTTACGTTGAAAGATATCCCTGATATTGCTCATCAAAGGGCCAGTACTATTCTGAAAAATCTGTCACAACCTATTAAGATAGTTGTTCATGTACAATTACTCCAACGATATAATTCTGCTAAGTCTCAACTTCTCCAAGAAATAGTTAATTGGGCTCAAAAAAATTCCAATGTAGGCATCTTATGGATTCAAGATGGTTTCCCGAGTGACTTCCAGGCACTCTTGAACTTACAAAGCCTTTTGCCGTCACAGTCTATTTCTGTTCCATATACAGGATATTGGGAACTCAGTGCGTTATTAGGACAAGTTGATATGGTAATTACAACGAAATTGCATGTAGGTATCGTTGCAAGTGCCTTGAATACCGTAACGCTTGCGTTCCCATTTCATACAAAAGTCCCTCGCTTCTACAAACAGATTGGTTGCCCCGAACGATGCATACCAATTCATGCATTGAAATCTGGTCAAGTAGTTCGTCAAATAGAGACTTATCTGGAAACTACTTTTGCGATTCCCAATCAAATCCGGTTAAATGCGCTTCAAAATAGAGAGGTGCTTTTTCAATTCTTAGAGTCGTCTCTTATTTCTTCGAAAAAAAGATGATTAGACTGTCTTCTGTCCTTTCGCTAGAAACAAAAGTGTACAACGAATTATTTCGCGCAAACATTCGAGAATATGCGAAGGTAGATGGATTCAGGTAACAGCAATAAGGTCAAAATGCGCTGTTGTAATGCGGACAAGGGTTC
>DAOUFX010000221.1:0-3099 GCA_034429675.1 Anaerolineae bacterium | reverse complement strand
CCCGCCGGCGAAAACCTCCTTGATCCCACACAATAAAAATGCGCTCCTTCCACGTGAAAGGAGCGCATGATGCTATGCGTAACAAATTTCACGTGCCGCACCTTTCCGCGAAGGGTATGAGCACCGAAAGTAGCGGAGTGTCGGGCTTTCCTGGGTAGGATTACCGTTGCGGGACAGCGCCGGATTCAAACCGGACTTCCTCACTTTAAGAAGGCGCGCCAACTGCGCCTTCACTACCATCGCGCTTTATTCAATTGCCGGGCAGTATAACACAGACAAGCGCCGGGATCAAGAGAGAAGCTTTTTGCTTTTCGCCTTGTTATTTTACAAAAAAGTTTATATAATGGAAAGGTAGTCGTTTTACATTGCCGTCATTCGAGGGGATTCAAAAATAGGTAACGACGCCCAATTGACGAATAAAAACAATGACACAATACCCGGTCAACAACTTGTGACCGCTAATTTTAAATTTTTTTAGATTACTTTCTTGTCTGGAGGGACCATGAACGTTATCAAAGTAGCAGCAAATTCTCGTTCCACCGCAGTCGCCGGAGCGATTGCAGGAGTAGTTCGCGACCAGGGTCGTGTAGATGTTCAGGCCATTGGCGCGGGAGCAGTGAACCAGGCCATCAAAGCCATCGCGATTGCGCGTGGGTATCTCGATCTGGATGGCATTGATGTTTTCTGCGTTCCCACATTTTCAGAAGTTGTCATTGATGGTAAGGAACGCACTGCGGTGCGTCTTGCAGTCGAGTCGGGGGCGCCTGCCAAAGAGGGGTGTTTAGATCAGGAAATCGCCGAATCGGCATAAAATCCAAATTGTGATGCGATTTGAGGCCCATAAGGGCCTCAAATCTTTTTAAAGGGTCGGCAGCTCCAGCAGCAAGTTTTCTATCAACAACTGAGTATTGGCATTGCGACGCAGGGCAACCTGCGCCTTTTCCAGTTCCTCTAACATGTGAAGGGTCATTTTTAAGTCCAGACTGTGAGCCAGTTGGCGCAGCGCCTCATCGTGTTCCTGATGAACGATTGGGGTAGCGGTTCCACTCTGAATCAATAGAACATCGCGCCAGGCCGTGATCCAGTACGCCAGATTCTCTTCAAGGCCCGCACCCTTCTGTGACAGCGCATACGCCGTCTCGAAACGCGCCGGCAAATCCTGCCGCAGAATCTCCAACAGCAGCGCCAATGCCTGCTCCATGGTTTCCCGGTGCGTCGGGTCCGTCACCGCGCTGACAGCCCAGCCGATACGGCCCCCGGAGATGCGCGCCAGGCGCGCGGCGACGGCGTCCGGGACCTGCCAGCGCTCGACCAAAGCCTGCGCTACGCTCTGCGTAGACAACGGGCGCAGATGAATTTGCCGGCTGCGCGAGACAATGGTGGGCAGCAACAGCTCGGCGTCTTCGGCGAGCAACAACAGGTGCGCATAGGGCGGCGGTTCTTCCAAAGTCTTGAGCAGCGCATTGGCCGCGCCGATGGTAGCCTTCTCGAATGACTGGATCAGCACAATTTTGCAGGCGCCTTCGCGGGGGGTGAGCGCAAGGAAGCGTTCCAGATCGCGGATTTGCTCCACTTTGAGGCTGCCCCCCTTGTCCTCCGGCTCGACCGATAGAAAATCGGGGTGATTGCCCGAGGCCAGTTTGCGGCAAGCCAGGCACACACCGCAGGGGCGGCGCCCGTCGGGATCGCCGCACAACAACGCGGCGGCCACCGTGCGGGCCAACGTCAGCTTGCCGACGCTCTCCGGCCCCGAAAAGAGAATCGCGTGGGGCACTTCGTCGCGCTGCACGGCCAGTTGCAGTTGTCGCACCGCCCAGTCGTGGCCGACGATGGGCCACTCCCCGGCGTCAGGAATAGAGCTCATGGCATTGACCTGTTGCATAGACAGACCTCAAACAGTGTATCGCGCAAAGAAACGGCGAGCGCGTCCCGCGTCTGCACCGTAACTTTGGCGACCGTGTAAATCGAAGCCGGCATCCGGGCGATGGCCTCGCCGAGCAATTCGGGCCGCACCACAATCAGCGCAACCGTGTAGTCGTCGCGCGCCAGCAGGGTCGGGACGTGATCCCATCCCTGGCCGTGCCGCAGCTCCAACGGGCCGATTTCATCCACCACAAAGACCTGCGTGGGGAAACTATCTGCAAGAGTGCGGCGGCTCCGCTCCAGCGCTTCCGGGTCCATCCGAAACCGGCTCAGCGCTCCGCCGTGATCGGGTGAAAATGGCAACGTCAGAGCATACTGCTGTCCGGCGGCAACTTCCACCGCCTCCAGGTCATTCGGCCCGACGTGCCGGGTGAGAACGCCGGTAACGTTGATCCCCGACGCTTGCAAAGCGGCGACCAGGTTGAAACACAACGTCGTCTTGCCGGTCTGGCGTTCGCCGGTGATCAAAATGATTTGGGAAGGGTTCATATCCATAGAAAAGCCAAAGGGCCGGATTTCACCGGCCCCTTGAGAGTGGAGATGGCGGGAATCGAACCCGCGTCCGAAGAATTCGACAATGAGCGTCTACAAGCTTAGTCGGCGACTTTGTTTTGCCTTCGAAGACCGCTGCCGACGGCGTTCTTCTCGGCTAACCGAAGCGTCTTGGACTACCTTATCGGCGTTAGATAGTTAGCACGCAGACATTGTGTCGCCTGGCTCCAGCACGTTTGCGAGATACTGAAGGGGCGTGACCGGATTTCCCGATCAGGTTTTGGGATCGCTATGTTGCTTACGCAGCGATGGCCATCGGGGCGGTTGCCCAGACGTTCGCCATAGCGGGGACCCAATTGTTGGCCTTGTTGTTGGCACTTAATGTTTTGCTCCTGGGATTGCGGGAACGGAGCCTCCCCGGCTTGCAGCCCACAGCCAGCCTTCCCCGTCGAAACCAATCATCCCCAAAAATCTGCGATGGTTGAGACGGAGGTCGGGGCGGTCAGATTTGAACTGACGACCTCGCGGACCCAAACCGCGCACGCTAACCAAACTGCGCTACGCCCCGGCTTGACCTAGTTATACCCGATTTTGTCGTTACGTCAAGCGCGAAATTTCGGGGCAGAGAAGAACGTAGAGACGCAAAATTTTGCGTCTCTCTCCGCGCAGAAGAAGACGCAAAAT
>DAOUFX010000220.1:0-7947 GCA_034429675.1 Anaerolineae bacterium | reverse complement strand
CGGCGCAGGGTGTACGCCCTGCGCCGTTTCGTCTGGTGGGTGACTGCGCCAAACTTACTTACAAAACACCGGCACAAAGTGAGATAGCTGAAAGCAAATCACTCCATCTCCAACTCATTGTTCCACGTGGGCGCCGAAGAAGGTTGAGTCGGCGCCGGGTTTTCCGGCTCCGACCAAACGCTCGGATACATCAGCGGGTTTATGATCTGGCCCATCAGAGAAAGCGCACGATCGAATGTGTTGGCCATACCCGCATTCGATTTAGGCAGAATATCCTTAATGCGGCCACCGGCAAAGACAGCCTGACGCGGAACGGATGTGGCATTGCTCACAAATTGCACAGTCCCGCCAAAAACGCCGCCGATAGTTCCGTCTATTGCAGCATTTTCCAGAGTGTAGTTGTCACCTGTCATAACACTCGCGCCTCCACTTTGCACAACATTAGCTATGGCCAATGTCGCCGCCTGAGCCGCCGATTTCAACACAGTCGTCCCTACTACATCAAACCCCAACTGAGCGGCTACCTTTCCTCCCGCCGCACCCGCTAGAGATACCAGTCCTGGAACCTTGTCTCCCAGTCCGCCAGTGAGAATGTTGGCAACTGCCCCCACCGCCCAGATTGCAGCGCCCCGATCACGGATGTAATCGCAAACACCGCCTGCGCTTGGATCCGTGAAACTGCCCATGCCAAAATAGGTAGGGTCTTGAAAAGCCGTAATCGCATAGTCTATTGCAACCGGCACCAAAGCGACGCCAATTGCAGCGGCAGCAACCACTATCACAACAGGTATGATGGGCAAATGTCCGCTGGGATCATTGAATGTAATGGGGGAATTATTGGCATAAGTATACCGATTGAGACTCTGCGAATTCCCCATCTCCGGCACAATCGTATCCGCGCTGATGAACCGGCCCAATCTGGGGCTGTAGTAGCGGGCGTTGTAGTACATCAGGCCGGTTTCGTCCAGGCGCTGGCCGGTGTAGCCGGCATTGGTGGGCAGTTTGCCCACGGTCTTGTCGGTGCGCACTTCGCCGTAGGGGCGGTAGGATTGGCGGGCGACGGGGTTGCCGTAAATGTCGGTAGTCAGGCTGGCGCTGCCGAGGTGGTCGGCGTGGACGTAGAAGAGGCCGTTGTTGGCCGGGTTCGGGTCGCCGCTGACGCGCACCGCCGTGGTCTGCGCGCCCAGCCCGTAGGTGGTGCGTTGGATGACGGCGACGTAGCCGCCCTTACTCCCGGTCGAAGCGGCATCCTTGTTGCTGTTGCACATCCGGCACGGCCTGGCGGCTATGGCGATGTTCGAGAACGCGCTTTCACCGTCAGGCGTGACCATGGTCACCGCGTAAGCATCGCCCAGAGAACCTTCTTTATCTTCGTAGGTGGAAAAAGCCACGTTCTTGGCGATCAGGGACATGTCCGGTTGGCCTGAGTCAACGTCACGGCGGTAGACGTTGAAGCGGGGGTGAATCGTTATCATATCCAGATTCCACGACAGGGACACCCATCCGGCGTATGGACGTTCTGCAGAGTCATCCGCAGGATAGTAAAGGGCGACCAGATCGGTCGGCGCGGGGATCACCGGGACGATCTCCTCTTCGTAGCCGGCGAACGGATAGCGCACGACGGCGCCGTTGGGTTTGGCGACCGTCACGCGGGCGCCGTCGCCGTCGTAGGTGAATCCGGTGGTGCCGCTGACGCTGCTGGTCACGGCGATCAGGCGATTCTCGACGTCGAAGGTCTGGGTGTAGACCACGCCATCCTCCACGCGCCGGATCATGTTGCCGTTGGCATCGTAGGTGTAGGTGTCGCTGCCGGCGGCGGTGACGGCGTGGACGTGGGCGGGGTCGGTGTAGCTGTAAGCCTGCCCATTCTTGCTGAGCATATTGCCGACCAGATCGTAGGTGTAGGCCTCGGTGTACGCGCCGGTCACGCCGGTGAGCCGGTCAAGGGCGTCGTAGGTGTAAGCCAACGCTTCGCCGCTGGTGGGGAAGCCGGTGGTCAGGTCGGTGATGCTCTGGACGTTGCCCACCGGATCGTAGGTGTACTGCAACTGCTGGAGCGCGCCGGTCTGGAGGCGCTGCAGGCAACCGCCCTGCGCCGTCCAGGGATAGTAACTGTAGACGGTGCTCAGCCCGTTGCCCAACGATACCTGCGCCGGGCGACCCGCAGCGTCGTAGACGGCGTTGGTCAGGTAGGGCGCCTGCCCGGTCACGCTGCTTAACTGTCCGGCGGCGTTGTAAGTCTGCGCGACGACTTCGCCGGTGGGATAGGTGATGGATGTCACCCGGTCGGCGGGGTCGTAGGCGTAGGCAGTGGTGTACGTTCCGGCGCCGGCGAGGGTCTTGACGGCGGCGATCACCCGGCCGCGCGCATCGTAGCGCCACGTCGAGCTGCCGCTGGCGTCCGCCATCGAGGTGCGCCGGCCCACGGCATACGCCGCTGCGCCGCCCTCGTCGTAGGCGTAGGTCGCCAGGGTTGTGGCAGCGGTGCGTTTGGCCGTCAGCCGGTCGGCAAGATCGTAGTCGAAGATGAGCGTCTGCCCCTTGGCGTCGGTCTGGCCGATCAGATTGCCGACCAGATCGTAGGCGTATTGCCAGCGCCCCATGTCGGGATCGGCCATGGCAACCTTCTGGCCCAAAGCGTTGTAGGTAATCACCGTGGTGTGGGCCAGCGCATCGGTGACGCGCACCAGCTGGTCGAGTATGTCGTAGGCGTAAACGGTTGTGGCCTTCTGCGCCCAAATCACCGTGGTTTTGTCGTGGGCCAGCTGTGCGTGGCCAAACCAGAAAACGCGGTATTGCAACGCACGCCCGGCGTAACCGGTGGTATCGAATTGTAAGACAAAATCACGCCAGTTGTTCAGGCCGCCCGGGAATTCGTTCGCGTAGACCGCGCGATGAGCCAGAACTGCGAAGGTGGCAGAGTCGAGCACATCCAACTGCGCCACCAGGACATTGGCGCCGACTGCCTGATCCATCGCCAGACGGAAGTGCGCGGTCTGGCCGGGGCCGATCTCAGCCGGCGGCAGATAGGGGCCGAAGGTCAGGACGTATTGCCCATTGTAGGCTTCAGGAGGAGGCGAGACCCAGGCGTTCCCCTGCGCCGAGCCAACCAGGTGATGCGGCGAGGTTTCCGATTCGTGAATCAGGGGCGCGTTGGCCGGCTCGCGCACAACAACGGTGCGCCCCAGGCCATCCACTTCGCTCTCACGATCATGGGTGTTGGCGTCCGTCACTTTCGTCGTGAACCCGCGATACTCCGTGAGCGTAGCCGTACCGTCGGGCGCCGTCGCCGCTGTGGCCCGGCCCAGCCCGTCGTATTGCATCGTCGCCTTGGGCTGGCTCCAGTCGGCGAACAGGTAGGCGTAGCCGGTAGGAGCGCCGGTCTGCTCGACCGGCAGCAAGGTCTGCACCGCCTGCCCCAGGGCGTTGTATTGGGTGTGGACGACCGTGGCCTGATTGCCGTCCTTCTCGGTCTGGGTCTGGATCGCGCGGCCCTGCCCGTCGAACACGCGCCGCGTCCACAGGGCGTCGCCGGCGTCGCTCGCGCGGGTGTAGCTGCCGATCTCCATCCGGTACGGGCTCACCCGCCAGACCTTCACGTCATCGAACAACACCGTTCCGGGGTTCATCAGGCGCAGCAGGAGGCCCTGGTTGGGCGAATCTCCTTCAACCGGCGGAAGCGGCGTGATGAACCCGCTCACCAGTTGCCATTCCGCGCCGACCGTGCGGCAGGTGTTCCCGTCGCCTGCGATTTCGGTGTAGTTATCGTCCACCAGGCGAAGACACACCGGTTGCGCGCCGCTTGCGGCTTTGGCCCAGACGCTCACGCCGTAGGTCGCGCCGGCCTGCCAGCCGGGAATTTGCCAGTTGCCCAGCCAGGCGTCGCCGCCGTTGGAGGTCAGGTAAGCGCCGTTCTTGCCGTTGTAAGCCTCGCCCCGGCCCCACCCGGTCGAGTTGGCGCCGCCGGTCTGCCAGGTAGAATCCGCTTCGTCGGGATACTCAAAGCTAAAGTTGTAGTTGGGGATGGGCATCCAGGCAGCGAAGGGCGCCGCGTTGTTCTCCAGCCCCGTTCCGATCTGCACGTCGTCCACGTAGACCACGCCGCTGCCGCGCAGCAGCAACAGGAAGTTCGGCGAAGTCTGGGGCAAGTAGAACCCTCCCTGGACACGTTGCCACTCCCCGGTGGCCGGCCAACAACCGGCTGAAACCTCGAAATTTACCTTGTCGGCCAGGTGCAGACAAAGTACGCCGGCGCTGTCGGTCTTGACCCAGGCGCTCACCCAGTACGTCCTCCCGGCGGACCAGCCGGCGATGGTTTCATTGCCGACCCACTGATCTCCCGCACCAAACGTGATCTTCAGGCTGCGGCTGCCGCCGTGCGGCTGGGTAGTGGCGTAGGCATAGGGAGTGGCGTTTCCCGTGTACCAGGCGCTGTTGGGCGTCTCGAAGTCGGCGTTGGCGACGGACAACAAACCGGACAAGGTCGAGGAAAGTGGGCCGTCGCGGTACTCGTAGCGCACCGAAGGTACAGCTGTGTCGCCGGGCTTGAAGATCTGCGCCGTCCGCCCGAACGGATCAAAGGTGTAGCGCGTCGCCTGGTTGTTGGGGTCAATGACCTGCTTGAGCAGCCCCACCGGCTGGCCGTCGGCGGGGACGTTGACGCCGTAGTATTCCGAGCGCGTAGCCAGCGAAGCCAGCGGCGGCGTCACCTGCACCGGGTAAACGTGATAGAGGTCGTCGTAAGCGGTGTTTGTCCGCCGCCAGGCGGAATCGGTGACGTCGGTCTGGTTGCCGTACTGGTCATAGCGCATATAAGTGTGCTGCCATTCTGCCCCGTTGCCCTTTCGCACGTGGGTCAGGTTGCCGACGACGGGCGGCGTCGGATAGGCGACGTCGTCATAATCGTAGAAGGTCTGCGCTTTGAGCCGGGTATCGGCCCCAATGCGGTCAACGCCCGCGTAGACGCTCTCACAGGCCGGCGCGTTGACGATCCAGACGTTGGGGTTGGGATAGAATTCACGCAGCGTGCTGCGCTCGTCGCCAACGTCCGCCACGCGGGCGATGGCGACTTCATCCACAGTAGCCTCCCCAAAGATGGACAGAATCGCACTGGTAGCTCTTGCCGTGAACGTCAGCCAAACCGGTTGTCCCATACTGAACTGAGCGGAAACATCCAATCCCTGCGCATCGGTGACATGCAAGGTGACGCCTTCCCAGGGAGCGCCCGGCAACATTTGCAGGCGCACGGCATAGGTCACACCGGGAACCAAACCGGCGACGGTTTGCACAGCCTCCCCAGCCACCAGGGACAGGCTATTTTGCCCGGCAAAAGCCGCAGTGGAGTTCAAAGTTGCGCCTGTCGGCGACAACGTCCAGAAGGCAAGGCCCGACTCGAAGCCGGCGTTGTGCAGGTATTCCTCCGCGCCGTACTCGTAGACGGCGGTCTGGTTGCCCAGCACGTCGTAGGAGTAGGCGGTGCGGGTGTAGCGGGAGGCCGCGCCGTCGGGGATGCGTTCCACCTGCCCCATCGCGCGCACGTCCCAGCCGCCGGGAGTCGTCACCACGGCGTACTCGGTCTCCTGGGCGCGCAACAAAGCGCCGTTCGGATCGAACCACTCGGTCTTGTACTCGCGCCCGGCCATCTTGCTGACGTATTCGTTGGCCGGCGCAGCGCCCTCGTTGGTGGTGAAAGAATGCTTGACGGTGGACAAAACGGCGCCGTCGTAGTCCTTCGCCGTCGCAGTCACCCAGGCGTAGCCCAACGCGCGCTCGGAATGGGGCAGTTCCGGGGGGAATAGCTGGCAAAGCAGCGCATCAGGCGGGTAATACTCAGGATGAGCGTTGAAATCCCCGGCCGGGACATCGTAACAACCGGGGCCATACGTGTACTGGGAGAGCGCCGGCGCGGCGTGCAGCCCGTCGTAGACCTCGCGGCTGGTCACGCGATAGGAGTAGTTCCGCCACCACGGGGCGTTGTCGCGGGCGTAGGCGAAGCTCGTCCAGCCGCCGTAGCCATTGTCAACCCGCGACAAACGGTGATAGGGGAAGCCAAAACATTCCCGCCAGTTCGGGTTAAAAGCGTCACATGGACCTCTCGATTCGTGGTTGTCCAGCCGCATATACTCGAAGCCGGTCTTGGGCAAGGCCCGCGTGCCGCTGCCGTCGAACTGCTGGACGCCGGTGAGCAGGCGCGTGCCGGTGTCGCCGAAATTGTAGGCTTCGGGGTTGACGGCGAAGTACAGCTGATACTTCTGCAAGGGGGCGCCGTTCTGGTAGATCACGATGCTGTCCAGGTAACGGTCGGTATAGAACATCGAACTGTCGCTGCGCCCATGCCCATCGCCGCCGCTCCATCCCAGATTGAACTTGATCCAGGTCAGGCCGCCGTTGTAGGTGATCGTGTCGAGGTACGCTGCTTCTTCGTTGACTCCGGGGTACGCCACATCTTTGTCAACTTCGGTGTAGGTGATGGACATCTGGTTGCCGTGCCGGTCGGTCACCTGATCCAGGTGCCACCAGAACGCCGCAAAGCCATTGACCGCACCACCGTACAAACTCGACATGGGCTGGTCGTAATTGCATGCAGAGACGTCACTTTTAACAATCTCGGCATTTTCTTCATGTCCTACGCGATACTCCGTGCCCTGCGGATCGCGCACGATCCAGTACTCGCCGGTCACATTTTCAGCGGTGGCGTCGTTCATGCCGCGGTTGCGCCGCTCGACGTACAACTGGCTGTACTCCAACGTGTAATAGCGGAACCCCGTCGCCGTGCGCTCACCCGGCACCAGCCGGTATCCCGCGCCGCCGAACAGCAACAGCAGTTCATCTTTGCACTCGTGATAGCTGCCGGATGGGTTTTCCCCGTGATACTGGATACCGCGCGAGATGCTGACCATGTCCAGGTTCCAGCCCAGCCCCACCCAGCCGGCCTGGGTCCAGCCGAGAATACCTTCCATCTGGCGGCTGTTGTAGGTCAGAGCCAACTGCGGCTGCAACCCGCCGCGTCCGGGTGGAACGTCAATGGGCACGTTGTACGTAGCCGCGCCGCTGAACAACGCCACCTGCGGCTCACTGTACAACGGCAGCCAACCGGCGTTCAAATCGTTGCCGTAGGCCCAGGTGGAGAAGTGATCGGTCTGCACGCGCAGCAACAGTTGGTCGCCCACCGGGCCGCGGTCAATCGCGAAGGGGACGCGCACCCAGCGCCCGGCGTCCGGGTCGTAGTAGCCCACCCACAGCGATTGGCCGCGGGGCAGCGGGTATGCGATCCGGCCGGTGGCGTCCATCGTCAGCGCCACGGGCTGCGAAAATTTCTCCGGCAGAGCGCCCAGGCTCTTGTCCACCGGCTCCAGGGTAAGCTCGAACACCTGCTCCAGCGCCAACGCCTGCCGCGCCGCGTTCTCCGCCATGGCTTGCGGCAGCGTCACATGCCGGATATAGGCCTGCACCGGCCCGTCCACAAACTTCGCGGGGAATGCCACCCGCACGCGGCCATCGGACGACGCCAGTTCGCCGCCCGCGGACGGGTCCACTTGGGCCGACATCGCGACGGTGTCCGTGACCGGTCGCGCGTTGAAGTCTGCCAGAATGTCCGCCAGGCCTTTCTCGACGGTCGCCGGTTCCGCCGGGACGATCGCTTTAACCGGCGGAGTTTCCTCCATTAAAGCAGCTTCCGGCGTCGTTTCCGCCGGAACAATGTCCGCAGACTGCGAGACGCCTCCCGTCTGCGCGACCGGCGATTCCGCCGCCGGCGCCGCCTGCACCGGCGAGACGGTCTGCGCCGCCAGGCCGAACAGCATGCTCGCGATCACCAGAACACGAATGCCGCGATCCAATTTTTTGAAAAGTTTTTCGATCATAGTTTTCGCTCCTCGGAAAATAGCCCGCCGCTAACGCGGCGGAGGGTTAAAAAGGTGTGTTTTTTCGAGCGAGCAGACTCGCTCG
>DAOUFX010000219.1:0-5292 GCA_034429675.1 Anaerolineae bacterium | reverse complement strand
CGGTGTACCGTGTGCAAAAAATACCTTCCTTTACCCTTAATAAACAAAAAACGCCCGTCCTGGTTAGGGACGGGCGTTCTATAACCCGTGGTGCCACCCTGATGAAGGCGACTTGCCGACACAAAAAACGCGCGGTGATCGCGCGTTTTGTACGTCAAGCCAGCCTCACTCTTGCGGACACGACCTCAAAGAAGTGATGTCCTGCGCCCTGATAACGGTGGCGTCTCCGGCCTGGACTACACACGGTGCGACCAACTTGCTCGCTTCGGCAGGCGGCTCCTGGGACCATTCGACATCTGCGCCGGGACCGGGCTCTCACCTATCGCCGGTTCTCTGAACCCTCGCTTTGATGTGTACTTTGCCCATTCAAAGCCTTTGACAAATGCAGTTATAGCACAGAGCAAGGAAATGTCAATGAAACAAGATCTGGAAAGTGAGGGATTGGGGGGGGCGGGCTGCCCCATCCCCCAACCCCGGCTCTCTCACTTTTACTGAGATGATATCAAAAAGAAGCCTTTCCAGCGCAAGCGCCAGAAAGGCTTCTCAATGGGAAGTCACACAGGTCTAGTTGAACCAGGCGAGAACCGTGTTCATGACGCTGTTGCGCGACGTGGCGCTGTTGATGGCCTCAAACCCGAAGGAGAGGTACACCACTTTGTAGGTACCGGTGTCGGTGGAGACGCCGCCCCACGTGTAGGTGGTACCGCTGTAGTCGAAGATGCCGACACCGCCGCTGGCAACGCTCACCGCGCTCGGGTAACTCTGGTTGTTGGCGCCGCCGGTGCCGCTGATGCTGACACTCGTGCCGTTGAAGATGCCGGCGCCGGCCAGGTCGTAGACGTTAGTATCGTCGGCTACGTAGCCGGCGTGCAGGTACGAACCATAGAAGCTGTCGCTGCGAATGTCATAGCCGATATCCTGCCCGGAGATGAAGAGCTTGCCGCCCGCATTCAGGAACGCGGCCAGGTTGCTCTGGTCGGTGCTGGTCAAGGTGCTGGAATAGTCATCGCCGGTCAGCCAGATGACAATGTCGTAGCTGTTCAAGGTTGCGGCGCTGGGGCTGCCCTGCGTGCTCACCGTCCAGGTGGTGAAGGTGCGACCGGCAGCCGTCAAAGCATTGGCATAGTAGGACTGATAGGATTTGCCCAGATCATCGTCCACCAACAGGATGCTGCCGGACGGAGGCGCAGTCGGCGTCGGAGTGAGCGTGGGCGTCGGGGTCGGCGTGCGCGTCGGCGTGGGCGTGTAGGTCGGCGTCGGCCCGCTACCGCCGGCAAACCAGGTGAGAATGGTGTTCATCACACTGTTGCGCGATGCGGCGCTGTTGATGGCCTCAAACCCAAAGGAGAAGTACACCACTTTGTAGGTGCCGGTATCGGTGGAGACGCCGCCCCACGTGTAAGTCGTGCCGCTGTAATCGAAGATGCCGACGCCGCCGCTGGCTACACCCACAGCACTGGGGTAACTCTGGTTATTGGCGCCGCCGGTGCCGCTGATGTTGATGTTCGTGCCATTAAAAATGCCGGCGCCGGCCAGATCATAGACGTTGGTATCGTCAGCCACGAAACTGGCGTGCAAATACGAACCATAAAAACTATCGGTGCGGATGTCGTAACCGATGTCCTGCCCCGAGATAAACAGCTTGCCGCCGCCATTGAGGAACGTGGCGAGATTGGCTTCGTCGGTGCTCGACAAGGTATTGGAATAGTCGTCGCCGGTCAGCCAGATGACAATGCTGTGCGCCTGTAGCGTGCTGGCGCTGGGGCTGCCCTGCGTGCTCACCGTCCACGTGTCGTAGCTGCGCCCAGCGGCAATCAAAGCGTTGGCGTAGTAAGTTTCGTAGGCTGAGCCCTGGTCATCGTCCACCAACAAAATGTCCGAGGGAATCGGGGTATTGGTCGGCGTCGGAGTCGGGCCGGAAGCGGTGTAGTCAATATACGTGGCCGCATACCCGACACGGGATGTGCCGTAAGTGATGCGCATATAGCCGCTCTCACCCCAGCTCGGCCCCCAGGAGTTGCGTAAAATCCAGTAGCCGCCGGAGTCATTCCACCCAACCAACAGAATGGCGTGGTTAACCGTGCTACATTCGTTGGTCGAGAAGATACCACCGTCATAGTCCTGGAAAGCATCACCGACACAGACGGCGGCGGCTACAGGACCATGGTCATAGATGGCCTGCTTGATGGCCGCCGATGTAGGCACACCACTGCTGCTGCCAACATAAGCCCAACTGTCAATCTTCTCGTGGTGCGTGTGGGGCGGATTGCAGGATGAATCGGTGGCGGTGTAAGGGAAATCTACTTCGTAGACAGCCCCGGCGGCCGGTTCACCTGCAGGAACCTTCGAGAGGTGGTAATCGTGCGCCCACCACCCGCCGTCACAGCCATAGTCGTCGGAGTTGCACGAAACCAGATATTGTTCGGCTAAATCTTTGGTCAAATTGTCTTTAATCTTGATTTGAGATTCGAGCACACCCACGGTGCCAAAAGCCCAACAACTGCCACAGTTCCCCTGATCCTTGACCGGCGTACAGCCGTTGTTGTCGCACCAGTTGTAAGAGGTCGGCACGGCAGCGATGGCGGAACCGCTATCTACCACCGCCTCAACCGGCTGGGCCAGTTCCAAATCCATAGCGCTCAACTGCTGTAGCGAAGTCGCTCCGGCGACCTGCACTTGAACTGAAAACGTTCTTGCAGCGACGGACTTGGCCCACGGGCGACGATACTCCAGGGTGAGGGTGGTCGCACCGGCAGCCATACCGGTAAAACGAAGCGTCTGCTTTCCGGGCGCGCCGAGTAATGGATGGGTCTCGGTCGTCTTGGCGTCGGGAGCCCACGTAGCCTTGCCGACCTGGCGCAAACTCCCCGCCGACTTGGAGGTGGACACAGGATACCAGCCGTACCCGGTCGAGGGATTGCTGTCCAAAGTGATCACCAAAATTTCATTGGCATTTATAGTGACACTTTTTCCGTTGGCCGTCGCGTCGAGATAAACTCCGGAGAATTGTGGGGGATTGATTGTCTGTGCGGCGGTGGGGACGCCACCGGCCAGCGCCACAATCAGAATCAGATACAAAACTATCCATTGCTTTTTCATGTTGATACTCCTACTCCTTAGTAAGCTGAGATTGGGTGAATTTTTCCAATGCGAGATCAACAGTTTCATTACTTAGCGCTGGGCACACCTCCTTCCTTGGCTATGGAGATGCGGACACAAAGGTAAAATCCATTGTAGTCAAAACGTCATGGTTTGTCAAGAAAGTTTATTGTAAAAATACGGTTAGAATCCCTTGTGGGAATGATAAAGGGGATAAGTGCGGGTATGGAGGCGGGCGCAACCGCCCCACCCCCCACCCCCAGATTGCGTGAAAGCGCATAACAGTGAAAAGCAACGAGTTGTGCTATACTACAAGAGAATTTATGGCAGGAGGCCAATTTGCGGGTTTTGATGCTCTCGAAGGCCTGTATTGTGGGAATTTATCAACGGAAATTGGAACTGATGGTCGCCCTGGCGCCGGATTTAACGTTGACCGTAGCCGTCCCCCCCCATTGGAAGGACGAACGCGGCGTGACGCAGTTGGAAAGAGTCCACGTATCGGGGTATCGTCTGGAGGTTTTGCCCATGGCTTTCAACGGCCAGTTCCACCTGCACTTTTATCCTACGTTTGGACGATTGCTCCGTGAAGTACAGCCGGACATCGTTCACATTGACGAAGAACCTTACAACCTGGCGACGTATTACGCCAACCGGCTGGCCCGTCACAGCGGCAAGAGAACCCTGTGGTTCTCCTGGCAAAACCTGGCGCGGCGTTATCCGCCCCCCTTCGCGTGGATGGAGCGCTACAATATGCGCCACGTGGATCACGCGCTCGTCGGCAGCCAATCGGCGGCGCAGGTCTGGCGGCAGAAAGGCTACGGCGGCCCGTTGAGCATCATCCCACAATTTGGCGTGGACCCCGATCGCTTCCGACCACCGCAAGCGCCGCGTCGCGGGAATCCGGTTCACATCGCCTACGTGGGACGGCTCGTGCCGGAAAAAGGAATAAATGTCTTGCTGGCGGCCCTGGCTGAGCTTGCGGGAGACTGGCGTTGCACGATTTTGGGAGACGGGCCCGACGCGGCGCAATTACGCGCCACGGTCGCGGCATTGAAGCTAACCGGGCAGGTGGCCTTCTCCCCCTGGATTCCATCGGTGGATATGCCCGGCTTCTATCAGAGTGTGGACATCCTGGTGCTGCCATCGCGCACCCGGACGAACTGGATCGAGCAATTTGGGCGTGTGTTGATCGAGGCAATGGCATGCGGCGCAGTGACCGTCGGCTCAGAAACCGGAGAAATCCCCCACGTCATCGGCGATGCCGGGTTGGTGTTCCCCGAAGCGGATAGTCGCGCCCTACGCGACAGCCTGTCGCAATTGCTCCGCGATCCCAGCCTGCGGGCAACTTTGGGCGAGCGGGGTCGCGAGCGGGTGTTGGCATCTTTTACCCAACGCCAGATTGCCACAGAAACCATACAGGTATACAAGGAAATGATCCCATGAAACTCCTGGAAAGAGTGCGCTCGTGGTCCCGGTGGTGGGTAGCGCGTGGCTACTACTTCAGCGGCACGATGCATCGTTACGTGGGCAATGCTTACGCGCTGAGAGCGGAATACGAAAAAGCCATTGACGATTTTACAAAAGCCATACAGTGGAACCCCAATGATGCGCAGACGTACCTGGATCGGGGCATCCTCTACTGGCGTGAGATGGATCACCCGCGCCGCGCCATTCAGGACTTAACGATCGCCCTCACCCTGGACGCCACATTGAACGAAGTTTACTTCAACCGGGGGATTGCATACCAACAACTCCGTGAATACGACCGCGCCGTTGCGGAATTCAAAACCTACCTTGAAGTGGGCCAGCATCCCTACTGGCGAGAATTCGCCGGAAACATGATCCGAGAACTCAGCGAATGGTTGCCGCAAGGCAACAACGGGGATGAGAATCCCGACGCGAACAAACCCACCAGAATCCATCCGTAACCGGTCACATTAAAGGGGTTTTCGCGGGCGGGGAGTACCCGCCCACGAAAACCCGCTCTTTGATCCCCGCGTCAGCGGTTGGATGAAAATCGCAACGCGATGGCAGAGGCCAAAAGGAAGTGTTTTTCGCACACGGTACCCCCCGCCCACGAAAAACCGCTCTTTGATCCCCGCGCAGCGGTTGGATGAAAATCGCAACGCGATGGCAGAGGCAAAAAGGAAGTGTTTTTCGCACACGGTACCCCCCGCCCACGAAAAACCGCTC
>DAOUFX010000218.1:0-3680 GCA_034429675.1 Anaerolineae bacterium | reverse complement strand
TATTCCCGCCCGCGAAAACCCCTCTTTCAACCTGCCGCTTTGGCGGCCTATTCAAGTGTAAGAGTAAGCTATGCTCTGGCCCTATATCGTTTATCTCGTCGTGACTTTCTCAGGTGCGGCCATCACCGCTTATCTGATGGTCTATACCTGGCGCCGTCGCTCCACTCCGGGAGCGACGGCTTTTGCCGTTTCGATGGGGTTGGCGACGTGGCTTTCTTTGGTAGCCGTATTGTCTATGCTGGGACCCAACGCCACGGTGGCGGGTCTCTGGTTCAGGACGATGTTCATCAGTCTGGCGGGCATGCCGGTGACCTGGCTGGTTTTCACTTACCAATACACCGGCGGCAAAAGGGCGATTACCCCGTTGAAACTCCTCGCGCTGTGCCTGATTCCCCTGTTGACGCAGCTTATGATTTGGACCAACCCTTTTCACCTCCTCATGTTTGTCTCCACCAGCGATTTTGCCCGGGTCGGGCCGTTCTTCATTGCGGACCGAAGCGCGACGGTGTTTGGCCCGTGGTTCTGGGTCTATACAACGTACAGTTATGGGATTACGGTGTGGTCGGCGTTCTTTGTAGTGCGCTCCGCATTGCGCGGGCTGCGGCTTTATCTGGGACAGGCGGCGTTGTTGTTGTTCGGCGTGTTTTTCCCGGTGCTGGCGACGGTGGCGGGGACTTTCTCGAGTTTTCCCTTGAAGGTGAATTTGGCTCCGATTGGGTTCACCCTGGGTGGGATTGCCTTCGCCCTGGCCGTGTTTCGTTACCGGTTGTTCGACGTCGCGCCGGTCGCCCGCGATGTATTGGTGGATCGCATGAGCGATGGGATGCTGGTGTTGGATGCGCTGGATCGGATTGTGGATTTGAATCCCGTATTCCAGGCCATCGCCGGGATCAATCCTGAGCGCATGATCGGGGAAAATATTGCGGAGGCGTTGAATTGGCCGGCGCTGGTCGCCTGCCTCAACGATCCCGTTCACGCTCCCTTCGAGATTGCGTTGAACGAACACGAATACGACGTGCGGATTTCGTCGCTGCTGGATATGCGTGGCTCTACGGCCGGGCGTCTGGTTATCCTGCGCGATATCACCGTCCGTAAGCAGACACAGCTGGCTCTGCAGCAGTATACGCAGGAGCTTGAAGCGCGCAACGACGAGTTGGATGCTTTTGCGCACACCGTCGCGCACGATCTCAAAGACCCGTTATCGGTGATGGTGGGCTTCGGCAAGTTGCTGGAGAATTATTTCGAGGCCATGCCGCCGGAGACGGTGCGCCGCAATTTGCAACACATTGTTCAGACCGGGCAAAAGATGACGACCATCGTCAATGAGTTGCTGCTGCTGGCCTCCATCCGCAAGCTTGAGGATTTGGACGTCGCCCCGTTGGATATGGCGGCGATTGTGAATGAAGTGTGTACACGCCTCGCACCGCTCATTGCCGAGCGGAACGCCGAATTGGTGAAACCGCCAACCTGGCCGGAGGTGGTGGGCTACGCCCCCTGGATCGAAGAAGTCTGGGTGAATTACATCACCAATGCTTTGCGCTACGGAGGGCGCCCGGACGAAGGCGCGCCGCCGCACGTGGAGTTGGGCTGGGACGCCGCGCCATCCTCCGATCCGCATCCGAACGCGCCGGACGGCGCAACTCCGGCGGGTTCGATGGCGCCGCGCGTGCGGTTTTGGGTGCGCGACAACGGGCGCGGATTGACCGAAGAGGAACAAGCCCGCCTCTTCAAGCTCTTTACGCAAATCGAACCGCTGCGCGACGTAGCCAATAACCTGGGACACGGCCTGGGGCTTTCGATCGTGCAGCGCATCATCTACAAACTGTCCGGCGAGGTCGGCGTGGAGAGCGTTGTGGATCAGGGCAGCACGTTCTGGTTCACATTGCCGGCGGATGGGGAGTAGGGGGATTTGGGATTTTAGATTTTAGATTTTGGATTGGAAACGTGAAACGTGATTTACTGACTTTCACGATTCGTAATTCGTAATTCGTAATTCGTAATTCGTAATTCGTAATTCGTAATTCGTAATTCGTAATCCGCTGACTCGCTGGAGGTCCTCATGTCCATTCCAATGCTGTTGCCTGAGCCGGTAAGTGTTGACGTGCGGGAGGGGCGGTTTGTGCTTGCTCCAGATACGGTGATGGCGGCCGGCGGCGCGGCGCGGGAGGTGGCGGCGCTGTGTCGCGCGTGGTTGTCGCCGGCGACGGGGCTGGAGTTGCCGCTCGTTCCGTCCATCCCCGGCGATGCCCACCCGGCGTTGGTCTTTCAACTGGATGCGGCCCTGTCCAATCTTGGCGCCGAGGGGTATGCATTGTCGGCGACGCCCCGCCGGGTGGTGGTGCGCGCGTTGCAGCCGGCGGGTCTTTTCTATGGAGCGCAGACGCTGCGCCAGTTGTTGCCCCCGGAGATTTTCGGTTCCGCGCCGGTTCCGGGAATGGAGTGGTCGTTGCCGTGTGTGGAAATCTCGGATTTTCCGCGCTTTGGCTGGCGCGGCGCGATGTTGGATTGTGTGCGCCATTTTATGCCCAAAGAGTTCGTGCTGCGCTTCATTGATCTGCTGGCGCTGCACAAGCTCAACACGTTTCACTGGCACCTCAGCGACGACCAGGGCTGGCGGCTTGAGATCAAGGCTTACCCGCGTCTGACCGAAGTGGGCGCCTGGCGCAAGGAGACGTTGGTGGGGCATCTGGGCGACGAGCGCGACATGGTTTTCGACGGCGTCCCGCATGGCGGCTTCTACACTCACGACGATGTTCGCGAGATTGTCGCGTATGCGCAGGCGCGGCACGTCACGATTGTGCCGGAGATCGAGATGCCGGGGCACGCGCAGGCCGCCATCGCGGCCTATCCTGAGCTCGGCAACACCGGCGACCCGGTGGCAGTGCGCCCGTATTGGGGCATCAGCGAGACCATCTACAACGTCGCAGAAAGCACGTTCAATTTTTTGCAGACGGTGCTGGACGAGGTGCTGTCGTTGTTTCCCGGCCCGTTCATTCACGTCGGCGGTGACGAAGCGCCCAAGGTACAATGGCGGGCCAGCCCGGCGGCGCAGGCGCGGATGCGCGAGCTCGGTTTGCGCGACGAAGATGCGTTGCAGAGCTATTTCATCCGGCGGATGGACGCCTTTCTCACGAGCCGTGGGCGGCGGCTGATCGGCTGGGACGAAATTCTCGAAGGCGGGCTGGCCGAGAACGCCGCGGTGATGTCGTGGCGCGGGGTGGCGGGCGGCGTGGCGGCGGCGACTGCCGGCCACGACGTGGTGATGGCGCCCAACACGCACACTTACTTCGACTATTACCAGTCCGAAGACCGCAGCCGGGAGCCGTTGGCGATCGGCGGTTATGTGCCGCTTGAAACCGTCTATGCCTTTGACCCGTTTTGCCCCGGCCTGGACGCGACTGCGGCCCGTCACATCCTCGGCGCGCAGGCGCAACTGTGGACGGAGTACGTCCCCACGCCGGAGCACGCGGAAACTATGCTTTTTCCACGCCTCTGCGCCCTCGCCGAAGTTGCCTGGACGCATCCTTCGCGCAAGAACTACGCCGGTTTCCTCACCCGCCTGCGCCGGCACCTGTGCCGTTTGGACGGGTTGGGGGTGAATTACCACGGTAGGCGTTAGGCCATAGTAGTAAGCGGTTTGATGTAATGGAAAAGGGTATTTTTGCAGGCGCGCCTGCAAA
>DAOUFX010000217.1:0-6931 GCA_034429675.1 Anaerolineae bacterium | reverse complement strand
TCCAATGACCACAAGGATGATCCCGTCTGGGAAGGTTGGTACGGCATTCTGGGCTACGAGAACGGCGTCCAGGGTTATCCCACGCTTTATACAGACCCCGACGCTGCCCGCCTCGGCCTGCGTTTTGGCGACGGCGCGACGGCGTGCGGCTACCAGACGGTCAATTCCGTCATCACGCCCGGCGAATGGCAGCACGTCGGCGTCACCTTCGACGGCGAACGCATCACTTTCTACGTCAACGGCGTCGCAGTGGATACCAGCGCGGCCTGCAACGGCAAGAAGCCCTACTCCGCTACCTGGCTCTACGCCGGACGGCCCAACGCCAACGGCTATGTGTGGTTTGACCGGCTGTGGGCCGGCGTGATTAACGGATTCGAATCTCATCCGGAGGCTGTGCTCGATTGGAACTCGATCACGCTGTGGCGTGACACTCTGTCGGTGAGTGGAGACCCGGGGCAGACCCGAGAGATTCACATCCCCATGGTGTTTGGCGATGATGCGCGCCTTTTATGGCTTTGCGAAAAGGATTTTTCAACCAACAACGGCGACGCTTGCGGCACCAGCGGCGGCATAGACAATGACGACACGCTGATTTACGAGTTCCGCAACAACGTCTCCCTCGGCAGCAATGCCCGTTATTTTGACCAGGTAAGCGCCGGCGCTTTTGCGGGAACACTGTACTGGGATCAGGACAACGACTTCTACAAAGGCGCCCTGGACGACCTGCGTATCTATCCTTACGCGCTGACCGATGTGCAGATGGACGACCTCTACACCGGAATGCAGCGCCTCCTTGAGCTCCGCTTCGATGAAGCGCCGGGGCGCAACATCTTCCAGGATTACTCCGGCAATGGCGCGGTGGGCGTCTGCTCCGGCGACACATGCCCGGATAGCGGCCTGCCCGGTCGCGCCAACCAGGCCGCCCGCTTCGACGGCGTGGGCGACTTCGTAGCCCTGGGCGGCGGCCCCGTCATCGTGGGCGCCGATCCCTTCGCCGTCTCCGCCTGGGTCAAGACGCAAGCTGCGCAGGAGCAGGTTGTCATCCAGCAGCAGAACGCGGTCAGCGGTTATCAACTGCGCGTCACGGCGGATGGACATGTTGGCTGGTGGACTTCCGGCGCAGGGTTGCCGGGCGTCGTCGTCACCAGCACCGCCGATGTGACCTGCACCAACGCGCTGGTCAACGATGACCTCTGGCATCACCTTGTCGCTACGCGCGAGCGCGACGGCAGCGGGCGGATTTACATTGACGGTGTGCTCTGCGGCGCGAACGCAGGGACAGTGCGCGCGCTGACCGCCGGAACCGTCGTCATCGGCGCGGACACAATCACCGACACCGACTACTTTGCCGGATTGATTGACCACGTGCTGGTCATCAACAAAGCCCCCACCGCCGTCGAAGTGCAGGCCCTGCTGCGCGAAGCGCCCTCCATCAATCTGCGCCTGGACGAGCCGCTCTTCGAGGCCGCTACCGGCGTCACTACCACCGTCTTCGCCAACGCTGCCAATCCGGGCAACAACGCCGGCTGCGTGCTGAATCCCACGGCGCAACAGTGCGGTTGTCCCAAAGCCGGGCTGGATGGCTGGATGCGCGGGGCCATCGTCTTCGACAGCATGGCCTATGCCAGCGACGCGCCCCAGTGTCTCGAATTGCCAAGCACGAGCACGCCGGAGAGCTTCACCGTCGGCGGCTGGTTCAAACCCACGCGCCAGCGCTGGGTCGGCGATCAGCTCCTGATCAGCAAGGCCGGCAGCTTTGAGCTGACCATCCTGCGCGGCTCGCTGCACGTCAAGTTCGACGTGACCCAAGACACCCGCGCGCCGCAAGCGATTGATTCGATTGTCACCACTGCCACGCTGAGGCTCAATCAGTGGAACCATATCGCCGCGACTTACGGGGACGGCAAGCTGATGCTGTATCTCAACGGGCAACTGGCCGCCGCAGGCGATCTCCCCTCGCGCAAGAGCAACGCCAACCCCATCCACATCGGCAACCAGTTTGTGGGCCTGGCCGACGAGGTCTTTATGACCGACATGGCGCTGGACGATCGCGCCATCGCCGACCTGTACCAATACCAGGTCGCCTGGTACGATGTCGCTTTCTCCCACGACCTCACCATAGACGCCGACGCGCCCACCGTGAGTATCGAGCATCCCAACGCCTTTATCCCACTCCAGGCCGGCTACGTGATGGTCGCCAGCGCCCGCGATGCGACCTCCGCTATCGTCAATGTCGAATACAGCGTCAACGGCGGCGCGACCTGGCTGGTCGCCGCCCGCGACGAAGACGTGTGGGCCTTCGCCATCACGCCCACCGTGGAAGGCCCGTTGACGCTCCACGTCCGCGCGACCGACAGCGTGGGGCATACTTCCCAAGACAGCCTGACCGTGACCGCCGACGGAAGCGCACCGCAAGTCAGCCTGACCGTAACGCCGGGCGCGCGAGGCGCCGTCGAAAGCCTGCGCCTCACCGGCGTGGCGACCGACACCCTCAGCGGCGTGAGCGCGGTTTACGTGACCGTGTTTGACGCGAACAACGCCCCGATCGGCGGGACACAGATGGCGCAACTGACCAGCCTCAGCGGCCCGTCCAATACGCTCGTGGAATGGGAAGTGGACTATCCCTTTGCTTTCCCGCCCAACGGGAACTACACTGTCCGGCTCAGTGCGGTGGACGCCGTCAACAACGCCACCGCCGGGACGCGCGCGCGGCGGCCGCAGATCGTCAGCGATGCGCAGTATTTCCTGACGTTAGATGGCACCGCGCCCTTCGCCGATGTCAGCGGGGTGGGGGCCGGCGGCTATGTCCTCAGTGGGACCACGTCGCTGTCCACGCTCACCGGTTCGGTGGTAGAAGCCCCATATCCCACCGGGCAGATGTTACATCTGCACCTCGAAGAATCCGGCGACCGCTTCTACGATGCGTCGCGCGCGCACCTCGTCGGCGACTGCGCGGGCGCGACCTGCCCCGCCCGTGAGATCGGCTACTATGGACAGGCCGCCCACTTCGACGGCGGCGACGCCGTTACCCTGCCCGCCGGGACGCGCCTGGGCGACCTCAACCGCGCGCTGACCGTGATGGCCTGGGTCAAGCCCAACACGACCGCCGGTGTGCAGAATATTCTTTCCGCCGACACCGCCGCCAGTGCGAATGGCTTCGGCTTCGGCCTGAACGCGGCGGGGCTGCGTTTCGACGCTTACGGCGCGCACGCCTTTGCGTCCACCGCCGTCGCCCTTGCCGCCGGGCAGTGGACGCACGTGGCCGCCGTCGTCGAAGCGGGCCGCGGCATGACCGTAACCTTCTACGTCAACGGCGCCGCGCGGGACGTGCTCACCGCCACCGCGACGCTCGCCGCCAACACCGACGACCCGTTCCGCATCGGCCAAAACCTGAACGGGTTGCTGGATGAAGTTGTCCTCTACGACCGCGCGCTCACGCCCGCGCAGCTTCAAGCCATCGCCAATCCGGGGGAAAGCGGCGTGGCTGCGGTAGAAATCGCTTTCCTGCACGCCAAAGACCGCGCCAACCCCGGCGGCCTGAACTGGCAGCCGGTCACTCTGGCGTCGCCCGGCGCGAGTTTCTCCACCTGGAGCGCCACACTCCCCGCCGGACTCGAAGGCCCGCACCAGGTCTACCTGCGCGCGACAGACGGCCTCGGCCACACCCGCGTCATCTCCAACGTCTGGCAGGGCGAGATTGACACGCAAGCGCCGCGCGCCACGTTGACGCACTTCGCGCCCCGCTTCCCCGGCGACCGCGACCTCTATGCCTGTTGGAGCGAGGACTACAACTTGAGTTCGCAGGATTACGAGTGCCCGGTGACGCCTTTGCAGGCGGGTTATCAGGACGCCGCGTGGTACACGGAACTCTTCCCGCAGACCAAACTCTGGCGCACCACCTCGCCCGTCGTCGCCGTGGCAGATGCGGACGCCGCCGACACGCTCACCGCATGCGATCTCTTCGGGGCCTGCACCACCGTCAATCGCGCCACCCAAACCTTGAATTGGACGCTCGGCGTTGCCATCTTTACGCCCACCCACACCAGCATCTTCACCAGCCACGCGCCCATCGAAATCGGCGGCGCGGCCTACGCGCAGGCAAACCTGAACGACCTATCGTTGACGGCCAACGGCCAGGTCATCTACACACACAACTGGGGCGGCAGCCTGACCACTGCCCCCTGGACGGCCACTTTCACGCCCAACACGGACGGCGCGTACACCCTGCTGGCGACCATCCACGACGCCGCCGCGCGCGTCATCACCTCGTCCGCCCCGCTCAATGGAACGCCCGGCCCGGCGATGACCTTCTACGTTGACGCCACCCCGCCGGAAATCACCCTCACCACCGACCGCGTGACGCAAGCGAACTTCGCCAACGGCTACATTCACGTCGCCGGACTGGTGAACGAGAGCGTCGGCATTGCCGGGCTGGACGTCCGCCTCAATGCTGGCGATTGGCAGCCGGTGCAGCACGCCTTCCAGCCGGGCTGGCAGCCGTGGGAGGCCGACCTGTACGCCGGGTCGCTCATCCCGCCGGCCGGCGAATCCTACACGCTCACCGCCCGCGTCACCGACATGGTCGGCCACGTGGCCGAAGCCAGCCGCGTTGTCTGGGCCGACGCGACGCCGCCCGCGGACTTTGACGTTGCGTTGAGTTACTTTGACCGTCAGGGGGTCCGGCAGGCGCTTGCGCCGGGAGCTGTCATAGACGAGGTGTTTGCGCCGATGTTGTCTGTAGCGTGGACGGCGGCGAGCGACGGCAGCGGCCTCGCGCCGTACCAGGTGCGCTGGGTGGAGTATCTCCCGGCTTCGGAGCAGACCGTCCGGGCTTTGGCGGTTGTCGCGCCGCGCAGCGACAGTTTTGCTGCCGGCGAGGCGCAGAAGTTGGCGGTCGAAGTTACTGCGGTTGACCTTTTCGGCAACAAGACGGCGGTCACGGTTGGCCCGGTGTACGTGGATTACCGGCGCACCCCGGTGTACGTCGGGCCGTTGCCTCCTGGGTACGGAGGTTGGCGACAGACTGCGTGCAACGAAATCGGCGCAGACCGCCGCGTCGCAGTGCACGCGCTGCCCAACGCTTCCTTAAACGCGGTGCAGTATCTTTACAGCGCCTGGAACTCCGAAGGGTTGCGCCTGGCGTGGACGGGCGCAAATTGGATCATTCATGGGGATTTGTTCATCTACCTCGACACCCAGAGCGGCGGCAGTGCGGCGGCCTACGATCCTTATAGCACTGCTGGCGATAGTGTCGCGCTGGGGATGTTTGCCGATTATGCGATTTGGGTGCAAGATGACGCCGCAGCAACACTGCTGCGCTGGGACGGCGCCCACTGGGTGGGCGCAACGGGTCTTTCATATGCCTTCGCGTCAGCTGTCGCCGATTTATTTGTGCCTTTCAGCGCGCTCGGAATCGCTGACCCGACGGACGCTTCTCTTTCGTTGGTTGCTTTCGCCAGCGAGGAAGCTGCGTTGAAGGTGTGGGCCGCCATGCCGCCCGCTAATCCGGTCAACAGCGAACTGGCGACGGCCATGTCTTGGGAGTCCGGCGTTCCATTGGCGTTGACGGAGCGGTACACCTGGCCTGCTCTGGACGATGGGATTTGCCCTGCCGGCGCAGCCGCGCTGCTGGCGAATTTCACGGCTACACCTGTAGCCGGGCAACCTCCGTTGAACGTGACTTTTACGGATCGTTCGTCCGGCGGCGTCACCGGTTGGCAATGGGACTTCGGCGACGGCGCAACGAGCACACAGCAACACCCGACTCACGAGTACGCTGCGGCGGGGCTTTACACGGTTATGCTCACGGTGACCGGGCCTGGCGGCAGCGACACCCTGACGCGCACCGATTATATCCACGCGGGAGGGGCGACATTCACACTTACCGTTCACACGGTTGGTAATGGCGTCGTCCTGGTTGACCCCGATCAGACCTATTACAGCCCCGGCGCCGCCGTCATACTCTCCCCTCAGCCGGCGGACGGCTGGTCGTTTGCCGGCTGGTCGGGTGATCTTACCGGCGCAGCCAACCCTGCCACATTGATGATGGATGCCTCTAAGACGGTCACCGCCACTTTTACTTCGGGAAAAGGTTATGCTATCTATCTTCCTCTGGTCAGTCGTTCCGGCTTCTGAGGGTGCGCGTCCATCCGCGTCTATCTTGTAGCCGTCTTTCAAACACCGGCGGGACAGAGAATTCTCTGTCCCGCCGAATGGATGTCCTGGTTTGCCGGTAGTCGCCACGACCTCACCGGGGTCTGCCCAGTATCGCCCTATGCTTTCCTCTTACCCGGCGCAACGTCGGGTCAAACGGCTGGCGAAGCCGCTTAAGGACATTCAGGCGTTTCAGGATCGTGCTAGTCTTGCGCCAGCCACTCCAACGCCTCTGCTTCTGTTCCAAATGGCCGGGATTTTCCTCCTGTGAAAGTGTTGTAAGCGCGCAGCAGGATCTCTTTCAGACCGGTAATGCCTAAAACGGCGTTCTTGATGGTTTTGGATTCAATAACTTCCTTGCCTAGTTGTTTGGTGCGCTCTACAAATGCAGGGTTGGTGCGGATGCCTTCAAAATTGTCCAGGATCAGGACTTTGGTCGGATAAGCGGCTACCATTTTCGCTTCCAATTCGATGGTTTCTATCAGTTCTTCGTTTCTCAGCCCGCGAAAATCAGCGTAGAGTATTTTCTTCCCTTTGTATTCGATCCATTTGACGCTCATTGCTTACCTCCGGCTAGGCTTGTGGGTGATTTCTTTTGCTTCTCTCAGTATAAGTAATCAGAGGGAAAGCGCAATAGCGCGTGTTCGTGTAGTCCGGGAAACTCCTTTGACAATGCAAAAAAACAGTTATACTCCCGATATGCTACTGTTTGTACCCAGAATATCATCTCAATAAGCAGGGGGAAAAGCGAGGGCTTGGGGGCGGGCGCGAGCCCGCC
>DAOUFX010000216.1:0-4692 GCA_034429675.1 Anaerolineae bacterium | reverse complement strand
CGAAAAAACACTTCGTTTTACCCTCCGCCGCGTCAGCGACAAGCTATTTTTGGGGGAGTGAACACGAAAACTCATGGATTGAAGATTTGTCGGTTGACTTTATACTGTAGGTATATTTATCGGACTTATTCTTATAGTTTATGAAAGGATCAAGCAGTGGCAGGCAAAGAACAAACCCAAGAAGCAAAGAACGTGCGCAAGCCGCAACCGGCGACGGTTCCCGCTCCTCAAGCAGCCGCGCCGGAGGCGGCCGAAACGACGCCGGAGGCCGCCGTACAACGTGCAGCGGGGCCGTCCGGATTGCGACCGGGCGACGTGGCCGCGCTCCAACGCAGCGGCGGGAACATGGCCGTACAACGGGTCCTCGCCTCACAAGTACAGCGCCAGGACGAGAAAACCGACAAAGCGTCCGAACCCAAGCTGGCCGGCAAAAAGTTCGACGATTTTGACGGCAAACAATACCGCATCAGCGGGCGGGCGCCCAATCGCAAGATCGAAGAAGTCAAACGCGCCGAAGAGCCCAACGGCAGCGGCGGCACACGGGTGGCCTATTACGCTATGGGCGAAGTCGTGGACTTCAAAAGCAAAATGCCCCTGGTGGCCTACTACCCCGAACCGGTCAGCCTGGGCAACTGGTACCCGGCAGTGACACATCTCAATGGCATGAACGTCGAAACGCAGTCGGGCATTCAAGATGCGGTGGCCTTGCAGGAGACGATCAATACATCGTTGGACGAGAGCATGAACGAGAAAGGCGTCGCCCTCCAGCAAAGCGCCGTGGATGTGCTCTACACCTACAGCGCCAAGCGCTCCAACTTCCTGGTGGATTTGTTTGACTGCGTCAAGGGGAAGGTTGGCGTCGAGGATACCGTCACGCAGAGCCAGGAAACACTGATGCTGGATGCAGTGCACAACAAGCAGCGCGTCACCGTCTCGGCGCACAGTCGCGGAACCATCAAAACAGACAACGCCGTGAGAACAGTCTACAAAGTTCTGACGAAAGAATTCCTGAAAGATGCCAAGCAAGACCCCGAAGTCCGGGCAGCTTACGAAAAGGCATTGGAGAAGGCGTCGAGCAGCGAAGACTCCCAGTTATCGCCGGACATGGTCGCCGATATGGCCAGCGAAGAGAAGGCCAAGCAAGTCGCCGCCAAACGCGCCGAGGCCGAGATGAACGCCTACATCCAGTTGATCTACGCCGGCAATGCCGTATCGTTCCCCTCCAAAGTCTTGAAGAGCGATCTTTACGTGGGGAAATCGGACATGGTCAGTTTCTTTGTCGGAACTTACACCAAGACCGGAGCCGACGTATTCTCGAACGGCAAAGCCACGATGCACAAAGTGTCGGGCGGGCATGGGTTCAAGGAGAATTACGTCAAGCATGTCGGCGGTAAGATTGCCGAAGATTTGAAAGCGCGCTAAGGGAGAAAACAGCATGGCTTTATACGAAGACATCAACGCCGGGCTGGCCCTGGTCAGCCGCTCAGAGACATCACCGTTAACGCTGGACAAGTCGGGATGGTGCGGCGTCCCGGTGCCGATGCCGCCCTCGGTCATCCACTTGAAGGACGGACAACTGTTGGTCGAGATTCAGATTGCCGCAACCGGCGATTTCTTTAAGCTGTCGTCGCCGCTGGCAACGTGCAAAGACACGCCCGGCGCGCCCTTTCTCGAAGCGCTGCTGCGGCGCCAGTTCACCTCGGATCACGTCTCGGGTGCGAGCTTTGCCCTGGCGACGACCGGCGACGCGGACGTGTTAACGGCGGTTTACCACTGGATGCTGGACGGCATCACGCCGGAGCAATTCAAGAGCCTGTTCAAACGCTTCGTTGCCGCTACTTTCGACCTGATTGACGAGGTCAACGAGATGGTCCGGCGCGAGGCTAAGGTCAAGCCCATTCACAAAGGGCGGGACGGATTTTAACGCGAAGTGTTTGACAAATCCGGTTTTTATGATAATTTATAGCACAGCCAGGAAAGAAACGTCACACAAAGCCGAGAAATCCAAAATGACACGAATTGTCGAGCAAATCCGTCGCCCGCGTAAGATCACCCAACCAGATCATCTGGGTTGGCTTTGTGAGGCGTAGGGCAGCGACAGCACAAAACGTAAAAGCCAGTTCCCAGGTGGGAGCTGGCTTTTTTTGTGTATGAGAGAATAGGGATTGGTGATTGGGGATTAAGGGATTCGTCCGGATGCCCAGTCTTCGATCCCTAATCCCCAATCACTGATTCACTATTAAAAAAGGAGATCAAAGAATGAAAACAGTAGAATGTCCCGAATGTGCAGCAGAGTTGGAACTGGCCGATGGCATCGAGGAAGGCGAAATTGTGGTGTGCCCGGACTGCGGCGTGGAACTGGAAGTCGTTTCCTCCGACCCGTTGGAAGTCGAACTGGCGCCGGAAGTGCAGGAAGACTGGGGGGAATAGTTGAAAGTCTCAAGTCGAAAGTAAAAAGTCGGAATCGCTGACTTTCGACTTTCGACCTTCGACTCGGAGGATCAGAATGAAGATTGCGGTTTTTTATTCTCGCAAGCGGGTTGAAGAGAAGTTGATCACGGAGGCCCTGGACAGGCGCGGGGTTCCGTGGGAGCGAATTGACCCGCGCGAGGTCAAATTTACGGTAGGCGCAGGGCCTGCCGGGGAGTATGACGCTGCGCTCATCCGTTGCCTGAGCCACACCGAATCGTACTACGTGACGCGCTGGCTGGAAGGCGCCGGCGTCCCCTGCATCAGCCCGCACCGGACGGTGGCGGTCTGCGGGGACAAGTATCTGACCAGCGCGGCGTTGGTGGAAGCCGGCGTACCTTCGCCGCGCACACAGATGGCGCTCTCGCCGGAGGCGGCGCTGGAGGCAATCGAGGCGATGGGCTACCCGGTAGTGCTCAAGCCGCTGTTCGGCTCGTGGGGGCGGCTGCTGGCCCGCGTCAACGATCGCGACGCCGCCGAGGCGTTGTTGGAGCACAAAGCGACATTGGGGGGCTACCAACACAACGTCATCTACATTCAGGAATACATCGAAAAGCAGGGGCGCGACATCCGCACGCTGGTGGTGGGGGACAAGGTCATCTACGCGATCTATCGCCAGTCCGACCACTGGATCACCAACACAGCGCGCGGGGGTGCGCCAGTAGTTTGCCCGCTGACCGACGAACTGGTGCACTGGTCGCGGGAAGCGACCAAAGCGGTGGGCGGCGGCATCGTCTCGGTGGATCTGTTCGAGACGCCGGACGGACGCATCCTCGTCAACGAGGTCAACCACGCCCCGGAATTCCACGGCGCGAACGAAGTTGTTGGCGTGGACATCGCCGGAGAGATGGTGGAGTACGTGGTACGGATTGCGGAAGAGGGCGTGGGGAATTAGGGAATAGGGGAATAGGGGAATAGGGGAATAGGGAGTAAGAAGGAAGAGGGAAGATGGAATATGAAATATCGCGGGATCTGCTCCCCTACTTCCTAATCCCTAATCCCTAATCCCTACATCATTCATCAAAAGCATTTTGAGGGGGAATTATGTTGAAAGCAGCTATTGTGGGCGCCTCGGGTTATGCCGGGGGAGAGTTGTTGCGGTTGTTGTTGTTTCATCCTGAGGTTGAGGTGACGCAGGTGACGTCGGAGACGTACGCGGGGGAATTTGCGCATTTCGTGCATCCCAACCTGCGCGGGCACAGCAATCTCAAGTTCAGCCGGTTGGCGGAATTGCAGCCTTGCGACGTGTTGTTCCTGGCGTTGCCGCACGGCGCGGCGTGGGATCGCATTGACGAGTTCGCGGGGATGGCCGGACGCATCGTGGATCTGTCGGGCGACTTCCGCCTGCGCAACCCGGCGGATTACGAGCGCTGGTACGAGCACAAGCATCCGCACCCGGAATGGTTGTCGCACTTCGTCTACGGGCTGCCGGAGTTTCACCGCGCAGAGATGGCAGGCGCGAAGTACGTCAGCGGCGTGGGCTGCAACGCCACCGTGACAAATCTGGCGCTGGCGCCGCTCTACCGGCGTGGGCTGGTGCGTGAAACGGTGGTCGAGGTCAAAGTGGGATCGTCCGAGGGCGGCAACAAGGGCAATCCCGGCTCGCATCACCCGGAGCGCGCCGGCGTGGTGCGGACGTATTCCCCGTTTGGGCATCGCCACGTAGCGGAGATGATCCAAGAGTTGAAACTCGATCCGGACGATCCACACTTCCACTTCACGGTAACGTCGGTGGACATCGTGCGCGGAGCGCTGGCGACGTGCCACTGCCTGCTCACCGACGAGGGCAAGGCGCTGGCCGAGCGTGATCTGTGGAAGCTCTACCGCGAGGATTACGGCAACGAGCCGTTCGTGCGGCTGGTGCGCGCCAGCCGTGGGCTGCACCGCTACCCGGAGCCCAAGCTGCTCTCCGGCTCCAACTACTGCGACGTGGGCTTTGTCCTGGATGAAGCCGGCGGCCGGGTGGTAGTGGTCGCGGCAATAGATAATCTCATGAAAGGCGCCGCCGGCAGCGCAACGCAATGTATGAACGTGATGTGCGGGTTGCCGGAGAAGATGGGGTTGGAATTCCCGGGGTTGCATCCGGTTTAGCGGGGAGTTTCAAGTTGAAAGTTGCAAGTTTCAAGTTATTCTTTCTGAACTTGCAACCTTGGCATCTTCTAAAAATCTGGGGGTGGGGTTTGGGGGCGGGCTGCGCCCGCCCCCAAGCCCCCCACTTCTCCC
>DAOUFX010000215.1:0-13767 GCA_034429675.1 Anaerolineae bacterium | reverse complement strand
CTCTCACCTCCGCTGCTCGCATTTCTGAGCCTGGTTATACCACGAATGCAACGTTTGCGGGGATTGAGGAGCGGATGCTCGATTCTCGAATGTTAATGTGCGAATTTTAATTCAGAGTGAAAGTATTTTTTAGGCGAAACGAGAGCCTTTAGTTAATAACGGCGGTTTAGGTATGTATTTCTTCGTATTGCGGTCAAATTCCCTGGGAGCGTAGATATTCTCTTCATATTCTTTGAGGAGGTTATAACCCGCTTTTTGTTTAACAAGCATCGTTCTGAGGTGGGAAAGGAAATTGTCGAAATCTTCACCAAAATATTCCTCAATGTTCTCCCAGATTTTTGCATATTGGGTCCTGACATTGACATCAGCAACTTTGGCGAGGTTTTCAGCCTTGAGGATATCGCTATTCCGTAGCTTGATACCGCGATTGTTCATAACAGTGAAGAGATGAAAGGCGTCTTCAAGTTCTTCGGCCGCAACATAAAGCATCAGTACATTTGTGAGCAAAAAAGGGAAGAAGTCATCCAGAGAATTACCGCTCTGGAAAAAACTTCTAATGGTCAAAATAGCCTTGGCCATATTTTTAATGGAGATATCTTCCTCAGTCTTGTTAGCGAAATTTAGTAATTCCTCCTCCTTGAGTGTACCTCCATCTTGTTTAACATAAGTATCCACAAAGTCTCTTACTTTGTCTCGAATATCAAAAACAATGCGGCAGCGTTCAGGGCTTTTGAGGTCGGGGTTAGCCATTTTATAAATGGTATCCTGACAAGTTCGAATACGAGGTTGATTTGTTTCAGGGGTTAAGTCGCGAATTACAGCAATGATTAAAAGAAGTGTGGTTAGCCGCTGTTGTCCATCTAAGAGGTCGTATTCTTCATACTTGGTAGTACCATCCTGCTTAGTCGATTTTTTTAGCACCAAGGAACCAAGAAAGTACTGCGTTTCGGCATTAGATTGACATGCCCCATATACATCGTCGAGTAATTCTGTCACCTGGTCAGTACCCCAGACATAAGGGCGCTGGTATTCTGGAATGCGGTACCATTTTTGAAAGATGTCGTTCACAAAAAGTTTATCGCTTTCGATTTTTTGCGCCATACGTTACCTCGGTATTCATTTGTGTGCCAATGTGATAATGTTGTTACTCCCGACATTTGATGCTGGAAATAGATGTGATGAGTGTTGTCTTATTGCCCATAATTGTCTGGCAATTGTCCAAATGCAGAACACACTGCGAGATATCTTCATTTCGTAACGATTCAAGTATAGAACACTTCACCACAAGCGCAAAAATTGCATCGCCTTTTTTCATACTTGACACCATTGTGTTTCCGTCATAGAATAGGTGGTGTAAACTTCCGGTTGCGGAACTCAAGAGGGAGGCGCAATGCGCGATTGGACGGCAGACGAATTGGCGCAGGCAGCAGGAACAACGTCGCGGTGGATTAGAGACTTATGCGCCGATGGCCGTCTGGAGGGCGCGTACAAGCGTGTGAGCGCGTGGTTCATCCCCTACGAGGTCGGCCAGAAGTGGCTGGAGAAACGCAAAGAGGCCGTTTCTCACTCCGCAGAGCAAGAAACGGCCTCTTAAAAAGCAAACGGGATCGCTTAAGCCTGACAGCCCACGATCCCGTTACTTATAAGCACTTTAACAAACACGAATAGGTGTGTTACCACTCCGTTTGCATTTGTTCAAGCGCCCTTTAGTGCCGAGACTGAGAATTGAACTCAGGACACAGGGATTTTCAGTCCCCTGCTCTACCAGCTGAGCTATCTCGGCAACTGCGACGAATTGTAATGGAAACGCCGGATTTGTCAAGACGTCCCCGACCGGCGCGCGCGGATTCCCCGGCGCAGCGCGGCGCTCCTGAACTCTACAGGGAATTCGATGAGCAAATTGCCGACGTGCCCGCGCAGCTGGTTTTTCAGGAAAAGTCGCGTGTCGTTGTCGTCGGCAAAGTTCTCGATCAGAAATTCGAAGATGGCGTTGGTCTCGGAGTTTTCCAGGTCGTTGACCAGTTGGAAGGCATCTTCCAGGTCGGCGACGCCGGATAGCAGCGGTTCGATGGAGGTGTGCATGAGATGATGGAGTTTTTCGACGATGGCAACGTCGCCTTCGGCTGTGCGCTGCTCCGGGGAGAGCCGGCTCAGCGCTTGTTCCAGCCACGTCGCGTGACCTTCCTCCTCGTTAGCGTATTTGTGCCAGAAACGCGCCACATTCGGGTAGTCGGCAAAACGCTGTTCCAGCCCCAGGTACAGTTCTTTTGCAATGCGCTCGACGCCAATCGCCATTTGGAACATGATTTCGACGGTCTCAACGGACATTGTAGGCCTCCTGAAGAATAGTTCCCGGTTCTAAGTTGCAGGGTGAAAGGTGCGTCAAAGTTTCGGATTGAGCAAACGGTCTGCCGCCAGCACGCAGAAGATGTAATTGGCCGCGCCGCTCATCACGTATTCCGTCTGCTGCCAGAGGAAAGGCCACGGGTCTTTCAGTTCGGGGAAATCGGGGCGGATGAGCGCCACGCCTGAAACCATGCCGCCGGGGATGGACGACCATTCGGCGCGGTTGACGCCGTAGGCCGCGGTGACGGACTGCGCGCCGACCCCTGTCGTGAGCGAGACGTTGGACGCCGGGTGGCAGCCGAGCACGTAGTTCACCACGCGCAGGATGATCTCGCGATCCACCAGATCAGGAAAAACTCGCCACACCAGGTAAAGGTCCACGGCGTACTTCTGAATTTGCCAGCCCACCCCCCAGATGTGCGGTTGCCAGAGCACTCCAAAGGGATTGCCACTCAGCTCCGCTTTGAATTTCCCGGTTTCGCCGGCAAATGTTGTGCGGAGAGCCTGCGTCCAGGTCGGATCGGCCACGACCGGCGCCGCGCGCGCTAACGCCCCGCTCACTTGCAACGATAATCCCTCGCGGGTCAGGTCTACGGCCAGCAACTTCTCCCGATAGCGCGCATCTCCGGTAGCGATGAGCAATTCCACTGCCGCTTCGATTTCTTGCGCTTCGGCGTCGCGGGGAACGTAAGCGGCCGGCTGCGCAACGGGGGCGTGGGCGTGCTCGTTGTCCCACACGCGGATGGCCGTCTGCAGGCATTCGTCGGCCAAAGTATCTTCAAAGCCGCGCAACACCCGGCTCGCAGAGGCTAACGCCGCAGCGACCATGTATTCGAGAGCAGTGTCGTGGTTGGTGAAGGCCCAGCGATCGTCACAGTTGCCGCTGTAAACGCGGTTTTCCGCATCGCAGGAAACCGCGCCGGGAGCCAGCGACGGGTCGTAGATGCGATTGTCCGTCATCGTGGCGGCGTCGCCCAGGTGCACGTACTGTTGCAGGGTCCCTGCGATGATGCCGTGGAAGCTGTGGGGGAACGCGGTGTGGGCCGTGGCCCGGTAGCCGGAGAGCAGGCTTTGGGCGCCGTGCGCCACCTGTTCCACGATGTCGGGTACGCCGTCGGGCTGGCGCAGCAATACCAGCCGTTCTGCTGGCTTGACCGTGGTCTGGTCGCTGTCCACGCCGAACAGCTCGCGGATGAGGGCCAGGGTGTGGGTGGTGCGCGCCTGCGAGCCGGCGGCCAGGTCGTAGTCGCCGGCGTCGTGCCAGCCTCCCACGTCCAGATGAGGAATGTGTTCGCCGGGCGCGTAGGGAGTCTCGGTTTGTTCGTATTGGTGGTAGCCGTCAAAATGCGGGTGCGGCGCGGGCGCCTGGACGGCGTCGTCGAGATGGCACGCGCCGTGCCATACGCGCATTCCCTGGCGCACTTCGACGTGGCACATCTGCACCGGGAAGTAGGTCTCCAGCGTGGGCTGCCAGACGTTGCGCCGGTAAACCTCTGGGTGGATGGCGAAGGGTGGCGATGTTTGATCGCCGTAGCGGACGGTGTACAGTCCCGGTTCGCGCACGGCGCTGAAGTCGAAGATAGCGTAGTTGTGGTACAGCCAGCGCCCCCAACGCACAGGACGGTCGGCCAGCGCGGTCGTGAACCCGTCCGGGTCCAGGCGCTTCAGAACGGCCGTGTCCAGGGTATCGGTGCGCGGATCGAGTTCCAGAATGGCCTGTTTGACCTGATCGGGGTGATAGCCGACCTGCGAGATGCAGATCACGGCAGCCCGCCGCCAGTCGGGATCGCTGTGCAGCGCGATGCGCCAGCGGATGGCGCCGGACGTCGCGCCGGGGGCGGCCAGTTCGCGCACGACGAACCAGCCGTTGGAATCGCCGTCGCGTCCGTCGTAAAGCAGCAGCGCGCCGCTTTCCGACGCGATGGTCATCCGCCGCAGCGGCTCTTCCGGCGCGACGGTCAGAGTTGGGCCGGACGCCAGCGGCGTGAAGCGCATCGCGCCGTCAGGGTCGCGGCTCACCGGGCCGTTGGCCTGTCGGGGAAAGACCCCGACCTGTGCGGCCTTCCCCTGTCCCATGTGGAACGTCCTGCCGAAATACGCGCCCGGATACAGTTCGAGGTTGAACCCGACCCGGCCCGCCCATTCGTCGGGGATGGGGGCGTCGAAGTCCACGCTGACGCAGAGGTCGGCGCCGTCGGGCCAGACGCGCACGGTGTAATGGAGCGGGATACCCTCAAAGCGCGCCGGCATACAGACCCCGCC
Source organism: Anaerolineae bacterium (assembly GCA_034429675.1). GTDB lineage: Bacteria > Chloroflexota > Anaerolineae > B4-G1 > SLSP01 > JAKQHY01. The sequence continues at coordinate 9,159 of DAOUFX010000215.1, read as the reverse complement.
GGTTTTTGCGTCCAATTGCCGTTCTCCAACTTGCGGCAGGAGATGCCACTGGCCGGGCGCCGGTTCCAGGCGCACATCGCCGCAGGCGGCGACACGTTCGCCATGCTGGATGAGCGTCAGCCCGCCCTGCTTGCCTTCAGGGTAGAAGTCGTGAAAAAACGTGGCGGCCAGGCCAGGCGCTTCAAAGTATTGCCGCTCGTTCAGGGTCCAGAATGGGTTTGACATAGGGCCTCCTTGGGTAGGGTCGAAAGTCAAAAAGTCAAAGGTCAAAGGTCGGAGAGTTTCAAGTTCCACGTTCCATGTTAAAAGGTGAGACTGTTACGTGCATTCTTCATTGTCAGGTGCGGGCGGCGCCGGGTGTTGTGGTAGAGACGCAATATCTTGCGTCTCTACGGGCGTCTCTACGGGCGTCTCTACAGGCGTCTCTACGGGTGGGGGCGTAACGTCACCCACGATAGTGACATCGGCGACATCGGATGGGGTTTCTTCAACCTCCATCCCCGATTTCTCATTCCCGGTTTCCGGTTTCCCATCCCCAATCACCAATTCCCCGCCCCCAATGCCCAATTTCTTATTCCCGATTCCCGATTTCTGAAACTTGAAAGGTTTGAGCAACCGGGTAAATAGTACCGCGCTGGTTATGCGCACACAACCGGAGGCGATGAAATCCAGCCGGTAGCCAAAATGTTCGATGATCAGACCGCCGACGAGGGGGGCGACGATGCTGGCCGCATTGACTAGCGTCGCGTAGCTGGCCGTGGCCTGCGTGCGCAGTTTTTGATCGGGGAGTTCCAGCAGCAGGTTGAAACTGGCGATGTTGAAGCCGGCCCACAGGAATCCGCCGGCCAGTTGCACGAAGGTAACGTGCCAGGGTTTGGTTAACAAAGACCATACGCATGGCACGATTGGGATCAACAAAGCGCACAGCGTCATCACCCAACGCGATCCGCGCCGGTCCACGATGCGTCCCCAGAAGCGCTGTCCGATCAAACTCGCCGTCGCCGACACCGTCGCCATAATTCCGACGATGCGGCTGGTCGAGCCGAGGCCCTGGATCTGGAAGACGCCGAAATAGGAGCCGGCCAGTTGCACCCCGAAAGTCCACAGCAACATGATCAGCGTGAAGGAGAGGAATTCCCGTTTGCTGCGCAGCGCTTCCCAAAATGAAATTCGGTCGCGGTCGCCGGCAGCCACGGGCGACGTTTCGGGGATGCGCGAATAGGCAAATGAGGAAAGCAGCCCGAATCCGAAGGCCAACGCCAGGCTCCACTGGTAGCCCCGCGGCGCGCCGACGCTGTCAATGATCCATCCGGCCAACGGCACCAGCAACATCGAAGCCAGCGCCATGGCCGTGTTGCGCATGGAGAAATAGTTACCGCGGTGCTCCAGCGGCACCACATCGCCGGTGAGCGATACCCACGCCGGATGGATCAAGTTTCCCAGGCCGGCGCGCAGCGCAAACAGCGCAATGACGACGTAGATGGCCGGTTGGCCGGAAAACGCCAGCGGCGCCAGCCCCGCCAGCAGGATCAGTATGCGGAAGATGACCGAAACGCCCACGATCAGGGGCTTGCGTTTTCCCATCCGGCGCACCAGTTCCGCGCCGGGCAGCGGCGTCAACGCGCTGAGAAAACTGGAAGCCGAGGACAATGCGCCGATTTGCGTGCTGGTCGCGCCCAGGGCCAGCACGTAGAGGGAAGCATACGTGTCCACAAAAGCCCCGGAAACCGTCGCCAGCAAACCGTCCCACCAGAACATCTTCATCCCTTTGTGATATTGTGGCCGGACAGAGCGCGTGGCGTAAAGATCGAGATTGCGCACCCGCTCTTTGACGGTGTTCCAGCGGGGCGCAAGGTTGAATTTGGGCATTATGACTCCTTGTCGCTTTGATAGTACGCTTTCCACTATACCGCAAACTGTCCGGCATGCCAGTGATTTCTGTTAGGTTGGTGGCAATGACATTGGTAGATGGGGTAGAGGTGTGAAGCGTGAAACGTGAAACGTGACCCACTGGTTTTTATCATTCACGACCAGAGTCCGTAATCCGTAATCCGCTCACCCGCTAATCCGCCGATTTGTGTATAGACAATCTCCGCGCTCGTTCGCAAAATGGTCTGTGTGTGCCGATGCCGCAAAGTGTGGTATAACAAACTCAGTGTTGCGCTTTAAATCTTTATCGGGTAAAGGAGTTCTGCAATGACTGCCTCCTCATTTGAAGAACGGCTGCGACAGCTTAAATCGCAGCATGCTGCCCTGATCAATCGCAAAAACACCCCGGACATAGTCGCAGACAACGGCCTGGTTCAGCGTTGGACATATCCAGTTCTCACCGCCGAGCACACGCCGCTTTTCTGGCGTTATGATCTGAACCCTGCCACGAACCCCTATTTAATGGAAAGGATGGGGGTCAATGGTGTGTTCAACGCCGGCGCGGTCGTGCTCGACGGGAAGATTCACCTGGTCTGCCGCGTCGAAGGGTACGATCGGAAATCCTTCTTTGCCGTGGCCGAAAGCGACACCGGCGTAGACGGGTTTCACTTCTGGGACCGGCCCATCGAGATGCCCGAAACGATCATTCCCGATGTCAATGTCTACGATATGCGGGTGACTCAACACGAGGATGGCTGGATCTATGGCGTCTTTTGCACCGAGCGCAAGGATCCGCAGGCGCCGCCCGGCGATCTGAGCAGCGCCATCGCACAGGCCGGCATCGCCCGCACCCACGATCTGGTCGAATGGGAACGCCTCGACGATCTGGCGACGCAATCGCCGCAGCAACGCAACGCAGTGCTGCTGCCGGAGTTCATCAAGGGGTCAGACGGGAAGCCGCGTTATGCCTTCTATACCCGCCCGCAGGATAGTTTTATCGAAGCCGGCAGCGGGGGCGGCATCGGTTTTGGGCTGGCAGATACGATGGAGCATGCGGTGATTCGGCACGAGACGATTGTGGACCCGCGCGCTTATCACACCGTCAAAGAACTGAAAAATGGCGCCGGGGCCGTTATCAAAACGCGCGTCGGGTGGCTGCACATCGCTCACGGCGTGCGCGCCTGCGCCGCCGGTCTGCGCTATGTGCTTTACGCATTCCTGTGCGATCTGAACGATCCGGCCAAGGTTCTCGCCGCTCCGGGCGGGTATCTGCTGGCGCCGCAGGGCGAGGAACGGGTTGGCGATGTCTCTAATGTGCTTTTCTGCAACGGCGCCGTGACCCTGGACAAGCCCGATGCCTCAGGCGATTATCCTCTCTTCATTTACTATGCCTCTTCCGATACGCGGATGCACGTCGCCACGACTACGGTCAACCGGATGTTGGATTATGTCGTGAACACACCGCCAGACGGGGGACGATCCGCCGTCTGCGTCTCTCAGCGATTGGCGCTTATCAACAAAAACCTGGCGCATCTGGAAACGCTATGACCACGCCGTTGCGCTGCGCCGTTATCGGCTGTGGGGTGATTGCCCCGCTGCACATTGAGAGTTTTCAACGCCGTCCGGCGGTCGCGGTGAAATGGCTTTGCGACGTGGTGGAATCCAAAGCCCGCGATCTGGCCGGGAAGTACGCCGTTCCTCACGTCACCGGCGATTACCACGTCGTGCTCGCCGACCCGGAGGTGGACTGCGTCTCCATCTGTACGCCGCATCATACGCACGTTCCCTTGTCCATCGCGGCCCTGAGCGCCGGCAAGCACGTGCTCTGCGAAAAACCTCTGGCGACGCGCGTGGAGGACCTGGACGCGCTGGTAGAGGCCGTTCACGACCATCCCGATCTGGTTTTCTCCGGCGTGTTCCAGCATCGCTTCGATCGCGTCTACCAGTATGCGCGCCGCTTGGTGCAGGAGGGCGCTTTCGGGACGCTGCTCACGGCTCACCTGACCATGCAATGCCTGCGCACCGCCGGGTATTACCAGGCCGACGCCTGGCGCGGCACCTGGGCCGAGGAGGGTGGCTCGTTGATGATCAACCAGTCCATCCATTTTGTGGATGCCTTGAACTGGATTATGGGCGGGGTCGAGGCGGTATGCGCTTCTTACGACAACCGTACCCACCAGGGGCTTATCGAGACGGAGGACACACTGGCGGCGACGTTACGCTTCAAGAACGGCGCACTGGGCAGCATCACGGCAACGTCTTCCAGTTTTCTGAACTGGGAACCCACGTTCGCCTTTTACGGTACGCAGGGGGCGTTGGAAATCCGCGACGGCAAAGTGACGCGCGCCGATTTCAGCGACGGCGCCATCTCGCAGCGTATCTTGCAAGAGTTGGCCGACGGCGACGAAGCGCGTCCGGTGGGTGTGGGGAAAGTCTACTACGGCCCCAGCCACATCTCCCAGGTCAGCGACTTCGTAGACGCCATCCGCGAGCAGCGCCCGCCCTTCATCCCGGTCGAAGCGGCGCGCACTGCCGTGGACATCATCCTGGGAATGTATCGCTCGGCCCGCGAGAAGGCGTGGGTGGGGGATTTTTGATTTTTGATTTTAGATTTTGGATTTTGGAGTTTAGAACAACTCGAAGACTTGCGAATCCACGCAACTCGCCTGCTGCATCAACACCGCGTTGAGCAATTCGATCGCCAGCCGCGATTCGAGGGTGACGCCCGCGCGGACGCCCAGACACGGATCGTGGCGCCCCTTTTTGAGCTCGAATGCGACGTCTTCGCGGTTTTGGCGCACCGAGAGCTGCGGCTTCTGGATGGACGCCGTCGGCTTGAATCCCACCCGGCAGATCAACGGCATCCCCGTGGTAATGCCGCCGAGCAACCCGCCATGACGGTTGCTCTGGTAGCCGCCGGCGCGAATGGCGTCGTTGTTCTCGCTGCCGCGCCGCGTTACGACAGCGAACCCGTCGCCGATCTCGCAGGACTGCGCGGCGTTCAGCCCGCCGAGCGCGCCCATCAACCGCAACTTGAGGCTGTGGTAGAGCGGCGCCCCGGCCAGCGCCGGGACGTTCACCGCGATCACTTCTACCACCGCGCCGATGGAATCGCCGTCAGCGCGCGTCGCCTCGATGAGCGCAGCGGCTTTGTGGGCAAAGTCCGGGTCGAGCGTGGGCAAATCGCCTGTGGCCAGCGCTTCTTCGACGGGGCGGATCGCCTCCACCGGGATGGGCGCGGCATACTGCGTTGACCATTCTTCGGCCTGCATCGCCAGGGTTTTGGCGGCTTTGAGCGGCCCAACCTGGATCAACGCCGACAGAATGGCCGTGTGGAAATGGTGACCGAGGAACAGCCGCGCGATGGAGCCGCCGATTACATCGGAGATGGTGGCGCGGTAGCTGGCGCGCCCGCCGCCCCGCACGTCGTTGAATCCGCGTGACTGCGCATATTTCACCAGATCGGCGTGTCCCGGTCGCACTTCGCCGTTTGGGCCGCTGAATTGCGCATAATCCCCCGAACGTTTGGCCGTCGAGAGCACCAACGCGGCGATCGGTTCGCCGGTGGTGTAGCCGGCTTCGTAGCTTTGCGTGACGCTTTCCCCGGCGCCGCTCACCGTGCGCACTTCCGGCCCACCGAGCAAGCGTTCCAATTCCTCGCTGAAGAGGCCGGAGAGCAGCACCACCCGATCCCCCTCGCTGCGCGGCGTGCCGTGCGCGCTGCTGCCCGGCCGGCGCCGATCCAGATACCGTTGGATGTCCGCGCGCGTCAGCCACAACCCCGGCGGGCATCCGAAAACTATCGTCGTGTACCCCGGCCCGTGCGATTCCCCCGCGCCGGCAACGGCAAACAGCGGCCCACCTAAAATTTCCATAACAGTCCTCCATCGCCTTCATCTTCATCCTGAGCAATCCATCCCTTTTCGAACGTGACGAGCCTGTCCCATCCGAAGCGCCGGTAGAAACGGCCTGCGCCCTGAGCGTCGTCGGAAGGAAGAACGGAAAGGACGATACGATCGCAACCGGCAGTTTTCAGCCACACGACGGCGTTCTGCACCAGCCAGCGCCCCAGCCCGCGATTACGCCACTGCGTCGCCACCACCAGCTCCCTGAGTTCGGCGCAGCCTTTGAAGGCCGGCAGAAGCCCGCCATGCGTCAGGTCGGCGCTGCATTCGCAATGGCCGATATTCTCGTCCGCCTGCCACAGACTGAACAGCGCATCCCGCCCCACGACGGCGCGCCGCGTTTGCACCGCAGGCATCGGATTAACATCGGGGGGCGTTATGCCGTCCAGGCTGCCGGCAAAGAGGTATTCTTTGGTGCCTTCCGGTTGAAAGCCGGACGAGACAAACATCTGGCGGATGTGCGGCCACGTGTCGGGAATGCCGCTGCTCCCTGGAACCGGCAGATGCGCCTCCCAAGCATATACAATGCGGACATTCCATAGTTGCATGAATTCCCGCACCGCCGCCAGCAGTTCCCGCCCCGCCTCCTCCGCATCGGGCCAGGCCAGAAACCAGGCGACGTCGCCGGCGTTGCGGAAGTCGTGGCCGACGGTGACATCGTCGGCGTAGCGCAGCAGATGCGCCGCCGCGACCAATCGCCCGTGATCAAGCGCGCAGAGCGTCTGGCGTTCGGCCACCCACGGATCGAGGATGGGTTGCTCCGGGCAGCTCAAGAGCCGCGAGGCAATGAACTCGGCAGTCAAAGCCCAACCGGAGTACAGCCAATCCAGGTGAGCGTTGATCAACGTCTGGAGGTCTTCCAAATAAACGGGGGCAAAGTCAACAATGTTTAACATCGGGTAAGGTCCTTATGGCGACTTAGTTGTCTCCCAAAACAACGCGTCGTAATCGCTCAACGTGATGAGGCTGAGTTCGCCCTCGAAATTCAGCGCTTTCGCCGCTTCAAAGAGCGTTTCTTCCGAGTCAAAGGTCGTCTGTTTGGCCGTGCTAAACTCAAACAGAATATACTGCACATCCGCCGTTTCCTGAGTCCCCACCTCGGTGCGCAAAAGCAGGTAGCGCCGGTCCAGCGCCAGATGGGTGATGGCGTCAACGCCCGTTCCGATGAGCTCCTGGTGGTTGATGTCGTCGTAGTTGACGACTTTGCTCTCATCCAGCAGCCGGCCATAGTTGACGGTGTCAATCGTGTGGATGCTGTAAGGATAGACCAACGGGAACCGCCACCAATCGCGGAACCCAAAATAAGTGTAATAGCCCGGATTGATGGCCGGCAGCGTCTTTGCCGGAACGTAACTCTTCAGGAGCTCGACCTGGGGATTGGGATGATCTTCGTCAATCGTGTATTCACGTGGATCAAACCAGCAGATGCAGGCAAGAGACAGAATTGCGAGGAGAAATCCATACCCAATCGGGAAAAAGTATTTGTTGTGCAAGGTTTGCTTTTTCAGGGATGAGCATTCTGTGCTGTGATTTCGGTTTCCATCGCCTGGCACCTCCTCATTTATCCTATATCAAGTGGTGAGTGGTGTCAATGTTTTCTCTTTACTTCAAGAGCGCTCGTTGGAAGAGTGCCAGCGCCCTAACTTCATAGTCTTCCCGGCTGACCGTCCAGCTCTCGACGTGACCGGCTCCGGCGACCTCCCATAGCTCTGCGCCGGTTCCGGCTGCGGCGTAGTATTGGCGCAAGACGCGACGTTCGCCGCGATTCTCGATCCCGGCAACCAACAACAACGGGCGCCGATTCTCTGCGCGTCAACGTCCGGGCGCGCCTTCAGGTACGCCACGGACGCCAGCACCTCTGTTCCGTCGAGATTTAGCGTTTTCCCCTCGCTTTCACCGTGGGCCAGTAGATCTATCATCAGCACGCCGTAACCGTTTTCGGCCAACATCTGCGCCGGTTCGAGATAGTCCGCGCGATTGCCGTTGTAGCCGTGAACCAGGATGATAGCGGCGTGATTTTGCGAGGGGATGTACCAGCCGTAGATTGGCAGCCCTTCCGGTGTAGCGAAGGTGACCTCTTCATCGTCAAAGGGGATTGTACTCAAGTCCGGTAGCGCTTTGCGTAGGGGATGCGCCACCCATCCGGCGCGTAAAACCGGCAAGATGCCATAAACGGTCAGCAGACCCAGCACGCCGACGCCGATCAGGACATGCCAGAATGGGCGTTTTGGAGAAATATGCCTGTTTCTCACACTTCTCCTACTCACACCCAAAAGAGAAAATCCGTCCTGATCCGTCCGATCCGTTCAATCCGCGTCCCATTTTTTAGGGATCAGGCTTCGTAGCGATTTCCAGCGCGTGCAGCCACGCCAGGGCTTCTTCGGCGTTCTGCCCGCACATTTCTTCGTTGGGGCGCAGGCGGATGCAGACCGGTGGGCGGTCGGGGCGATCAAAGAGGCGACAGCGATTGTCCGGGGTGAGCTGCACGCAGCGCACCCCGGCGGGTTTACCGTTGGGCATCCCCGGAATCGGGGAGGAAATCGAAAGGGCGATGCAACATGCCCCACAGCCTACACGACAATTCATGGCGGCTATTATAACGCAAGTTTTTGGATTTCAGCCGATCCACAATCCTTCAACCCGCACCTGCCACCCGGTCGGGATGCGGTTCAGGTAGTTCACCAGGCCGCTGTGACGCCATTGCAGCATGCACATGCGCGGCTGGAAGAAGTAGCGCATCCCGATCTTGATCTCGCAGCGCGCGTCGTGGATCAGTCCTTCGTACCCCTCGGCGATGTAATAGCCCAGGTCTTTGTACCCCTGCTGGCGCGGCTTGAGCGGCCCGGTGACGCACCACACGATGACGCCGGTGCGCGGGTCCACGTCCATGGCGACGCCGCAGTGGGTGATGGGGCAGCCGCACGACATCCCCAGCGGCCGCCCGATGAGCACGTCGCCGGGGTGGACGTCCAGTTCGCGGGTGATCAGCGGGTTGTGCGGTAGGATGATCTCGCGCGGGCCGGGGTCTTCGGGGAAATGCTCCAGGTAGAAGTCGAATTCGCGCCCCAGGCTGTCGTGCCAGGCCGCCGGTCCGCTCCCCGTAGCGGGCTGCGCCGCACACGTCGCGCACGCCGGCGCAGATTCCGTCACCACCGGCGTCGTTTTTGGCCCGTTCGATATCCGATCTTCGGAGAGATGGATGCAGCGTTTGATCAGCTCCGGTTCGGCGCTCAATTTCTCGCCCAGCGCCGCGCAACTGCGAAATCCGCACAGGCCGCAGTTCAAACCGGGTAAATCGTGTGTTGTTTCAATCATGGTGTCTCCTTTGAGAATAGCATTTAGCCGAATATAAGATGGTGTTTTTTCGTGCGGGGGTACCGCACGA
>DAOUFX010000214.1:0-12047 GCA_034429675.1 Anaerolineae bacterium | reverse complement strand
GGCACAGCCCGCCCCAAAACCCCGCTTCTTCCCCTTTTCATTGAGATGATACTATTCTTTTGAGGTGAAAAAATGACAGCTGTACGAAATGAAGCGGGGGTAATTCGAGTCCCCTTGATCTTTTTGGGCCTCGGCAACATTGGCGGGACGTTGTTGCGCCAGATTCTATCCACGCGCGAGACGTTGGCGGCGCGCGCCGGGCTGTATCTGGTTCCCATCGCCGTAGCCGACGTGAGCGGTGTTTTAATCGCCGACGAGGGCCTTTCAGAGCAGACGCTTGAGGCCGCTTTGCAAGCCACCTCCGGCGGCGGGGTGTTGAGCCAGTTGCCGGGCGTCCGGCCCCTGCCCGAAATTGCCATGGCGTTGAAGGAAGATGCCATCCTGTCCGACCTGACGGCGTCTCCGGCGACGGCGCCCGTGCTCTGGGACGCGCTCGACGCCGGCTGCGGCGTGGTGCTGGCGAACAAAGTCCCGCTGGCCGGACCGTGGGCGACGTCGCGGGCTTTCTTGGAGCATCCTTTCTTGCGTTACGAGGTCACGGTGGGCGCCGGCTTGCCGGTCATTGACACGCTGCATTATTTGCTGGACACCGGCGACCGGGTCACACTCATCGAGGGCTGTCTCAGCGGCACGTTGGGCTATCTGTGCGCCGAATTGGAGCGCGGCGTTCCCTATTCGACCGCCGTAGCGCAGGCGCGGGCGCAGGGGTTTACCGAGCCGGATCCACGGGACGACCTCAGCGGCAAGGATGTCGCGCGCAAATCGTTGATCCTGGCGCGCACCGCCGGGTGGGCGCTCGAAGAGACGGCGCTGACGGTCGAAGCCCTGTATCCGGCATCCCTGGCGACGCTCTCCACCGCCGAGTTCCTTGCGGCCACGCCGACGGTGGACGCCGGGTATACGGCGCGGGTAGAGGCCGCGCGCGCCGCAGGCAAAGTGCTGCGTTACGTCGCCCGCGTGACCGCCGAGGGCGGCGCGGTGGGATTGGTCGCCGTTGACCGCGATGGCCCGCTGGGCGCGTTGCGCGGCCCGGCCAACTACATCGCGCTGCACACGGGCCGCTACGATCCGGCGCCTCTCGTCATTTCCGGCCCCGGCGCCGGGCGCGAGGTGACGGCGGCGGGGGTGTTGGGCGACATCATCAAACTGGCGCAAAAGATGGCGCGTTAGGGGTTGGTTTGTCCGGCTGAAGGGTGTACAATAAGGTTGGCCGGAAAATCTGCAAAAACTATCTGAAAAATGGGGGACGGGATGACATCTGAAACCTGTATCTATCTGGAGCCAGAATTTTTCTCCGAGCGCGAAAAGCTTTTGGTGGATTTTGAAGGACTATCGGCGTATACGTTTCGCTTCGATAGCGGTGTGTGTGCGGTGCGTCTGCTCGCCGGGAGAGGCGAGTTGGTGTTGCTGCCGTTCCAGGGGCAGCAGGTCTGGTCGGCAACCTTTGCCGACCGCGAGCTGACCATGAAGTCTATGTTTGACCAACCGTATCCCACGCGCGAATTTCTGAACACCTTCGGTGGGTTCTTGCAACATTGCGGCGCATCGGCTGCCGGCGGCCCCGGCCCGCAGGATACCCATCCTCTGCACGGAGAGTTGCCCAATGCTCCTTATCAAAGCGCTTATCTCGTCGCCGGAGAAGATGAGGCCGGCCCTTACATCGGGATGGGCGGCGCGTACCAACACACGGTCGCCTTCTCTCACAACTATGTCGCCGAGCCGCTGGTGTTGCTCTATGCCAACCGCTCCCTGTTCAAAGTCGCCATCACCATCACCAACCTGAAACAGTCGCCGCAGCCATTGATGTACCTGGCCCACGTCAATTTCAAGCCGGTTGACGACGGGCGACTGGTATACAGCGCCCTTGTGTCGCCGGAGCACGTGCGGGTGCGATCAAGCATTCCGGCGCACATCAAACCTGGCCCCGGTTACGCGGAATTTATCCAGGAGCTGCAGCAAAATCCGCAGAAACACCACATATTGGCTCCGGGACTGGCGTTTGACCCGGAGGTCGTGTTCTTCATTGACTACCTTGCCGACGACGAGGGCTGGGCGCACTCGATGCAGGTTCATCCCGACGGCGCGGCGGATTACATTCGCCACCGGCCGGAGCAGTTGCCACGGGCGACCCGTTGGATTTCGCGCACGGCCGACCAGGACGCGATCGCGCTGGTCGAGGCCGGGACGTGTGAACCAGAGGGGTACACTGCGGAGAGGGCAAAGGGGAATGTGCGTTCTCTGGTGCCCGGTGAGCAATTTTACGCCGAAATAGAAGTCGGCGCATTGTCGCCGGAAGAAGCGCAACGGATGGAGAGAAAAATTGCGGCCATGACACACGCATAGCCATTCTCATGGCGCCATGGCCTGTTTGCGGGTTTTGTGGTTGACAAAAAATCCGCGTGTCTTTGAAAACTTGTGGAGGTGATTATGTTACGCTTTCTAAAAGACCTTGTCCTCATCCTTGTTCTTCTTATTGCTTTTCCCATCGGCATTTTGGTGCTCATATCCTGGTGGCAGAGGCGGCGGGACGAATACACCATTACCATGATGCAACGCAGTTCTGCCCCAACAGTCAGGCAGACGGCGATTGAAATTTCCCCGGAAATACTGGCGGCGAATATTCAGGACACGGAAACCCCCGTGCTCAAGGAGCCGGCAAAGGTCGCCGCCGGCGGCGTGGTTGAAGGCATCAAAGTGCGAATGGCGCCCGTCGCGATGCCGCCTGCACATCCCGACGATCTACGCCGCATTGAGGGGATCGGGCCAAAAATTGCCGGACTGTTGCAGAAGGCAGGAATCACGACCTACACACAGTTGGCCCAGACGGATGCAGCGCGTCTGAAAGAAATTCTCGAAGCCGAGAATCTTCCTTTCATCAACCCGGAAACCTGGCCAGATCAAGCCGCTCTGGCGGCGCGCGAGGACTGGGATGGTCTGAATATACTTCAGGCTGAGCTCAAGGGTGGAAAACGCGCCTGAGCGGGCCGATATTTCTCTGGAATGACGATGATGACAACTGAAGAAAAACTGTTGGTATATGGCGCGCGATGGTGTCCCGACGTGCTTATGGCATGCGGCTATTTAGATCGTCACAATGTCGCCTATGAATTCCGCGATATTGACGCCGACCCGGAGGCGCGCAGAGTTTTGTTGGAAATAAGTGGGGAGAATTGGTTGATCCCAACTTTGGTTCTGCCGGACGGGGAAGTTCTGGTCAATCCATCCGTTCGTGCACTTGCCGATAAACTCGGCCATCCGCAACGTCAGAAAAAATAACGCCGGGCGAAACCGGCGTCACAGCAGGAGGTTTCTTTATGGCTCAACCACAACCGCAGCCGCAACGCCCTAAACCGCAGCAGCCGCAGCAGCAAGAAGGCATCATCAGCGAAGCCTTCGCGCCGGCAGCGCCTCGTTCAATTGAGGAAACCGGTTTGAATCTGGGGCTGTTGTCGGACCTGGCATTGAAAATTCTATACTTTGAAAGCTATCTGGCCGGGCGCGACCTCTCCGAGCGCATGGGCTTGCCATTTCCCAACGTCACTGCCAACGTGTTGGAATTCCTCAAGCGCGAAAAGCTATGTGAAGTGCGCAGCGCCACCGGTCGCGGGGGGTTCTCCGAATCCACCTACGAGTATATTCTCACCGAGCGTGGACGTGAGATGGCCCGCGACGCGCTCGACCGGTGCCAATACGCCGGCACCGCCCCCGTCCCGCTCGCCGTCTACATCGAATCGGTGCGCGTGCAGGGATTGAAGGACGTGGTGGTGCATCAGCGGCAGCTGCGGCGCGCGATGTCGCATCTGATTTTCAGCGAGCACACCTTTGAGCAGATCGGGCCGGCCGTCAATTCCGGGCGTTCGGTGTTTTTGTTTGGATCACCGGGCAACGGCAAGACTTCCATCGCTGAGGCAATCGGCAGCTTGCTGATGGAAGGCGATATGTACATTCCCTATGCCGTAGAGATTGAGGGGCAAATCATCCAGGTATTCGATCTTGTCAATCACGTTGCCCTGACAGACGATCCGCAGAAGGGGGTTGACGCCCGTTGGTGTCGGATTCGCCGTCCCTTTATCGTCGTCGGCGGAGAATTGACGATGGAAGGGCTGGATCTGGTCTACAATGCCGACAATAAGTTTTACGAAGCGCCTTTCCAGATGAAGTCCAACGGCGGCATCTTCCTGATTGACGACTTTGGCCGGCAGCAGGTGCGCCCGCGCGATCTGCTGAACCGCTGGATCGTGCCCCTGGAAAAACGGATTGACTTTCTGACCCTGCACACCGGGCGCAAGTTCGAGATACCCTTTGAGGCGTTGATCGTTTTCTCGACCAATCTTGAGCCCAAGGATCTGGTAGACGAAGCGTTCCTGCGCCGCATCCGCCACAAAATTGAGGTGCAGGACCCCACCTGGACGGAATTTGCCGAAATCTTCAAACGGGTCGCCGCCGCCAAGAAAGTCGCCATCACCGATCAAGGGCTGGCCTATCTGGTCCAGGAACACTACATCAAAGCCAAACGCCCACCGCGAGCGTGCCACGCGCGCGACCTGTTGGATCAGATCATTGACATTTCGCATTACTTGAATGTCCAGCCGACATTGAGCAAAGAATTGGTGGATCGAGCGGCGGAATCCTACTTCGTGGAGTTGTGATCGCAATGGCAAAATTCCCGGAAACGTGGTGGCGTGAGCGCCCCCTGGTTTTTGCCCATCGCGGCGCCAGCCACGCCGCCCCACAGAACACATTGGCCGCTTTTCAGGAAGCGGCGCGACTGGGCGCCGACGGCATCGAGCTGGACGTGCATCTGTCGGCGGACGGCGTGCCGGTGGTGATCCACAACGACACGGTCAATGCTACGACCGACGGCCATGGGCTGGTCGGCGAGTTGTCGTTGGCGCAACTCAAGGCATTGGACGCCGGCTCATCCTTTGGGCCGGCCTTCGCCGGGGAACGCATCCCCACATTGGCCGAGGTTTTCGAAGCGGTGGGGCGGAAACTGCTCATCAACGTGGAACTCAAAGCGCAGAAAAACGCGACGGTGGAATTAGAAAATACCGTCGCGGCGCTGGTGACGCGCATGGGTATGGCCGGTCGTGTGTGGTTTTCTTCATTTCGACCGTTGATGCTGTCGCGCATACGGGCATTGTTGCCTGACGTGCCCTGCGGATTGCTTTACGATGGGTTGGGGCTGGGCGTGATACTGCTCGCGCCCATCACTCCTCACGAAGCGTCACATCCGCACTTTGCGCTGGTTACTCAAGCTATGGTGCGGCAAGCGCATAAGGCGAATCGGCGTGTTGTTACGTGGACGGTAGATGACATCGCCGTGGCCCGCAAGATGGCGGCGATAGGGGTAGACATCCTTATCACTAACGAGCCGGAGGAAGTGCTGCGTGCGCTTTCGGCGTAACGCCGGTCTCAAGGGGTAACTTTTCGATAGAGAGCGATGTCGGCCAGCTCTGTGTCGCTCAGGGCTCCCTCTGACCAGGCTCGCAGTTTTTCGCCATCAACCTGGGCAACGTGGTGTTGTGTGGTGATTTGCCCCCGCGCCGTGACAAAAACGGTGACGGTGGCCGGAGTCGCTTCGCAGCCTTCTGTGCGCAGGACGGATGCAATGCTCTCCAATCCCGTCCACAAATACTGAGCGCTGCTTTCGGGCGGGGTTTCGACGCTGTAGACGAGATAGAGCTTCAATTCGATGCGTTGTGGATCCCATGCCACCTGGCGAGATGCAATTTCGGGCGGAAGTGTGTTGAGGAGAGCCGTAACACAGGGATTTTGTTGGAAGGGGGTGGCCGTCACCGGTGGGCGTTGCGCCATGTTGTAAAGCACCGCGCCGACCATTCCTCCAATGATCAAGAGGTTGAGTATCCCCAGGATGATTAGTATTTTCTTTTGTTGTTTTGTCATGGTTTACTGTGTGCGTCAAGGTTTTCGCAGTATAACACAGAAGTACGGTTACGGAAGCACCAGACTATTTTCGTAGGACACTCGGCAGATGAAACGATCGCGACCCCAAACATCCCCCGATAACAAACGCCACTTATCAGGCATCACCAGTGGATTGTTGTCTGCTTTCATGCTGGGTTGGGCGCCCATTCTGGGGAAATTCGCCTATCAGGCCAAAGTAAACCCGATGACCCTGGCCGCTTTGCGCAGCGGCGTCGCCGCTGTCTTCCTTTGGTTGGTGTACCTCATCTTCTGGCGCAAACGCATTCCCTTGCCGCTGAAGGCCGCATTGGGGTGTATGCTGGTAGGAGTCATCAACGGTTTTGGCTCGATCTTCTACTACAACGGGTTGGTGCGGCTGGATGCTTCCCGCGCCTCGTTGCTGGGAGCGCTCTACCCGGTCTGGGTGGTCATTTTCCTCTCGGCTTCCGGCCAACCTATCACCTTATTAACATTGTCGCGTCTGATCATTTCGCTGATCGGCGCGGTTTTGGTCACCGCAACGCCGTCGTTGCTCACTATTACCGATTTTCTGGGCGTGATGTTGATGATTGCCTCGGCGGCCATCAACGGTTGGTATATGGTGATGGGACAGTGGATATTGTCCGATGCGCCATCGCAATCGGGTACTTTGTATATCATCACCGGCATGGCGATAACCGTCGCGGTTGCGCGAATCATGACCGGCGAGGCGATTGCCCCCATCTCCTACTCAGGGTGGCTGGCTATCGTTGCGCTGGGGTTGACGACGGCGCTTTCGCGAATGGCGATGTTTTTCAGCCTGGAAAAGTTGGGCGGCGTGCAGACGGCCATTATTAGCCTGACAGAATTGGCGGTCAGCCTGACGATGGCGTTTATTTTCCTGGGCGACCGGCTGACGTTGGTGCAATGGCTCGGTGCGATCTTGTTGTTGGGTGGCGGGGTATTCGCCAGGATAGACGTAGAACGTGGCGCGGCCCCACCGCACTCATTCAATCCGATGGAACATTGACATCACGGCAATGCGCCGGGCGATGTTGGATACCGATCCCGGAAGTCGTGACCGCAATCGTCGGTGTCGTAGTACGCCGGATAACGTTCGAGTGAGTGCGTAGAGATCGTAACGCCGGGATGGGCGCTCACACCCGGATAGACAGCAGTACCCCAGACGATCACGTCCACCGGTTGACCATCCGGTCCCCACAGAATTACCTGATCCCCGGCATTACCCAGGGCCCAGTCGCCATCTCCCCCCACTTTTTGTAGGGTGGGGATGTCGGGATTGAAATCAAAGAATTCAAAGTCGGCTGCCGGGGTGATCTGGTGCCCGTCACCTGCAATGACAAGAACCTCACCTGCCAAAATGGTCGCCGTCACCGGGAATGCGTAAATCCCCTCGCTGTACCCTGCGCCGTCGTAATCGCCGATTTTGTAACCGTTCAGGCTGACGTCGGCCTCGGTCGGGTTGTAGATTTCAACCCACTCTGCGGCGGGGCCGCTCTGGTAGTACACCTCGCTGATCACCAGGTAGTCAACCGGCGGATCGGGCGGGGCCGGCGCCTCGTACGCGCGCAAGACCAGCGGCAGGTAGACCGGGCGCGCCAGCCACCAATCGCTCTTGAACATCTCGACGAGGTAATCGTAGACGGCATCCGATTTGATCTGAATCGCGGCTTCGCGGTTGACCTTGCTCGACGTTTCGCTGCCGTTGATCGAGCCGACGTGGCTGAATTTCCCCTCGGCTTGCAGATCCACCAATACCATTTTGTTGTGAATCCCGCTTTCGGTGGGATCGCACAGGAACGCTTCCAAATCCAGGCGCTCGGTTTGGGCGATGGCGTTGACGTAAGACATCGTCTCCTGGCTGTCCAACGGCGTGCCCTCGTAGCCCTCGATGAAGCTCTTGCTATTGACCATAATGCGCACTTTGGCGCCGCGGCGCGCCGCGGCGATGTAAGACTCCAGGCGCGGATTGGGAGAATCTGCCCAATCGCTAAATTCATACATCTGCTGGACGTAGACGGTGTCCCCGGCGCCGGCGCGAGCGACCAGCCCCAGCAAGGAGTCGGAGCGCCGCAGAGAAGCTTCCGGCGAGGTGAGGAATTCAAAGTCAAAGGCGCCGTGGACGACCAGGGGCTGCGGGAAGTGCACGGTGTAGCTCATCATATCGGGGATGCTCAGGTCTACCAGGTCGGGGACGGGCATGCCGTATTTGTCGGTGTAGCCGGTATTCCAACGCAGCAGGTCGGCGTGGTGAGCGGGGTCGAAGTCCAGCGCAAAGACTTGCGCGGCGCGCGCGACCACCGACGGAGCGTTGGTCGCGACCACGGCGCCGCGCGTGCCATACGTGCCGTTCGTCTTATCGTCAACCGGCAGGCTGCTGCGGGTGAGATTTTGTGAGCTGACGACGACCCACGTGTCGTCCACGATGATGACTTTGGCGTGCAGATAATCGTAGCGGTTGTAGATGTTGTCGGCCGTCTCGTGGATCATAAACCAACATTCGCCGTTGCCGGTCGCCTCGATCTGGCGGCACGCTTCGAGTTGCGTCTGCCACTCGACCGTGTTGACCCCCGATCCCACGGTAGAACCTTCCAAAAGCAAGGTCACGTGGACGCCGGCGTTGGCTTTGGCCACCAGCGACTGGAGCAGCAGCGGATGACGGAAAGCGTAGACCTCGATGGAGATGCTTTCTTGCGCGTGTAGCACCGTCTGCGAGATGATCTCATACGCATTGTCCGGCGCGATGCCGACCATGACGGTCGCGACTTCGGTGACGGACAGGGGCCAGAACAACGGATCAAGGTCCCATCCGGGATACAGCCCGCGCCGTCCCTGTGTGAGATCGCCGGTGGACTGCATCCAATCCGCCGCCGTGTTGGTGTCGGTGATTGGCAGACCGCTGGTCTCGTCCGGGATGCGGTAAAGAATTTGCCCGGCTTCGCGGCCTACGTTGGTATATGGCAGAAGCGCCGGGCCGGTCCAGCCGATGAAAGGCGTTGCCCCGTTCTTATAGACCAATGTATCCAGTACACTCTGTTCATCATCGCGCAGAAGCAAAGCGTCCCCCTGGTCACTGAGACCGCTCCACCAGGAATCCAACGTATAGTCCGGCGCAAATCCAAAGGATGCTGTGAAAGCGTCAGTATTGCGGGCCAGCCAGACGCGCGCACCCGGCGCGATGACGCCGCCGGACGGCAAGGCATGGCAAGCTAACCCACCGGCTGCGCCCTTGCACAGCTCCCAGGCGCCGAGGTTGGCCGTCACGGGACCGCTATTGACCAGTTGCACGGCCTCATCCAGCTGATTGGGCTGGTAGCCTCGATAAAGCACGCCGGAAATGAGGACGTGCGGTTCGCGTGGGTCAATGAGCGTGGTCGTCCACTCGTCGCTGTTGTTGCCGGCCTCGCTTTCCGGGGTTTGGGCGACGACGCTCACGTGGTTGACCAGCGGCGCCCAGAAGGTGCCGGCAAGCGCGCGTCCGGCAACGGTAATCCACACAGGCGTATTCACCGGCATATCGGTGACATTCCAAACCAGCGTGTGCGCATCCGGTTGAGCGAAGGTGAAAGCAGGCGAGCTCGTTTGCTGCGCCACAAAATCCACGCCGTGGGGGAGGGTATCGGTGACGACGACGCCCTCCGCCCCGGTCAGGCCGATATTTTCCAGGCGAATAGAATAGGTGAGCAAATCTCCGGGCGCGACGGTCAACGGCCCGGTTTTTGCAACGGTCAGGTCGGCGGCCAGCGCGCGAATCGTCGTGGCCCAGCCGGCGCGGTTGTTGGACGAAACCCCTTCACGGGTGAGCGTTGTCGCGGTGATACTGTTGTACAGGCTCCCGGCGGCGTTCTCGTCCAACGCGGCGGTCACGACGATGGTGTGTTGCGTGCCGTTGGGAAGAGTCGCCAGCGCCCATTGCAGAGTATTCCCTGCCTGGGTGAAGGTAAACGGGGACGCGGCGCTCTGCGATTCGAAGGTGAGCGAGGCGGGCAACGTGTCGCTCAAAAGTACTGTCTCCGCCGGGCGCACGCCGCGATTGCCGAGAGTGAGCGTGTAGGCGATCAATTCTCCGGGCAGAACGGCGCCGGGACCGGTTTTGCCCGCGACCAGGTCGGCGGCGTAGACGGAGTTGGCGGCCCTGGGGGTACCGCGCAGCGGCAAGCCGTCTGCATCCAGTCCGTTGATGAAGAGGCCGTTGTTGCTGATCCAGTTGGGATCGCTGTCCGCCGCCGCCGGATCAATGCGCTCCATAGAAGCGTAGACGGACGTATTGCCGCCCGGCCACGCTCCTCCGTTGCCGTTGGCGGTGTCAATCGTGACGCCGCCGGCGTCGGCCAGGGTCAGCGCTTCACCGTTGTTGCTCAGCGCGCCGCCGGTGAAGGGCCCTATCCAATCGGCAGGAATGTCGCTGACGGTGTCATCGTCAGTGCGCTCGATCAAATAATAGCCAAGAGGGGCAATTTCACCGTGCAATGTCAGCGTTGGAGCGCCGTCGGCAGCGTACAGCCGCCAGTTCTCAAGGGAGAGGGTCATCGCCGTATTGTTGTGGAGTTCGATCCACTCATCGCCGGTGCCGGCGGCGGTGCCGGCCCAGGCGATCTCGTTGATGACCACGTCGCGCACGGAAGCCTGACGAGTTTGGGCCACCGCGACGGGAACGCGCAACGGGATTGCAAAAGCCGCGACCAGGAACAACGCAGCTATCAGAGAAATTAAAATCTGCCGATAGTTTTTAGGGTTCATCGCAGTCCTCTTTTCACGGGAGAAAAATCAACCTTCCACAGGCACACACGGCACTTTGAACTTGAACGTTGCGCCGCCTTCTGCGCTGGACTCAATCCAGATACGCCCGCCGTGAGCTTCAACGGCCATCCGGCAAAACGTCAATCCCAGCCCTGTTCCGCGCCGGCGCGGGGGGTGATCGGTCGTTTTTAATTGCGTAAACTTCTCGAAGACCCGCTCGCGCTCTTCCGGCGGGATTCCCGGCCCGGAATCGTTGACCTGCACTTCGACCCACTGGTTTTCATTCATTGTGGCGGCGAGGGTGACGCGTCCCCCGTCTGGCGTGAACTTGAAGGCGTTGTCCAACAGATTGACCAGAACGCGGGTCAGGACATCGCGGTCGGCAGTGAGCGACAGGTCGTGGGGAAACTCACCGGAAAAGGCGATATTCTTCTCCTGGAATTGAGGGGTTTGTTCGGTTAGCAGGGCCGACAGAACCGCCGTCATGTTGAACTCGCTCAGGGCCAGATTGGCTTTCCCGGCCTCCATCTGGGTGATGTCGAGCAGCGTATCGGTTAAGTGTTGCATACGCTTCAGCGAGCCTTCCATCAGGTTGAAGATGGTCAGCGCTGTTTCCTGGTCTTCCGTCTCCTCGACGATAGGGGCAAGGAGCACCATCCCGGTTTGAATAATATTGATAGGATTGCGCAAGTCATGAACCAGCATGGCTTCCATCTCTTCGCGCAGGCGCAGGAGTTCCAGCAATCGTTCCTTTTCTTCATCGAGGGTGCACACCCGCATGCGCATCTGTTGATAGCTGCGTCCCAAATTGGCCCGTTCGCTATCGGCTGAAACCAGATGGCTGCTGGTGGTTCCCATAATGAGCTTGGCCAACGTCGGCGCTTTGCGCAACACTTCCTGGAGTTGTTTTTGTGAGAGGCGCACCAGTGTCGTTGGGCGATCCGCAACCAGGGTGGCCGTCCGCGTCCAGCCGGTAATGGCGCCGATCTCCCCGGCCAGTTCGCCCGGCATAATATAATTGAGCAATACCGAAGGTGTGTTGATTTTTTCCTGGGTTTGTACGCTTAGCTTTCCGGTCAGCACCAGATATACCGCGTCGCTGGAATCGCCTTGGCGGAAAAGGGTTTCGCCCGACTGGAGAAAAAACTCCTCGCCGCATCCCTTAATGATGTCCTGTATTTCTGGGGGGATCATCTGATGAAACATCATAACACTCTGCCTCCTGCGCCTGGATTTTGCGCTTTCTATTATACAGTGTTTGTACCAACTCAAAAAGAGTGTTACACTATTGACCTGCGGTTCACCAGCGGTTGGATGAAAATCGCGGTCTACGTGTCAGAGACATAAAGGGGGTTTTTCGCGGGCGGGTACCCCCGCCC
>DAOUFX010000213.1:0-3229 GCA_034429675.1 Anaerolineae bacterium | reverse complement strand
ACAAACCACCATCCCAGATTTTTGAGAAGATACTGTTTTCACATATTTTCAGCACATGCCTTTCTCATCATAGCACAGTGGGTGTGAAAGTCAGGTCAAAGTATTGACAAAATTTCAACGGTAAACTTTTGCAGCCTTTGCTCGTTGACAGGTCAACCAGATGCGATACAATGTAATTGGTTAACATGCTAACCAATGTGCGATATGGTTCTCCATAACGGACAGTTTTTCCACACGATGGCCTCCGCCATCGTCGCAGTTCCCCATAACAGGTGTGTGTATGTCAGAAATCAAGGACATTTGGCTTCATGCTCATCGGATGATCCGTTTTGCCCGGCAAGTCATCTATGAAAACCTGCGCCCTCTGGGTCTCAGCGGCGCCGAGGGAAATATCTTGCTCCATCTGTTCACACAGGGCCAGGAGATGGGGCAGGAGCAACTGGTTGAACAGCTGGATGTCAGCAAGCCGGCAGTCTCGCGCACGCTTAATTCCCTGGAAGCAAAGGGAATACGTCGCCCGGCAACTCGACCTTGACGATAAGCGCGCCCACCGGATTCGCTTGACCGCTAAAGCTTTGGAGATTGGGCCGGCAGTTGAGCGGATCTACAACCACATTTATACGCTGGCCGTGCAGGGTATCACTCAGGAAGAATGTGATGATTTTGTCAATTTGTTTGCGCGTATGTCCGAGAATTTGTCACGTGAACAGGTAAAGAAGTAAAGGGGGTCAGAGATGACACAGAACGATTTTATTGGATTTGGACTGTTCATAGGCTATTTTATCGTCGCCGGAATATTGCCGTTGTTATTGTTCCGCCTGTACCTCAAGGCGCCGTTTGAGGTGGTGCGCAAGCTGCTTCACATTGTGATCACCTTATCTATCTTCCCCTTGCTGAAGTTATTCAGCGCCTGGTATGTGGCCGTTCTTGCTGCAATTGCGTTTTTGTTGCTGATCTATCCGGCGCTCGCGCTGGTGGAGCATTCTTCGTTATACCGGCGGCTTGCCGTCGAGCGCAAGGGCGGCGAGTTCAAGCGGAGCTTTATCATCGTTCAGCTGTCGTATGCGACCCTGCTTTTCGTCTTTTGGGGTCTGCTGGGGGTTGATTGGAAGTACGTTGTTGTGGTGGCCGTGATGGCGTGGGGGTTTGGCGATGCCGCTGCCGCTCTGGTGGGCAAGGCCTTTGGCCGCCGCAAGATTCAACATCCGCACATTACGGGGGCGAAAACGGTGGAAGGCACGCTGGCGATGTTCGTCGTGGCCGGGCTGGCGATATTTTTTACCCTGTTGGTGTACGCGAGCCAATCGTGGTACGTGAGTCTTGCCGTTGCGGCGCTTGTCGCGCCTGTATGCGCCGTCGTCGAACTATTCTCCCCCCATGGGCTGGACACAATCACCGTGCCGCTGGCGGCAGCTTTTGCGATCCTGCCGCTGATGTCTCTATTTTCTTTCTTTGGTATGTAACATGACGAATTTTTCTAAAGAACAGGCTGCCAGCCGTGAAAAAACATTGTTGACGGCGTTGCTGTTGAGCGCGCCAGGGCCCCTGGTGACGGGATTCGCCGCCCTTTCCAGCCATTCCGCGACGCAACTTGCCGACTTCATTCGCCGCGACATGGAATTGGTGGCATTGTTTCTCTCCTGGTGGGTTTTCCGCCAGCTTCAGCGGAACGCAACGTTGAGCAAGGCGGAGCAGTCGCGGTTGGAGCGTACCGCAGGCTTGAGTATCGCCGGGACGATGATGGGTTCTGGAATCGTCATGGCGATTGTAGCTCTGTCGCGGCTGTCTGTTTTTGAGCCGGGGGGCAAGGTTGTCTCAGGCCTGGTCATTGCGGTATTGGGGCTGATCACTAACGGGTGGTTTTGGCGGCGCTACACGGTTCTGACGCGCGAGCAGTACGATTCAGTCATTGCCGCGCAGCAAAAGCTCTATCGGGCCAAGGCCAGTGTGGATCTATGCGTCGTTGCCGCGCTGACCGCCGTCACCGTGGCCCCGGCTCATCCGGTGACACGGTATGTGGACATCGTGGGATCGCTCATTGTTGCGGGGTATTTGTTGTGGAACGGCCTGCGTATGGCGCAATCCCATCTGGGTGCTGCCAGGGCGGCCGTTTCAGAATGATTCTCCCGGCGCCGGCCTGAAACAATGACCGGCGCCGGTTCTGTAAAATATCCCCGCTAAGCCGGAGGGCGGCGCTCACACAAACGCAAAATTCACCACCGGCTCGTCCGCGAGAATCCCGCGCCGCCAGCGATCGAGCGTTTGTTGTTGCCACGTCTGGCGCGGCTTGCGCCACTCGTTGGAGAAGACGCTGAACAGCAGCAGCCGGCGGTAGTCCAGAAAGCGCCCCAGGTTTTGCAGCCAGAATTTGTCGAGGGTGTTCTCCTCGCTGTAGCCTTCCATCATCGGCGCGTAGACGCCAGGCAGGAATGTATTTGGCTCCTGGTCGCCGCTCACGCCCATCCACGCGGCGTGGAACAGCGCGATGCCCAGATCGGTGGCAAACCAGTTCCGGTTGCACACGTCGAAATCAATCACTGTGATTTGCCCGTTGTCTACCAAAAAATTCCAGGGGTGCAAGTCGTTGTGGATGACGCCGAAGGCGTTGCCGGGTTGCGGTAGCGCATCGAAGTACGCTATCATCGGCCCCCATTTTTCGCGCACGGCCTCGTCGGGGCACCAATCGGCCATAAATTTGACCTCACCGTGCCAATCGGGGAGACATTCCCCGCCGGTGTAGCGTTGGGTGAGCGCGTGCATTTTTCCTAGCGTGCGTCCCCAGGCGCGGAAGAGCCCGGCGTTGAATTCGGCAGGGTTGCGCCCATCCACGTGCTTGCCGGCGGCCTTTTCGGACTGGAAGATGGCGTAGACCTGGTCGCCGTCGCGCAGCGTCTCCACCAGACGCCTGTCACGCGAGAGGATGGGCCGCGAGACGCGCACGCCGTTCTCCGCCAGGTAATTGACGAAATCCCACTTTTCGGCCACCACCGGCAGCCCCTCTGCCGTCGTCGGCACGAACTTGAGCACGTAGCCTTTGCCGTCCCGCTCGTAAGTGTAGACGGCGCCGTCCATCCCGCCGAGCGAGTGCAGCGTCGCGCCATTGGCGCCGAACAGCGCGGCGCCTTGTTGTAAAAGTATGTCGTTTACTTGCATGGGTATTTCCTTGAAAAGAGCGTTTAGCCTTTAGCTGTTAGCCGGAGGTGCGGAGGGGGTTTTCGCGGGCGGGTAT
>DAOUFX010000212.1:0-23500 GCA_034429675.1 Anaerolineae bacterium | reverse complement strand
CGCGGAGCGAAAACCCTCTCTTTCTATCTCTAACCTATAAATCATTCTTCTCGTCCACCGACGGTGAGCCTCCGCTCACCTAGAGCTTCTTACTAATCGTTGAACGGCGAAGTAATAAACACACCAACCGTCACCGTTTCGACGCCGTCGGAGATAATGACAGAGCCGACAATATCGCCCCTGGGTTCGGTCGAGTACACCTCGAAGAACACCGTCCCATTGGTTGGGCCGGCGATGGGGTTATCGAGAGTGTTCCAGTAATAGGTGTAAGAACAGGTGCCCTCGTACCCGCGCGCAAAGATCACAGCCGTCCAACCCTCGACCGTGCCGTACTTCTCCGTCTGCCAGGCCTCGCCATACAGCGGATAGCCGTTACAGGCAATCGCCGGCTTCGGCGTAGGCGTCGGGACGGGCGTGAAGGTAGGGCTAGGCGTCGGGCTGGCCGTCAAAGTTGGTTGCGGGGTCGCCGCAGGCACGCCAGAGAGAGAGCGCTTGATGTCAAGATTCTCGCGCTTGGTCCACCCGGAGAGCTTGCCGTCCATCGTGCTAATGTAAACCCAGTCGGGGTAGGCCGGGTCCTGGCCCAGCAAGCGAACCTGCACGCCGGCAACCAACACCTCGACCGGGTCCCACCAGCGCGTCGCGCCTGGGCGCAACTCCGCGCCATCCTGAAGCACGATCGCGTCCGCCGCGCCGGAAACGGACGCAGGCGTCGGCGTCGCGACGACAGTGGAGGTAGCGGAAGGCGTCGGCGTAGGTGAAGGGGTCGGCGAAGGCGTCGCGGCTGTGGTCGCCGCAGACTGCGTCGGCGAAAGCGTCGGAGAAGCCGGCGAGAGTGGAGTGGACAGTGGCATCTCGGTCGGCGTCGGGGATGCCGTCACTGTAGGCGTCGGCGTGGGAGTGGTGGTCGCCGTGGGCGTGTCGGTCGCAGCGGGAGTAGGTGAAAATTCCGGCGTCGCCGTCGCCAAAGGTGTAGACGTTGGCGCATAAGTGGACGTCGGGTAAAGCGTGCCCGTAGGCGTCCCAAAGACCGGCGGCATCACCAGCGGGGTTGAAACGCCGGAAGTTAAGTAACTGGATTCATTGGTACCGACCCACCAGTTTTGCGCCGTCGCATACACCCAGAGACCCACGGCATAGGACTGGCCGGTGGTTTCGTCGAGACACTGCGCCACCACCGCCGCCGGGGGCACGAGCGGGATAAGCGCACCGCCTTCGGGAACCCAATTGGATTGCCCGTAAAAATACACATCCTGGCGTTCGGAGTCGGCCACCCAAATGGGGCCGTGTGCGGTGGCATTCCAGACGGCAAAAAAGGCTATCCAACGACCCTGCACGCCGTGACGCTGCACCACGGATGCCGCATAATCGCGCATCACATTGGCGGCAAACCGTTGCGGCACCCCATACGTCGCTTGCTCCCACCCGCCGTTGTAGGCCGCCAAAGCGTGCAACAAATCGCCCTTACCCTGATGGATCACCGTCGAGAGCGTGCGCGCGCCCCAGAAAAGATTGGTGGAAGGGTCCAGCAGCTCCTGTTGGGTAGGGCGCCACGTAAACCCGGCCTCCTTGGGCATCACCTGCATCAATCCAACCGCGCCCGCGGGGCCAACCGCATCGGGGTCGCCGCTCGACTCAGTCCAGATCAGAGCAGCCAAAAAATCGGGGTCCAATCCACGGCGGGTAGCCTCCTGCGCGATCAGCGTCTCCCAACGCTGAATCGTGCCGCCCCAGTAGGGTGACAACGGGCCGCGAGGGTCAGAAGGTTGGGTAGAACCGTTGAGCCAACGCCCCCAAACATCTATCGGGGACAACACCAAACCGGCCAACAGACTCACCACTAAAAACGACAACACAGCCCTGAATCGGGGTCGCATAAAAACCGCTCTCCTCCTCACTCGCACATGACTGTCCACATCGGATTTTGGGGGACACAATGTGGCAGCGAGCTTATCTTCTAAGAATCTGGGGATGTGGGATTTGAGAGTGGGCTGAGCCCCCCTCACCCCCATTTCTCCCCTTTTGATTGAGACAATACCATAGACTATATGAAATTACCGGGATTTGTCAAGCCTCAACGGGCGAGGCCGACGCGGTTGCCGCTTCCAATTGCTTCATTTGCTGCGCTGCTCGCATCCCTGAGAATATGATCATTTGATCGCCGCCACCATCTTCGCCAACTCAGGCAGCCGTGAATTGTCGGGAGCGCGTTGCTTGAACTCATCCAGCGCATAGCGGGCCAGCGCGGCATCACGCAATTTGATCCCGGCGATGGTAGCAACCCGGTAAGGTTCGGGGTCATCGCCCATGATGTTGATAGCGTGGTGAAAATGAACGGCGGCCATGGCCCACATCCCTTGATGCGCGTAGACCATGCCCTGATCCAGATAGTCTTCCCCGCTGGCAAGTCCCTCATCTGGGCCTAAAAGAATGCGTTCACGACTCTTAAGGAAATCGTCTTGCGTTGCGAAAATAAGCCACAGAATAGGCCCGTAGATCACGGCCAGAATCGCAAGCGAGAACAGAGAGCCAATAAGCGTAGCAAAGAAAAGGGGACCGCTGGTAACGATACTTAAGACAATTCGCAAAAGCGCAACGCCCAGGTTAAGAAAGGTTGTGATCAAATACCAATACCAGATAGGCGTCCAACGCACATACAGAGCCACCACACCGGCATAAGAAACAATCGTCATGACGACAAAAGAAATTCGAGCCAACTGTAAGAGCTTTTCCAATTGGTCCAACATGTCCGGCGGAACAGTTCCTGCCGGCAAATTCGCAAGAAATCCGGTAATATCAGAGAAAAGCAAAACCGTCGCGACCGTCAAGGCCAGGGCCCCCAACGACTCAAGCACGATAAGAACCCACAAAGCCAACGAACGCTGCTCTCTGGATCGAGTCGTGGATACGGCAGAATGCCCACAGGCGCGGCAGGTCGTCGCCGACTCCTTGAGAGGGGCGGCGCAATACGGGCAGCTGTAGGGATCTTTGTACTTTGACCAAACCGTATCCCACGTCACAGGTGCGGCAGAGGGCGCTTGATCTTCAACGAGAGTGTATCCCCCAAACATCGCCGACGCATCCGTTCCAGCGCCGGATTCCTCGGTTGACGATGCCGGGACGTAGTCATAAGAAGGCTCGTAAACATCCTCCGACGGCGCCGCATCCGGCGCGGCTCCGGGAGAAGCATCGGGCGTAGAGTCGCCAAACAACAGAGCGTCAAACGCGGCGGCGTCAAACGGAGATTCTTCCGTCGCGCCCACATCGAACGCGGCAGGCTCCGATTGCGCGGTAAGACGCAACAACCGGGTTTGCGCTTCCATGTTGCCGGGTTCGAGGGCCAGCACATTTTCGAGGCAGACGATCTGCTCTGACTGATCCTCAACAACCTGGCTCAACCACAGCCATGCCGGAGCCTGCTTTTCGTCGCGGTCGGTCACTTGCACCAACAAATCCCGCCCCTGCGCCAGGTCGCCGGATTGAACTGCGGCAATTCCTTGTTTCAATAACTGCTGGGTTACACGTGGCGCGATCTTCGCCACCCCCTGCTGTGCAGTCGTGTTGTGGGGATCAATAGACAGAACCCGCTGCAAACACTTCTCCTGTTCGATGGGATCGTGTGTGATCCCGGCGAGCCAGATCCACGCCTGCACGTTGCGCGCATCCTGCCGCAAAACCTGGGTCAACAAAGCCTTGGCCTCGGCCTGATGGCCACCCTTTGCGGCAGCAATTCCTTTCTGTAACAAATCGTGAACTGCCTGTGATTCTAAAGGCATGCACTTCCTCCTGCTTCAATGTTGGCAACAAATAACATCAACGTACGCATTATGAACTACGGGTTTCCATTATAACGTATATTTTCAAACCGATAAGGGTTAGGGAAGTGTTCGTCAAAAGTAACTACTCACCCGTCATTTCGAGCGAAGCGAGAAATCTCCGCCCCACACGGCAGAGACCCTTCACTCCGTTCAGGGTGACGCTGAAGCTCAAACTGTGCTGAGTAGTTACTCGCTGAGAACGTGACGGTATTGCGGAAGAGAGGTTGGCGCGCCGGTCAAAATTCCCGCCGAAAGAACGCAAGCGCAACGGCAACATCGCCGCAGGCGAAAGCATCATGCTCAAAATGGTGAGCAGATGCAGCAAACGCAACCAAAAAACAGGGCGCACGAACGACGCAGTGAGGGGATAACGGAATAACACACGCGCGGACTGACGGATTACAGACATTTTCCCTCTCCTTCCTGCAAACAAAACATGGCCAGTACCGTGATCTTGAGGTTTTCACGGCGTTATCTGGGCTCATTTACACGCAGTGCACAACCTGCGGCCAGAAATTCCCACAGGATATTTTAACATGCAAGAAGCACAAAAAGTCCACAAAAAGTCCATAAGTTTTGAGAGCTTGACAGAACTTCAAAACCCGGTTATACCCGTTGGTGAAGCCAGGGAGAATGCAATGACACAGACACACAGCATCAAGCAGGCAAAACCGGCACACAACACACGAGCCGGCATCCTGCAAAGCAATATATCTCAGGAAAACCACATCAACCACAAAACGATCCGCAGCGCTCTGCGGCTGCTCAATGCCCCAGAAGAACTGGGACGCCATCCGCTGGCCGATCTGAATGCCGTCAAAATCCAATGCGGCGACAGTTTCACCACCGACCCAATCCGCCGCGGCAGCGCCCTGCGTGAAGTGCTCTACCTGGCCATCGAAGAGCTCAGGCCCGGCGCTGGCCCCGCCAACGCCCCGGATCACATTTGGTTCCCCTACTTCATCATCACCCAACAGTACCTCGAAAAGAAATCGGCAGTGCTCTTGTCGCAACAAATGTGCATCGGACGAACCGTCTACTTCGAAGAACAAAAGCGGGCGCTTGACCTCCTCCTTGTCGCTCTGCAACGGGTAGAACAGCGCAGTTCTGAAATGCTGGCCGCCAGAAACGCCGCCCCACCCTTCCTGGCTCCCCCGCGCCCGGTCCATTTCCTGGTCGGTCGCGAATCCCTCATCAATGAGCTCAAACGGCGCCTGTTCGCCGGACTCCCTACCGCACTCAACGGCATTCCCGGCGCCGGTAAGACCGCCCTGGCCATCGAACTGGCTCACAGCCCTGATGTGATCACATGCTTCGAGCACGGCATCCTCTGGGCCGGGCTGGGCCGCCACCCC
This sequence comes from Anaerolineae bacterium, assembly GCA_034429675.1. Lineage (GTDB taxonomy): Bacteria > Chloroflexota > Anaerolineae > B4-G1 > SLSP01 > JAKQHY01. The sequence continues at coordinate 18,327 of DAOUFX010000212.1, read as the reverse complement.
GACGTTCTCTCGCTCCTGGGCCCGTGGGGCGCAGCCTTGAACATCCCCTCCGACAAAGTCTACAATCTCAACAGCATCAAGGAGCGCGCCCGGAGCATCCATGACGCCATCGGCCTGCGTCGCATGTTGCTGGTCATTGATGACGCCTGGCAAGCGGAAGCCGCCCTCGCCTTCAACGTCGGCGGTCCCAACTGCGCCGTCCTGTTGACCACGCGCATTCCCGAAGTCGCTCTCGCTTTTGCCGGCGACGGCGTCATCCCCGTCTCCGAACTGGACGAGGATAACAGCGTAGCGCTCTTGGGGCAGATGGCGCCACAGGCCCTCAACAACGAACCGGACGAGGTGCGCGCACTTGCCCGCGCCGTCGGCGGGTTGCCCCTGGCCCTCACCCTGATGGGTTGGCATCTACGCAAAGAGACACACACCGGTCAGCCGCGCCGGCTACAGCGCTCCCTCGAACAGCTTCGACAGGCTCAGACGCGACTAAGCATCACCCAACCTCAGGCGCTGCTACAGCGCCGGCCCGACGTGCCCGCAGAAACCCCGCATTCACTCCAGACCATCATCAAGATCAGCGACGAAACCCTCGACGCGAATGCACAACAGGCGCTTCGCGCGCTGTCGGTGCTCCCACCCAAGCCCAACACCTTCTCCGAAGCGGCAGCCCTGGCCGTGAGCGGCGCATCGGAGGCCATCCTGGACACCCTGGTCGAACGCGGCTTACTGGAGGTCAACAGCGCCGGGCGCTACACCCTGCACCAGACCATCGCCGATTACGCCGCGTTCGAACTCGCCAAAGACCCGGAAACGCGACGGTGCGCCCACGAGCGGATGGTGGATTTCTTTGTTCAATATGCCGAAACGCACCTTTTAAACTTTCCAGTCCTCGAAACAGAGAGCGACAACCTCATGGCCATGTTGAATACTGCGTTCGAGAAAAATATGACGGCGGCGTTGGTCTATGGCGTCAATGCCCTTTCCGCGTTTCTTATTAACACACGGGCAACTGCGGTGGCGACCACCTGGCACGAGCGAGCCGAAACGGCCGCGCGACGCCTGGGAGAACCGGGTCCCCTGATGAGAACGCTACGGTGCATAGCCTACGAGAAGGAACGACGCGGGGAACTCGATCAAATGGATCCGTTGCTTCAAGAAGTCATGACGCTGGCGCAAAAAACCGATGAATTCGATGAAATCGCAAAGACACTGGCGGCGATGGGAGGGTTGGCTTATCAACGGGGCAACTATCCCCAGGCAATAGAAATCTGCATTCGTGGATTGACGTTGGCCCAAGAGAAGGGATTACCAACCGCCACCCTGCTGACGAGTCTGGGTATAGCCTGCTACGATGCGGGGCGAGTGCAAGAAGGAATTAACTACGTGGAACAGGCCGCCGCCGAATATCGCAAGAGCGGCGCTTATAACAGCGAAAGCCTTTGCCTGTCCAATTTGTCCTCCATGTACCAACAAAATGGATATACCGGGAAAGCGATCGAATATGCGCAGCAAGCTTTACACATCGCGCAAGAAATCGGCAGCGAAAGGCGCAAAGGCAATGCACTGAACGGTCTTGGGTGTCTTTACCACGAGATGGGAGAAATCCGGCAAGCTCTCGACTATCTTCAGCAAGCATTGATCATTATGCGCGCGCACGGCAGCCGTAGACATGAATTTTTTGTCATGGGTCACATCGGGGAGTGTTACGGCAGCGAAGGACAGTTGGAACGCGCCCGCGAATACTACCAACAATGCCTCGACATTGCCCGCACGTATAAGTTTTACGGACTGGAAGGCGAGGGGCTGGGGAAACTGGGACGCATCTATCGCGATCTGGGACAGGCGGAACGCGCCTGGGACTATACCGGACAGGCATTGGCCATCGCGCGGGAGGTCGGCGACCGGCTGAACGCCAGCATTCACCTGAGCACCCTGGGCAAACTTTGCCAGGACCGGGGACAGATCGCAGAGGCAGATGACGCGCCGGGCGCCATCGGCTACTACCGACAAGCGCTGGCGCTCGCACGGGAGATCGGCAATCCCATCCGTGAGGGGGAATACCTGCACCTCCTCGGCAAAGCCTATCAGGAATTGGGGCAGGACGCAATCGCCGCCGACTGTTTCCGGCAGACATTGATCGCGCTTGAAGGCGTCACCAGCCCGCTGGCGGCGAAGATGCGGGAGGAGATTGCGCGATGGGAGGCAGAGTGCTTTGCAGTGAAGAATAACGAGCACGCAGAACTCCTCTGACTATGCGAAGCACGAGGACGAGCGATTAACACCGTAGAATGCAAAACACGGACTTTGCAGGCAGCGTCAGAAAAACTGCACTACCCACAAAATCCATGTTAGTTGTCGCCCCTGAATCACGCCAATTGTTGCAGTAATTCCTCGCGAAGCTCCGCCGAATCAACCTCGGCGCGGATGGTTTTCGCTAACTGCGCCTTGAGCGTAGGCCTATGGGCTGCCAGATTGATCACGGCGCAACGCAACACCTCTGGGCATTCTTGAAGATTAAACACCAACACAGTCAACCGTGATCCATTCGGATCGAGCGCTGGCGCAACCAGCTCGTGGATGTGCTCCGCCGCCCATTCCGATTCCTCCTCGGCCAGCGCCGCCAGAACCCAATCCCCGTATTCCGGATCAAACGCCATGGACTTCCGAAAGCGCGCACCGCGCTCACCGGTCGCGCAATCCGCCGCCAACTGCACCAGGGTGTTCCCACGATCAGTATCCGGAGAATCCAACGGACTACGCAACCCCTTGAAAAGGTACCAATGATTCTCAACGAGGTCAAGCAAACGTTGCGAATCGGCCAGGCGCGGATTACCGTCGAGAAAGCGAAGCGCCTCGGAGCGTACCTGTGGGTCGGCGTGAGTAAGCGCCCGATGAATAGCGTCGGTCAAGCGAGAGCGATCGGAAGCGGGCAGCGCATGCCACGCGCGATCCAACCAATCGCTTGGCGCGCTGTCTTCACGACCGCGGTATCTGCCGGTCGCCAGCTGGTCGGCGACCAGTTGGGTCAGGTCGCCGGTGAATGCCACACCTTCAAAAATGGTCATAAGCAAATCCTCAACTTGAAAACGTTCCATACTTCCAACGTGCGATCAGTGTGTACTTTTAACGATTCTTTCCTTGTCGCCATCTTTGATTTTGACTTGAGCAATATGATCGAAAAATTCCTCATATGAAGGAAATAACGTGTTAACAGATTGGGATATATAGGAAGGCCCAAGACTGGGACTGTCAAGATTCTCAGGGAAATATGCATAAACTCTTGGATCATTTGCACCCGAAACATTGATAGCAAGGGTAATGTCACGATGTTCGGATGTCGCAAAGCCGTAGGGCAAAATCTTAGCATTTTGGACGGCAAGCCTTTCACGATCATAGCGGCTCATGTCGGCCAAGTGCAGACGGAACCACACCGCGCTCCCCTCCCAGTGTTTCTGTTCCGTTGGATGATCAAAACGTATGAGCGCGTCGCGATCGGCTTCTACATAAGTCAAAGTCTTCCGCATATCCAAGAACTGTCGAGGCAAACCTACACCAGCCTTTGCGGCTTCTTTGTCCACCACTTGACCACTCACTCTGTAATATGCGAGCATCGAAAAGCGTTCGACGAAACGCAAAAGAGAGGATTTGATGGCAGGATTTAGGCTGGATGCCTCGATCCATCCACGCGCTTTTTGAGCGTCGCCTACTTCACGCTGTGGCGCAAAATCCAAAACCCTAAAACCCTTGCTCTTCTTTAAAGCCACCCCTAGTGTTTTTCCCAATAATTCTTCCCTATCGTCATCTGGCCGCCGCGATAATGCAAACAACAGATTGGACACATCAAACTCTTCATCAGTTACAAAATCCACATTGCCATCAGTGTACTTCGGCACCCCAGGTCGCACAGTGACACCCAGCAAGTTGTCCGGTCGGCCATAACAAAGCGACATCTTATATTTGTCCACCAGTTTGCTTGTGTTACGCCAATCTTCTTCATCCCCGCACTCAAGGCGCACATTCGAGTCACTTTGTAATCGAGGCAACACTTTCCGATAACTATCCTCCGTCCAGGGAACACCCATAAAGGTGGCCGTTTTAAGATGGCATAAAGTCAAGAGAGGTGCCGCGTCTCGGACAAAAGCAAACCGGACATCAAGATGTTCCAAGCTTGGATGATGTGCCAGCGGCGCCAGATCCTGAATCGGTGTACAAAGCACTATCAGAGACTCCAGATGAGAAAGGTAACGAACGAATTCAAGATCAACGACATCGGCAGCAAATATACTTACTTCGGACAAATTCGGTAAATATCGCAACTCGGTCAAGTCCCGGGCATGCTCAATCAATATGGATCCTTTCACCCGGTCAAGTTCCGCGAGCAAGAAAGGGGCAGCGTGGCGAACAGCTTTAGCCACAGCTACGCTCAAACCTGGATCAGTTATGTTAGCCGATTTTGTCATGCGAATACACCATCAATCGTTGCTTCTATAGTTTTGATCATAGTGCTCGAACTACTCTTGTATTTATCGGCAAAGTCTTCCGGATCGTCCTCCACACGCTTACCATTATAAGTAACCAGCGGATGGATAGGAGTCTTAACCGGTTGATCATCCTTCCACACCCATTCTTCAATTTTCGCCACCAAGGAAGTTTTGTATTGCTCAACCGTAGAAGAACCGGTAAACACACCTATAATAGCCTGATGGAACTCCGGCTGTCCTACCGTCAACGGTTTGCCATCTTTGTAGAGAGCACCGGAATGTCCCTGCGGTACATAGACAGTTTCCTTATCTCCAAACTCATCCTCAAACGTCTCCTGCGTCCATCGATCCGGCTCGAAAATAATCCAATCAGTAGGTGTGCGTAACTTGTTTTGCAAATCGATCCATTTCTGGCCCTGGTTAGCGAAATCTATCGCTGCTTTGTCAATGACCTTGTTGATAATCTCGCCAGGTAGCCATTCATGATTCCCCAATTTTAGAGCCCGTAAGCGGCCTGCAAGCAATTGGCGAATCTCTGAAATTCCCCAAAGATCAGTAAACTCTTCAAGGGTCATGCCACCGGCGCTACTGCTCTTCGCCATTCCCTTCATAAACTCCATCAAACCACCGACCGCATTGAGCGCCTCTGTGATATCGTTGATTTGATCGTCAACCCCGGACGATGGTTTCCATGTCTCTCCCATCTTTCCGATGATGTCTGCGCCATGCAGCGTCAAGGGACCTTTTTTCAAGCCTGTCTTATACTTAGGATCGGTAATATCTAACACAATTTCGTCCGCCATTGCGTCAACCTTAGTAACAGTAGCGTCGCCCCATCTGTGTCCAGGACCGCCTACAGGCCGATACCTGATCTCGTCTCCCTCCGCGACAGGCATATCGGGAATGATTTCCGCACGCGACATATCCCCTTCCATATACTCGAGCTGAGTGGCCTCGCTCAGAGAAATCTTAGGCGCAATAGCTTCCAGCGAGCCGCCAGCCGTAACCCCCCAAATCTTACCCGGCGCAGTAACAAACTCTGAATTAAAAATACCGTCCAAGGCAGTCGGCTTTTTGAAGCCCGCCATCTTGGCGGCATCCGGCCCGATCGTGACGCGAACGCAACCGCCCGCGTAGGCGCCCGGATCCAGCGACAACTCGACGATCAGTTCCGCCATCGTGTTGCCCTTCTGCTGATTGCGGGGCGCCCACCAAGCGGTAGCATACTTTCCCGGTATCGTGCTGCTCCTTGACAAATGTGTACTGGGATTGAAAATGCTCTTGTCCCCAACGATCGCACTCAACCAACGCTCAAAAGTACGATACTTCTTCTTATAATCCGCAGGCAGATTGTCCTTCCAAATCGTCTCGAGTGGCACGGCGCGGGTCATGCCTCCCTTAGTTTCCAATTCCCCGGCCGGGATTTCCGGCCCCTTCGCCAGGAAATCGCCCCCAGATACAACATCCTTCAGCAATTGCACCTGGTCGGCGCCCGGATCGGGAGCGCTCAAGAGTTTCGCCTCGACTTCCGTCTCAAAGCTCTTCTTCACGCCGCTCGGAATGGCGCTATCGGACATAACCTGGTCGTACTTGCGCTTGGCCTCGCCTGTCAGCGCGTCGCTCACCCCCAGAATCTTGACGAGCATAGGAACCAGGGTGTTGTATTTGGCATTGATGTCCGCCTTGATCGCATCCTGCTTGGCGGCGTCGGTTTCTTTGTCGCCCTGCTCGCCCAACGTCTGGATTTCCTCGACCAGCGACTTGGCCGCCGGGATGTCCCGCTTTGCATCCGCCGGAATCTTAGAATCGCTCTGCGCCGCGTCAAGCTTGTCAAGCAAAGGCTGCGGGTTACCGCTTGCCATATAGACCACCGGCGCGCCGGTGCCCTGAGCCTTGAGGGACAACGTGTGCGATTCCTTGCCAATACTGAACTGCTTCTCCGGGAACAGGAACTTCAAAATCTTCTTCAACCCACCCTTGATCTTGTCCACAATCCCCCGGATGAAGTCGCCGACGGCCTTGATCGGGCCGAAGTTGAAGACGGCGTCGAGCGCCTTGTCCACGGCCTCGCGCACGCTCTCGATGACGGACTTGATCTTGGCGGTGATGCCGGTGATCCCCAACAGCGAGGAGAGGAAGCCGATTGCGACCGGGATGCCCTTCGCTAACGCCTGCTCGACTGCGCTCGCCGCCCCGCTGATGTCTCCCGACGCGAGGGCCGCGATGGAGTCGGTCACGGCGCTCACCAACGCCATGATCTGTTGCCCGCGTTCGATGAAGAACATCACGATGTCGTAGATGCCCTTGACCGCGCGCACAATGGCCCCGGCAGGGTTCAGCAGGCTGATGATCCAGGTCACGCCGGCCTTGATGACGTTCTCGACCAGGAATTCCTTGATCTTGCCGATGACCAGCTCTTCCAGCATCGCCAGGTTCTCCTGGATCAGCTCCCAGACTTTGCCCCAGTCCCCGGCGATGATCGCCTGGATGGCTTCGATCAGGTCAAAAATCGCGTCGGCCTGGCCCTCGCCGATCAACTGCCCCAACCCATATTCGGCCAGCGCCGGGACGCCACCCTCTTTGTAGATCTCCCAGATTTGCTTGATCTGGTCAATGAGGCCGAAGATGTCGAAGCCCAGCAGTTTCGTCACCTTGCCCTTGATCTGATCCATCGAGACGCCGAGGATTTGCATCGCGAGCTGGAAAATGCCCTTGAGATCGAACTTTTCGGGCAGCGTGATCCCGATCTCGCCCAGCGAACCGGTCAGCCAGGCGATGAAGCCGTTCTGCAAATGCGTCAGGATGTTGGCGATGAAGTTGTTGAAGCCGAGCTTCACGCCGTTGACCAGGTTCCCCAGGAATCCGATGGGATCGGAGAAGATTTGCTTGATCGCCTCGCCGGACTTGTTGAGGATGCCCATGATCTGGTCCACCGGCAGGCCCAGGGCCTTGAGCGCCGCCTCGAAGATGAAGCGCGCCGCCTCCAGGAAGTCACCCGTCACCAGGGCCGTGATCAGCCCCAACTGCGCCTGAACCAGGCTCTGGAACACGTTCAGCAACGCATCCAGCGCACCGCCCAACGTGTCGGCGATCGCGGTGACGGCGGTCTTGAGTCCATCCGCGACTTTGTTCACAGCGTCAATCGCCAGATCCGCCGCCGCATCTATGGCCGTGTTGAGCGCTTCGGCCAGCGCCGGGAAGCGTTCGCTCAGGTATTTGTCAACCTTGTCCTTGACCCAGGTGCGGAAACCATCCAGCTTCCCGACCACCCACTTGCGCCCGGCCTCGATGAGGTCAATGGCCGCTTTCTTGGCAGTATCAATGATGGTCTTGACGGTTTCGCGCACGGCCTCGAAGATCTTGTCAACGACTTCGGAAACTGCCTTGATCGCCGACTTGACCGCGTCGGTGGCGCGATCCCACCAGCTCTTTTCCTTGCTCTCCTTCTCGGCCTCTTCCTTCTTCTTTCGGGCCGCTTCTTCGGCCTTGACCTTCTCGTCCTCGGCCTTCTTCTCGCCGTCGGCAATCGCCGCGTCAGCCTGTTTCTGGTCCTCAACGATCCGATTGTCCACGTCGGCGGTGACGGTAGTTTCCTCTTTGTCCACCTCCGACTTGAATTCTTCCTGAACCTTCTCGGTCTCCTTGATGCTCTCTTCCTTCTTCTTGGCAACTTCCTCTTGATAGGATTCAACCTCGGCGGCCTGCGCAGCGTCGGCGTCGGCCTTCTGCTTGTCCACCGCTTCCTGCGCGTCGGCGAAGGCCTGCGCTTTGGCGCTGTCGCGTTCGGCGACGGCCGCTTCCACGGCCGATTGCGGCCCGGCCAGGCTGGCGGCCAGCTTGGGCTTCAAGACCTCGTCCGCGCTCTGCCGCACGTTCTCCGGCACGTCCATCGCCGCGTACTCCTGCATTTCCACGGTAGGTTCCATCTGCGGCGCAGGCGTCTCCGCCTCCTGCATCTCGACGGGCGCCTCTTCGTGCAAATCCTGCGGCTGCACCAATTCGTCGCCGGGCGCATCCGTCATCTCCTGGGCGACCGTGTCCTGGCGATTGTCAACCTGCTGCTCGCCCTGCTCCGCCTGGCGTTCGGCGCGTGCCGGATCGGAATCGCCCGCCGCCTCAAATTGCGGATCGTCGCTGCTGGCGGTATTGACGCCCTCGTCTTTAGTGCGAATCCCCGTCAACGCTTCCTTAAACCGGTTGAACAACGAGCTAAACCAGCCCAACAACCCGCCGCCGCCGCTCAACTGATCGGCCTCAGCGGTATTGTCCGGCGCCTCCCCCGCGTTCTCGTGCGGTGTCGCCTGCAACGGCGCCGGATTGGCGCCGGTCACATCGTTCGCAATATCCGCGCCCGCCGCATCCGTGCCCGCCGCATCCTGATCCTCAATCTCCCCGGCGCTCTTCATATCCACCGGCAATGGGACAGCCTCCGCCGCGACCGCCGCCGCGTCGGCGCTCAAATCGCCGGTGATCTGCTCGCCGATGCCGTCGTAGCCCTTCACCAGCTCGGTGGCCGTGCCGGTGACGAAAGTCTCGAATGTGGATGCCGCCTGGCTACCGCCGCTACCGCCACCCGCGCCTGCCTCGGCGGCGCGCTGAACCTGGCCCGCAGCTTCCGTGGGAGCCACGCCCGCCGCGACGCCGTCTTCCGGCTGCCGCTGCAATTCGCCGGCGCCGCCCTGCTGCACGACGTGCGTCAGCTCGTGCGCCAGCAATCGCCGTCCGTCAGGCGTACCCGGCTGATACTCGCCCTGGTTGAAAGCGATGTCCGACCCGACGGTGTAGGCGCGCGCCTGCAATCCTTGCGAGGTCGCCTCCGCCGTCCCGCCGGTGTGGACACGCACGCCGCTGAAATCGGCGCCCATCCGCTGCTCGAAGAAAGCGCGGTCTTCGTCGGGCAACGGCTCCCCGCCGCCCTGTAGCGCGCCGATCTGCGACTCGACAGCCCCGGGGACCTGGGAACCGCCCATCACGTCGCCCTCGGCGGCCGCGCGCTGCACGCTCCCGGTCGCCTGTTGGGCAATCGTTTGCTTGTCCTGCGCGACCATCTGGTTGACCATGCCGCTTATACGCGACCACATCTTGTTTTCCCGGTTGCTCAACTGCGATGCATTCATTCCCGCCGCTTCTTCGAGAATCTGCGGCACTTTCTCCTCTTCCAGCTCCGGTTCCATTGGCGCGTCGAGCATGGACTGCCCCTGAGCCCCGGCTTCTTCCTTAGCTTTCGCTTCCTCTTTTTCGCCGTCCGCCGCCTCTTCCTCGCCCGGAGCGGCTTTCTCTTCTTCTGCCCCGGCGACTTTCTCCTCTTCCCCGGCTTCCTTCTCACCCTCGGCGGCCTGCGCCTCTTCTTCCGAAACCTTCTCCGCGTCTTCCGAAGAAGCCTCCGCAGAAGCTTTCGCCTCCTGCGATTCGGACTCAGCGGCCAACGCCTGGTCTTTCCGGGCTTCCCCGCCCGCAGCGGAAGTCTGCGCTTCAGTTTCCGCTCCGGCGGACGCGGCCTCGGATGCCGGCGTGTCTGTCGGGGCCTCGGTCGCGGTTGCGGCGGCAGGTTGAGCGGCGGCGTCCGCGTCAACTGTGCGATAAACCATGCGCGCAACCGTCGCGCCCGGCTTCAGCTTGGCCTGAACCTTGCCGCCCGAGCTCCCGCCGCGCGCCGAATCGAACAGACTCTCAACAAAGTCAAGCACCTTGCTCTCGCCAATGGAGGTCAGCGCCTTATCCACACGCGGCTTGACCGCCGTGGTGTAGATGTCGTAAATTTCGCGGGCTTCCTTCCCCAACAGGCCGGTGATCTGCTCCACAGCGATGTTCTTGCCCCAGGTCAGCACTTTATCTATGCCCGTCTTGAACAACTGCTGGCGGTTAGCCCACAGGTCCTTCACCTTCGTCCAACCCTTGTCGAGCAGCCCCTGGAGGTTGCCGCCAAAGTCCTTCAAGCTATTCCACGCCTTCTCGCCAAAGCCCTTCAGATTGTTCCAGGCGTTCTCGCCGTAACTCTTGAGGGTATTCCAGGCGTTCTCGCCCAACTTGGAGAGATTATCAATGGCCGTCTGCGCGCGCTTCGCCAGATTGTCGAGCGCGTTCGTGCCCTGCTCCTTGACCCAGTTCCAGGCGTTGGTCGCCTGCGTCTTGAGCGCCCCCAGCATCTTGTTGCCAAAGCCCTGCAAACTACCCGTCGCCTTCTTGCCGGTCTCCAGCAAGTTGCTCACGAACTTCTTGCCGTTCTCCACCATCTTGGTCAGCGACTTGAGCGCATTCTTAGCCAGTTCCGCCAGGTTCTTCACGCCGGCCATAATCGTTTGCGCGATCATCCGCATAACCGCCGGGAAGGCGAAGGGTGTAATTGGCGCGCCCTTGGCCGCAGTCGTCGCCGTCGCCGCCACCGAAGCGCCGGTCTGCGCAACCGCCGAGGCGACGTTCTTGGTGATTTGCTCCGCCAGCTTCTTCGCGATGTCCTGAGCCAGCTTCTTCAGCGCATCCAGCGCTTGCTGCTTCAGCTGCGCCAGCGCGTTCTTGACGGTGTCCTTCAAATTGCCCAACAGTTGCGTGCCGAGGGACTTCAACCCGTCCAGCCCGCCGGTGAACAAATTCTTCACGCTGTTCCAGAACTCCGTGGCTTTGTTCTTCAGGTTGTCCCACAGTTCCGTGGCCTTCGTCTTGAGGTTGTTCCACACCTCGGTGGCCTTCGTCTTGAGGGTGTTCCACATCTCGGTGGCCTTCCCCTTCAGATCCGACCACGCCTGCTCGGCCATCTGCTTGAGGTCGCCCTTGAGCTTGAGCGCGTTCTCGGTCACCGAATTCCAAATGCCCTTGATCTGATCTTGCACATCCTTGATCATCCCCTGGGCGGTGGTCATCAACGTCTTGCCCTGCTCCTGAAGGGCCTTCCAGGCGTCGGTAGCCGCCGTCTGCAAGTCCTGGAAGCTCGCTTGAATGTCCTGAGCCGTCGTGTCCATCACCGAGGTCTTGAAGTCGTTCCACAATTGCCTGGCTTCCTGGGTGATCTCCTGATAGACGCGCTCCTTGTACGCAGCGAACTGATCCGGCGGGACGTTGATGGCGCCTTCGATGCGCGCATCCAGGTTGATTTGTTTGGACACAGCCTCCGGCGCGAACTTCTCCTCGGCCTGCTGCTTGACGTTGTCCAGCTTCTCCTGGGCCTCGGCCTGTCGCTCCTGCGCCTTCTCGTCGGTATCCGACTGGAGCGTCTCGGCATCCTGCTGCAACACCTTCACGTCTGACTCAATCTGCGACTCGGCCTCTTCCACCTTCGCCTGGCTCTCAGCTTCGGCCTGCTCGTGCTGCGTCTGCATCTCGGCCTCGGCCTCGGCCTCCGACGCGCGCAGTTCTTCCTCTTTCGTCTGCGCCTCGGTCGTCATTTCCGACTCGGCGGCCTGCTCGTCGGCCTTCAATTCCGCCTCTTTCTCCTGCTTCTCGGCTTCCAACGCGGCGACGTCGGATGCGGATTGCGCTTCCGTCTCGGCGGCCTTGGCCTCACTTTCGGCCTTCACTTCGGCCTCGTTCTGCTGCGCCTGCTGCTGCACGGCCGCGTCGAACGACTGCTCCAGATTCTCGACCGTCATCTCGTCGGTGATCATCTGCATATTGATGGCGTTGATGTTGCCGGTCATGAGGGCATCCAGCAGTTTCGTCTTGATGCGTTCCAGCATATCCAGAGCCATGCTCTTGAGCACCTGCAAAACGCCGAGCAACGCCGATTCGGAGTTGACGACGGCCTGCACCAGCTTCAAAATGCGTTTGATCCACGCGAAGATATTGAAGCCAAAGCCCTTGAGCTGCGGGCCGCCCTGCCCCACGTGCGCCAACTCGTGCGCCATCAACCGCCGCCCCTGAGCGCTCCCCGGCTGATATTTGCCCTGGGCAAACGCGATGTGATTGCCCACGGTAAAAGCCTCGGATTGCAAGGCCCGGTTGAGCTGAGCGGCCTCGCCCCCGGTGTGGATGCGGACATCGCTCAAATCGCGCCCCATCCGCCGCTGGAAGAAAGCTTTCTCGTTCTTGGGCAACGGGGCGCCGGAGGTCTGCAATTGCGCGATCTGGCCCTCGGTCTCGGCGCCCAACGCCAGGGAGGCGCCCGCGCCGTCGGCCTTGCGGAAGACCATCATCGGGCTGGGGGTCTGCGGCTCGAACACCGGCTCGTCCACGGGCAATTCAGCGATCTGGCCATCATCCTGGTCAGACTTCCCCATGTCCTTGCCCTGCTCGGACATCTTCTGCTTCTCGGCATCCAGTTGCCCGGTATTGGTCGCCGGTTTTTGAGGATCCGGCATCGGAGCGCCCAGAGAATCCGCAATCCCCTCCGTCGCTTCACGGCGCGCCTTCAAATCCACATCGGCTCTGACCTTGTCGGCCTCGGCGCGCTTGGCTTGTTCGTCAATGTTTGGCTGGGCGCCGTCAGAATATTCACCCTCGACCGCCGGCTCTGCTTGCTCCGGCGCGGCGAGCTCTGCCTCTTTCGGCATCTCGGCAGCCGATGGGACTGCCTCTGCGGGCTGCAAAGCGCTGTGCAACGCCTCGGTCCGAGCGGTGTTCTCCTGCTGGACTTGCATCTCGGCGGCGGCAGTTTCGGCGGCGGCCTGAGCGCGCGCCATCTCGGCGACCTGCCGATAGGAATCGGCCTCCGGTTGCCCGGCGGTCGCATCGAATTGCCCCATCGCGCCGGTCAGCGCATCGCTGAAGGTCTGCTTGGCGACGTCCATCTCCACGACCGACTCACCAAACGTCTGGCGCGCCTCGGGCAGACTTTGCTTGCGGAACTCCTCCGGCTTGGGCAGCTTATCGTCATTCCACTGCGTTTCCGCGGCGGCCTCAGCCGCGTTAGCGGCTGCGCCATCCTGCCCGGGCTGAGCCTGAGCGCCGGCTTCCTCTCCGGCCTGCGCGCCGTCGGGCGCCGGGCCGGGCGCGCCGGACGCTTCCTGCGCCGGAGCGTCCTGTGCGCCGGCCTGCGCTCCTGCCGCCTGTTCTGCGCCGGCCTGCCCTGCGGACGCCGGTTCCGCGCCGGCCTCCTGCCCTGCAGCAGCTTGCGCCGCGTCGCCCTGCGCCCCGTCCGCATGATTTTCTTCGCTTGCCGCCCCGGTCGCGCCCTCCTTCTGCTCGGATGACGCGCCCGATCCCGCGCCCGCCTGAGCGCCGCCGCTGCCGCCCTCCTCAGCCGCAGCAGAAGGCGCCGCCTCCTCTTTCGGCACCTTGATCAGCGTCCCGACTTCCTTCTCGAGGTCCGTCTTGCGGAACGCCTGTCGCAACGCCTCCAAAATCGCCTTCTCGCCGATGGGATCCAACATCGCCTCGTATTCGGGATAGTCCCCCGGCTTGATTTTCATATCGTTGGCGCTGAGCGGGACGCTGCCGTCGGAGCTTTTGGCTTGCGCCGCCACTTCGGCAATAATGGGCAGCGTCACCTTGAACTTATACTCTTTCCACATATGCCCCGCAGCCTCGGTCACCACGAGGCGCACCTTGTCGCGGAATTGCGCCGATTGCTCGCGCATCTGATTCATATCGGGGATCGGATTCTTGCGCTTCTGAGCCTGCAGGGCCTGCACCAAACGCGAAACGCGCATCCGCCAGCCGCTCTCCATGGCGCGGGCCTTCTCGCGCGCCTCCTCCATCTTATTCTGAATCAAATCGCGCATAGAGAAGGAATCCAGCTCGCGCGCAATCGTCTCGCGCGCCGCCAGATCGGGCTCGACCTCCGGCGCGGACGCCGCCGGCTGTTCCGGCGCCTCCTTCAGCCCGGCGCCGCCCTGCTGCACCACGTGCGTCAGCTCGTGCGCCATCAAGCGGCGGCCTTCGGTCGTGCCGGGCGCGTATTCGCCCTGCCCAAACGCGATGTCCGTCCCGACCGCGTAAGCGCGCGCATTGAGATTGCGCGCCGTCTGCACCGCCTTCCCATCGGTGTGAAGGCGCACATTGCCGAAATCGTAGCCCATGCGCGATTCGAAGAACTCGCGCTCGCCATCGGGCATGGGTTGCCCCAGCCCCTTGAGCGAATTCACATCTTGCTCGACGCCGGCATCCACGTCGCGGTTGCCGCCGTCAGCTTGCAATTGCACGGCGCGATTGAGGGAATTCTTACCGGCGTTGTTGGTATCGTCGTCGCCGTTATCGCCCGCGGCAGGCGGCGGAGGCGTGGCAGAAGCGGGGAGCTTCATCACCTGATCGGCCACCTGATCGGCTTCCACCTCGTAGGCGTCGCCCGGCTCGCTGACGGTGAGCCGTTGCAGGGCGGGGGAATGCGTGATGGGGTGCGGAGCGTGAGTGCGGAGCGCGCTATCGCCCAAGCTACGGCTGACGCCGGAGATATTCAAGGCGCGCGAAACTTTCGGGGCGACCGTTTGCTCATCGGACGTCCCGGACTCGCCTTTGGCAGTGTCTTTCTCCGGTGCCGGCGCCGACGTCTGCGGCATCTTCATCACCTGGTCGGCCACCGAGTCGGCTTCCAGCTCATAGGGATCGCCGGGCTGGCTCACCGACAACTTGGGCATGAAAGACGAAAACGCGACGCGAGAAATCGCGCCGCGCAGGGGTGCCGTCATCACCTGAGTGCTTTCCGCCCCGTCCTCGAGCGTGTAGGGCTCATTCGAGAGCGCTTCCTCGGAGGGCTTCAGCTGCACACGCGAGACCACCCGCTGCAAATGGCGGTTTCCCTGCACCAGGCCGATGTCGCTCAGCGTCGTCTGCTGCTGCGCCGTATTCGAACGGGCTACCAGCTTCGCCTGTGACTCGACGGTGCCGCCGTAAAACGGACTTGTGGGGCCGCCTAAGGGGCCATTCAAACCTTCTAACCCAGGGGGAAGAACACGATCCAACTTCGACTGCGGAGAAGATTGGGGGGATTTCTCTGCAGCGCGCAACTTCTGCGCGGACTGCGTGGTCTCTCGCGCATTCGCCATAGGATGCCTCCGTGCATTACTGATTAAATAATTGCGATGACTGGCGAAAAATAAATCCGAGATAATGTTTCCATTATAGCATGGGGTTGGCAATTTTGTAGCAGGGATTTTTTAATTCTCAGAAAAACCCACCCGATCGGACAGGCAACCCGAACCCCACAATCGGTAACATCTCGGTAACATCCCGGTAAATCCCCGGTAACATCCACCGCTTATGATACTACCGTTGCGGTATTTAACCGCAGAGGACGCAGAAAAACACAAAAAATCTCTGCGCTCTCTGCGGTTAAATCCTAATCGCACCCGCAGTTTCAAACAAAATCCTATGAAAGAGAAAAACCAATGAAAACGAAACGTTTATGGATTGTCTTTGGATTGAGCCTGGCGCTGGCTGCCGGGGCATCTGCGATGAGTAGCAAAGCAAGACAGGAAAGCCTGGCGTTCTATCCCGCGCGCAACAGCCACACGGCGCACGTGACCAACACAGTTGCGCTCACCTTCAGGGAGCCTTTGAGCGCGACGACCGTGACCAGCCGCACACTTGCCGTGCACGCAATGCAAAGCGGATTGGTGACCGACGCCGCCGTTCTGGTAGACGCGGGACACACCATCGTCGTGACGCCCTCGCGGCGCTTCCATCCCGGCGAACCGGTCCAGGTCAGCGCCTCGGGCGACATCCAGAACATCAGCGGGACGGGGACGCTATCGCCCACCGTCTGGCAGTTCCGCGTGGGCGCACAAGGAGGCAGCGGCCACTTTGGGGAATCGCCGCACGACACCTTCGACGGCGAGTATCTGGGGTCGTTGGCGCTGGGCGACCTGGACGGGGATGGCGACCTGGATGCCCTGATCGTCAGCGCGAACATCTACTATACCGCCCCGGAAACGATCTGGTTGAACGATGGGACCGGAAATTTCGGAGACGCGCCTCACGATACTTTCAGCACAGACGAGACGTATTCCAAGGGCGCCTTGGGCGACGTGGATGGCGACGGCGACCTTGACGCCGTCATCGCCAACGCCGGCGAGCTAAACGAAGTGTGGTTGAACGACGGTCACGCAAACTTTGGCATCGAAGCACACAGCGTCTTCTCTAACAGCGGCCTCAGCAGCCCCGTGGTCTTAGGCGACGTGGACGGAGACGGGGACCTCGATGCGCTCTTCCTTTACTACAGTCATCCTACAGAGGTATGGCGCAACGACGGCAGCGGCAACTTTGGCGATGCGCCTTACAGCGCTTTCGACGACACCACCTGTACCCATCCCCTGGCCTTAAACGACGTAGATGCGGACGGCGATCTGGACGCATTTGTGGCCGCCGGTTGTGGGGGAACTTCCCGGTTGTATGCCAATGACGGCAGCGGCAATTTTGACCTGGCGCCGACAGAACCCTACAGCATAAACTTTGGCGCGGCTGTGACGATGGGAGATTTTGACGGAGACGGTGACGCCGACGCGGCGGTGGGCGACTTCTTGAACCAGAAAAGCAAGATATGGCTGAACGATGACAGCGGCAACTTCGGGAAACCCCACGCGGCGTTTGACGGCAACCTGGCGACCGCCGGCGACCTGGACGGCGACGGCGACCTCGACCTGATCGTCGGCAAGCGCGGCGAAGCAGCGCAGGAGCTATGGCTGAACGACGGCTTCGCCCACTTCACCCTGTCGCCCAACGCCTTTCCCCTTGGAACCGCCATCGCCCTCGGCGACCTGGACGACGACGGCGATCTGGACGCCGTCGTCTGGAACAAAGACAACGAAGAGTGCCAGGTGTGGCTGAACCGTCCGTTTGTGGTGTGGTTGCCGGTGGTGGTAAAAGGTGGGATGTGATAAACAAAAAGTTACCTGACAAGTGTAAGAATACAACATTGGCGCGTCCAGATAGACGCGCCAATGTTGTAGTAGTTGAAGACCATTAAAGCTCTAATCGAGCCTTATTTTTCAAATGGATTATCGATATATATTTTGGTTTTATACAAAGTATCATGAAAACGCCGGATTATACCTTGTCCGTCTTCTCCAAGCTTGGTAATATCATCGATCCCATCTATTTCAGCCAAAATGATCTTCAGTAACTTCTTTTGTTGTTCAGTAAAATTCCCCATATCCATAGGAGAAAATCCCTGTCGCATCTTCACAGCAATGGACACCAAGGAATCAGCCCCCTCCACATCCATTTCGGCAACAATAGTGTTTAGTCGCTCATTCGCTGCTAAAAACTGAGCGACCTCGGGCTGATTTTTCATAAGCGTTTCCATATAATATTGCTCAAATTTCTTAATATCTTCTAATCGCCCACCTTGCATTCGAACAGCTTCCCAAAGCTCTTTCATCATCTTGAGGCCATCCTTCGAAAACAGGTTAAGTGCACCGCCCTTAAACAGTTCTGCAATTGCCTTTATCATACCTCCAGTAGAGGTATCAGGAATAAGCTTCCGAATCTCATATCCGAGTCTAGTTGCAGTCACTCCCAGATCCTCCAAATGGTTAAGAGCAATATCAAATTCATTATTAACTTCCAATCCCAAGAAATAGGGCATCCACTTCATCAGAGAAGGATCTCGTCTGAGAACGGCAGTATAATTGGGTTGTTGATCAAGCACATCTATCAACTGAGGGTATTTTTTCATAGTTATACCCCATTCAATCACAACTTTTGATACTGTTTGATCCGCAACCAGGGCCGGGAGATTAGATGATAATCGAACGGAGATTGTTGTCAAAACATCTCTCAAATCGTCTATAGAGGTAGTCCCGATAATTTCGGCTCCACTAATTAGCAATCTCACTATACTACTCTGCGCAGCGCATTTGTCGCATAATTCAATGACCAGCTTGATGAACGGCAATGTCAGTTCATCGCCCAAACCCGTGACCAGCTTGATGAACGGCAATGTCAATTCATCGCCCAAACCCGTGACCAGCTTGATGAACGG
>DAOUFX010000211.1:0-13256 GCA_034429675.1 Anaerolineae bacterium | reverse complement strand
ACCCCCACCCCCAGATTTTTTTGAGGAAGTGCGATGATTATTGGCGCCTGTGTTTTGAAGCTCTATCTGCCCGGCGTGTATTCGCTAAAGGAAAAGCGGCACGTTTTGAAGCCGTTGTTGAATGATTTGCGGCGCACGTTTGAGGTGGCGGCGGCGGAGGTGGGGAACCAGGATACCTGGCAGTCCGCCGAGCTCGCGATGGTCGCCGTCGGCAACGAGTCCGGCCACCTTTACGCGGTGTTGGAAAAGGCCGTGCATTGGGTCGAAGATGAATGCCGGCACGTCGAGGTGCAGGACTGGGAGGTCGAGTTACGCTGACCCCTGCCCGGCGCGATGGCGTCCTCTGGGTGATTGTGGCGGCTTTTGTCGCGCTAGGCGTGTGCTACGCCTTGACAACGCCGCTTTTTGAAGCCCCCGACGAATCTTCTCATCTGCAGGTTATCCACTATCTTGGGCGTTACCGGCGCCTCCCCGAACCGGTCGTGTTGTCTGCGCGGATCACAACCGGCGCAGCGATGGCCGAATCGCTGCGTTACCACGAACCGCCGCTCTATTACACGCCGCCGCTCTACCACGGGCTGGCGGCCTTGCTCACCGCCTGGACGCCGCTGGAGGACTTGCCTGCCCGGCTGATCCCCAACCCGGCCTGGGAGATGGGGTGGGCTCCGCAGCGCGACGCCGATCCTCACAACAAGAATGTTTTCGTTCATTTGCCCGGCGAGACGTGGTCGGGGAGCGCCACGTGGCGCGCGGCGCTGGTTTTGCGCCTGCTGTCGGTGGTTTTGGGCGCGGTGACGGTGATCTGCGCCTATCGCAGCGCGCAACTGCTTTTCCCGGATCGGCCCGAAGTGGCCGGCGGCGCCGCGGCGCTGGTCGCGTTCAATCCGCAATTTGTGGCCGCGTCGGCGAGCGTGAGCAACGACCCACTGCTGATCGCGCTGTCCAGTTTGTGGCTGTGGCTGGCGTTGCGCGCCATGCGCGACCGCGCCGGTTGGCCGCGTTGGGCCGCGCTGGGAGCGCTGATCGGCGCCGGGCTGTGGGTCAAGCAGAGCGCGCTCCTGCTGTTGCCGGTGGGCGCTCTGGCGATCCTGGGGCAGGTCGAGCGCCGCCCCTGGCCCTGGCGCAAGCTGCTGGCCGACGGGTTCTCTCTGGGGACGGCGGCGCTTATCGCCGGTTGCCCCTGGTATGTGAACAATGCCGCGCGCTGCGGCGACTGGTCGGGATTGGCGCCGCATTTTGCCAGCCAGATGCAGCTGGCGCATTTCGGCCTGCGGGAGTTGGCGACCGTCTTCGAGACCTACTGGGCCGGTTTCGGCTGGGCGCTTTTGTCGGCGCCGTGGCCGGTGTACACCGCGTTGGCCGCGATGACGGCGCTGGCCCTGGGCGGCTGGCTGCGGTTGGCGTTGCCCGGCGGGGCATGGCGCCCTCGCGCGCCGCTCACCTGGCGCGGACTGGCTGTGCTCGGCGCGCTGTGGTCGCTCAACGTGTTGTCGCTGGTGCGCTGGTCCCTGGCCACCGGTTCGCCGTATGGCCGCTTGCTCTTCCCCAGCCAGGCAGCGGCGGGCGTGCTGCTGGCGTGGGGGCTGGCGCAATGGCTGCCGGCGAAGGCCGCGCGCATCGGGTTGGCGCTGACCGGCGCGGCGCTGGGAGCGTTCGCGGCGCTGGTCCCCTGGACGCTGCTCGCGCCGGCGTTCGCTTCGCCGCAGATCGCGCAGATACCCGCGGACGCGCAACCGCTCGCTGCCGGCTTCGTGGGCGGGCCCGCTCTGCGCGGATACCGGGCTGCGCAGGAAGACTTGCGCCCCGGCGACGACCTGGCCCTCACGCTCTACTGGGAGGCGACGCAGCCGGCGCAGCCGCGTTACCAGACCTGGGTACACCTCACGTCGCTCGATCCGACGCAGCGCGTCGCCGGCGATGACGTGTGGCTAGGCGGGACGCTTTACCCGGCGGATTTCTGGCAGCGCGGCGATCGGATGCGGCAGGTTCACCGGCTGGAATTGCCGGAGCAGATTCCGTTCGGGCTTTACTGGGCGCGGGTGGGCCTGAGCGACGCGCAGGGCGCGCGCGTCCCGTTGATTGCGGGCGGCGATCAGGCAACGCTTGGCCCGTGGCGGGTGCGACCGGGCCGGGGTGAGTCGCCGGCCTATCCGCTCAATTACACGTTGGGAGAATCCGTGCTTTTGCGCGGCTACGACGTCAGCCTGGGGGAAACGCTGGTGGTGACGTTGGCGTGGCAGGCTCGCTCGACGCCAGCGGGCGATTACACCGTTTTTGTGCATTGGGTGGATGGGTCAGGCGCTTCACTGTCGCAACACGATGGGGCCCCGGCCGAAGGGCGCTATCCCACGTCGTGGTGGCTGCCCGGCGACGCCGTCCCGGACGTTCATCGGCTGCCGTTGCCCACGCCCCTGCCCAAAGCTGTGCGACTGGAAGTAGGGATGTACCTCCCGGCGACCGGCGACCGGCTCCCGGCCTTCGACAAAGACGGCGCGCGGGCGCCCGACGACATGGTTCGCTGGACGTGGCGATGGTGAGTAAGGGCGAGGCATTCCGCGTAGGCGCCTTATCCATACGGCATGGTATATCTCATAAAGCCTGCGTATCCACAGAGTCTTTTGGGAATGCCTCGCCCCTACGCCAATACGGGTTTTGCCCCCATCTTGAAATGCACCCTCTTGTGTCTTGCCTTTCCTCTTCACCTGAGTACAATAGGGTTCCAGCCAATGAGCCAGGTTGAAGGAAGGAAGGATGGGCGTCTGCTGCCGGGGACAAATTGCCGATGGGCGTTGTAGATGATGTCAAGGATCGTTTAGATATTACCGAATATTTGGGCCGGCATATCCAGTTACAGAAATCTGGCCGGTATTTTAAAGGGCTGTGTCCGTTTCATACCGAAAAAACACCGTCGTTTTATGTTTTCCCTGACAACCAGCGCTGGCATTGCTTTGGCTGCGGCAAAGGCGGCGATCTTTTCAATTTTGTGATGGAATTTGAAGGGCTGGACTTCCGCACGGCGTTGGAAGAACTGGCCCGCCGGGCGGGCGTGGAACTTCAGCCGCGCACGCCGGAGCAAGTCGAGACCGAGACCGAGACCGAGCGGCTGCGCGCGTTGCACGAGGCGGCGGCGGATTATTATCACCGCTTGCTGCTCACCGCGCCGCAGGCCGAGCACGCTCGCAAGTATCTGGCGAAGCGCGGGTTTACCCGCGAGACCCTGGAGACCTTCCGTGTCGGATACAGCCTGGATGCTTGGGACGCGACGCGCACACACCTGTCAGGCCAGGGGTTCTCGGTTGAGGAGATGGTGGCCGCCGGGTTGCTGGTGCAGAAGGACGAGAGCGCCGAGGGGCCTCTCCGCAGCACTTTCGATCGCTTCCGCGACCGCGTGATGATCCCGATTTGTGACCGCAAAGGGCGGGTGATCGCTTTTGGGGGGCGTGTTCTGAGCAAGGACGCACAACCCAAGTACATGAACTCGCCCCAAACTTTGCTTTTCGACAAAAGTAAGGTACTCTTTGGCTACCACCTCGCCAGCCAGGCCATTCGGCAGGCCGACGCGGCCGTCATCGTCGAAGGGTACATGGACGTGATGATCCCGTACCAGGCGGGCTACTGCAATGTGGTCGCGCCGATGGGCACGGCGTT
This sequence comes from Anaerolineae bacterium, assembly GCA_034429675.1. Taxonomy (GTDB): domain Bacteria; phylum Chloroflexota; class Anaerolineae; order B4-G1; family SLSP01; genus JAKQHY01. The sequence goes on along the minus strand of DAOUFX010000211.1, from coordinate 9,608 downwards.
GACCGAAGCGCATCTGAAGCAACTGCAACGCCTGACCAAGCGCTTTGTCCTGGCGCTGGACCCCGACGCCGCCGGGATTCACGGCACGTTACAAGGATTGCAGACCGCGCGCCAGACGTTGGAGCGCGACTGGGAGCCGGTATTTGATCCGCGTGGATTGGTCGGGTACGAAGGCCGGCTCAAGGCCGACATCCGGGTGGCCACCATGCCGGAAGGATTGGACCCCGATGAGCTGATCCTGGAAAACCCGACGCGATGGGAGCAGTTGATCGCCGGTTCGCAGCCGATCGTGCGCTTCTACTTTCAGCAACTGCTGAAACAGGAAAATCCCGGCGAGCCGAAGGGCAAGGCGCGCATTGTGGACGCGATGTTGCCGCTGCTGGGGGACATCGCCGACAGCGTCGAGCGCGAGGCTTACGTGCAGGAAGTTGCGATGCGGTTGGGATTGGATTCGCGGGTCCTGTTGGATCGTCTGCGGGCGCGCGACCGCGCTCAGGCCGTCAGGCAGCAGGCGGCAGTCGGCGCCGCCGGGCGCACCGTGCAGGCCGCGGACATGCAGGCGCACATTCTGGCAATTCTGATGCGGTATCCCGAACTTCTGGGACAGATTGATCAGAAATTCCAGGATGCAGACCTGGGGGACGTCAGCGACGAGGACTTCTCATCCACCTATCGCCTGGTCTGGGCGGCCTGGTCGGAGATGAGCGAGCATCCGGAGGTCGAGCTGGACGATTTGCTCCCGGCGGACATTGTGGCGCAGGTTTACGAATGGATTGCGATGGCATTGCCGGACATGACTCAGGATCAATTGCAGCGGGATGTTTCGCGCACAATCTTGCGCCTGCGCGAAAAGCGTCTGCGGGCGACCTTACAACAAACGCAGTCGCTCGTGGCCGAGGCTCAGGTTGAGGGGGATTTGAAGGCGACCCGGTATAGCCGCACTATCCAGGCGCTTTCTGAGGAATTGCTTCGAGTACAGTGGGCGTTAGCGCAATGAACCTCGAAAATAAATGTGGGAAAGAAAGAATCTTCATAGTGTGTGTGAAGGAGGAGAAGTTATGACATCTCGTCAGAAACCGGCCCGTCGGGCGCATCGCGCCGACAATGAGACCTGGGAAGAGTCCGAAGACCACGACGACCTCGATATAGCCGATCCTGCGGCGGATGATTTTGAAGAGCCTGAAGGCGACGAGGACGCCGACCTGGCCGATTGGCAAAAGGAGGAGCCGTCGCCCGACGATCTGGAACAGATCGAGGAAGAGGCCGAAGAGCCCGAGACGATGGTGGATCTCGTGGACGATCCCGTCAGGATGTATCTGCGCGAGATCGGACGGGTGGATTTGCTCGAACCTTACCAGGAAGTCTGGTTGTGCATCATTCGCGAGGCGTCGGATCAATTGAGGGAGTTGGCCGTCGTCGTTTCGCCTACGCCCACCGTGGAGATTTTGGAGGAGACGATCCTGGATCTGTACAAGCAAGCGCGTATGGCGTGGGGCGAGGCGCAGCGAGAGGCCAAACACTTCGAGCTGGTTCTTCCTGAGCCGCAAGAGTTCCTCCAGGAGATCGCACACCAGCAGCAGGTGCTCATCACCGAGCAGCCGTCGGTGCTCTACCGCTACATGGGCCCCAACCAGTGGGGCGACGATCCGCAGTGGCGCCCCGTCATTTTGGAGCTTTTGAAAGCGGCGGTGGCCCTCTACCTTTTGCGCCCCGAGATTGTCCAGATTGTGCTCGAAAAAACGCAGGAAGGGCCGCGTTGGCCCAATACGAACCAGATTCAAGAGAATATTCCTGCCATGGAAAATGTGTTCGATTGGTGGAATCAGGTGGACGTGATGGCGGCGGAAGCGCAGCAGATGTTAGTGCGCGCCAACCTGCGGTTGGTGGTCAACATCGCCAAGCGCTACGTGGGACGCGGCGTTTCGTTCCTGGATTTGATTCAGGAAGGCAATATCGGCCTTTTGCGCGCCGTGGAGAAATTTGACTTTACCCGTGGCTACAAGTTCTCGACTTATGCGACGTGGTGGATTCGCCAGGCCATCAGCCGCGCGATTGCCGACCAGGCGCGCACGATTCGCATTCCGGTGCACATGGTCGAGACGATCAACCGTCTGATGCGGGTGCAGCGGCAGATGATGCAGGAGCTGGGGCGCGATCCAACGCTGGATGAGCTGGCCCTACAAATGGGCGTCATGGATGAAGAGGACGTCACCGCGATCCTCCAGCTGCGCGGCGAGGAACTGCCCCTGCCGGGACACCTGGAGCGCAAGTTGCGCCGCGCCATGACGAAAGTGCGGCGGATCATCAGCATTTCGCAGGAGCCGATGTCGCTGGAAAGCCCGGTGGGCACCGAGGACAACAGCGAGTTGTCGGACTTCATCGAAGACGAGAATTTGCCCGGCCCGATGGATGCGACCTCAATGCACATGCTGCGCGAGCAATTACAAACCATTCTGGGCGAGCTGGGGAAGCGTGAGCGCGAAGTGTTGGAGATGCGTTTCGGCCTGAAGAATGGCCGCCCGCACACGCTCGAAGAGGTGGGACAAGCGTTTCACGTCACCCGTGAGCGCATCCGCCAGATTGAGTCCAAGGCGCTGCGCAAGCTGCGCCATCCGGGCCGCAGCCGCAAACTGCGGGATTTTTTGACATAACGGGAAGGGCATGATGTTTGCTAAAATTAGTGTACAAACACGTAGCAAAGTGGATCTGGTTGACGTGACGTCCGAAGTGGAACGCGCCGTCGCCGAGACGGGCGTGGCCGAGGGCATGGGCTTTATCTTTTGCCCGCACACGACTGCCGCCATCGTGTTGAACGAGAATTGGGACCCCGCCGTCGAGCAGGATGTGGCGTTGGCGTTGGAGCACATCGTCCCCGAAACCCTGTCCTATCGCCACGGAGAGGGCAATTCCACCGCCCACATCAAATCGGTGTTGGTCGGCGCCGATCATTTTGTTTTCATCCAGGAGAGCAAGTTGCAGATGGGCACATGGCAGGGGATTTTCCTCGCCGAATTCGACGGCCCACGCACGCGCACCGTCTGGGTCAAGGTCGTGAGCGACGGTGTCAGCGCCTGATACCGCTCCCTTCACGTGGGAGCAGATCGAGGCTCTCCTGCACCGCGTCCAGAAACCGGGGCGCTACGTGGGGGGAGAGTACAACGCTATTCACAAACCCTGGAACGCCGCCGACCTGCGCGTTTGCCTGTGTTTCCCCGACCTCTACGAGCTGGGCATGTCCAACTTCGCGTTGGCGATCTTCTACGATTTGCTCAACGCCCGCCCTGACATCCTCGCCGAACGCGCGTATTTGCCCGCCCCCGATATGATTGACGCCATGCGCGCTGCCAACCTGCCGCTCTATTCCCTGGAAAGTTACCGCCCCGTCGCCGCCTTCGATGTGTTGGCGATCAGTACGGCTTACGAGCAGCTCTACACCAACATCCTGGAATCGCTGGATCTGGCCGGGTTGCCGTTGCGCAGCGCCGACCGCGATGCGCGTCACCCGTTGGTGATCGGCGGGGGGCACGGGACGTTCAATCCAGAGCCCGTCAGCGATTTCTTCGACGTTTTTGTCATCGGCGAGGCCGAAGACGTGCTGCTGGAACTGCTGGAAGTGGTGCGCGAGACCCGGACGCTGCCGCGCGAGGCGCAATTGCAGGCGCTGTTGCCGATCAAAGGGCTGTACATTCCGCGCTTTTATCATCCGCGGTATGCCACAAACGGCGGCGCGTTGCTGGCCCTCGAACCGAGCGATCCGGCGGCCCCGCCGCAAATCCTCAAGCGTATTTTGCCCACCCTGCCGCCGACTCCGCTGCGCCCAATCGTGCCCAACGTGGAGATCGCTCACGACCGTGGGGTGATCGAGCTGCATCGCGGCTGCACACGCGGCTGCCGCTTCTGCCAGGCCGGCGCGATCACGCGACCGGTGCGCGAACGTCCCCTCGCCGAGGTCGTCGAAGCGGCGGCGGCGTTGCTGGACGCGACCGGCTACGAGGAACTGGCGCTGCTCTCGCTCTCCTCCGCCGACTATTCCGATATTCAAGCGCTGCTGACCCGGCTGCTGGAGCGCCTGGCGGGGCGTCACGTTTCCATCTCGCTGCCCAGCTTGCGGATCGAATCGTTTTCGGTGGCGCTGGCCGAGATGCTCACACAGGGCCGCCGTTCGGGGTTCACCTTCGCGCCGGAAGCCGGCAGCGATGCGTTGCGATGCCGCATCAACAAAGCCATCGCCACCGCGGACTTGCTCGCAGTCGCCGAGGAGGTCTTTGCGCGAGGCTGGCGGACGCTCAAGCTTTACTTCATGCTCGGATTGCCGGGCGAGACGGACGATGACATCGAAGCCGTCATTGACATGGCGCATCAAGTGCGCGGCATTGGGCGGCGCGTGGGCGGGCGGAAGACGGAAGTGCACGTCAGTGTGAGCACCTTCGTGCCCAAAGCACACACACCTTTCCAGTGGGAGCCGCTGGCCGACGCGGAGACGGTCGAGCGGCGGCAGGCCCGGCTGCGCGAGCGATTGCGCGGTCGCGGGATGGGCCTCTCCTGGAACCAGTACACGGCCACACGGCTGGAAGCGCTGCTGTCGCGCGGCGACCGGCGCCTCAACGCCGCCGTCGAGCGCGCCTGGCGTCTGGGTGCGCGGTTCGACGCCTGGAGCGAGTGGTGCAATCTGCCGGCCTGGGAGCAAGCCCTGGCCGAGCTCGCGGCCACGGAGTGGGGAACGCTGGACGATTTGTTCGCTTTCTACCTCTATCGCCGCCGCCTGGCCGACGAAGTCTTGCCCTGGGAGCATCTGCAAAGTGGCGTCGAGAAGCGTTTCTTCCTGCGCGAGTTGCAGCGCAGCGAAGCTGGCGACTTGCTGCGCGACTGCCGCGAAGGCTGCCACGCCTGCGGCATCCTGAGCAACTATCCCGGCGAGTGGACGGAGGAGTGGCAGTGCCCGAAGACGCTTTGATTTTGGATTTTGGATTTTGGATTTTGGATTTTGGAAACCGGCAATGGGGAATTGGTGAGGCGTGAAACGTGAAGCGGATTTATAACTCGTACCCCGCTGATTCACTGATTTCGAGGATATGACATGATCGAGAATGATTTTATCACCGCGCCCGCCGTCCGGCATCGTATCACGTTTGCCACGGAGAAGACGCTGGCTTACGTGTCGGTGTTGGAGTTGGGCAAAGTCTGGGAGCGCAGCCTGCGGCGGGCCGGAGTTCCGCTCAAGTACAGCCAGGGGTTCAACCCGCGCCCGCGCATGAATTTCGCCGCGCCGTTGCCGGTGGGCTGCGGCGCCGAGGCGGATTTGCTGGACGTCTTGTTGGAGAGTCCGTGGACATCGGACGCCGTAGTCGGGGCGTTGGCCGGCGTGCTTCCGTCCGATTTAGCCGTGCGCGCGGTGGAGCCGGTTGCGCCGGAGACGCCGGCGCTTGCGGAGCAGTTGGTCGCCGCCGAATACCGCATCTGGCTGCGGGACGTTTCTGCGGCGGAGGCGGCGGCGGCCGTCGCCGGATTTATGGAAGGCGCGGCGATGCCAATGGCCAAGCGCGGGCGCAAATATCACGGCAAGACTTACGATCTGCGCCCGTTGGTGCAGGAACTGCGCCCCGTTGACGCTCCGGCGCCGTGGGTGGGATTGCATCTGCGGGTTCAGGCGCGCCCCGGCGCAACCGGCCGCCCCGACGAGGTGCTGAAGGCGCTGAATTTGACCGACGCGCCGCGTCGCTGCACGCGCGAACGACTGATCCTGGAGGCGTTGTAGAGGTTCGTATGACCCAGGCCGAGTTTTTCGACGACGAACGATTCGCCCCTGACCCCAAATTTCGCGGCAACTCCGCCGACGTTGCCGCCGTTTGCGCGCTGGTCAGTAGTTTGCTCATGCTCGCTCTGTGTTTGAGCTGCGGAACCGGTGTCTGTTGCCTGCCGGCGTTGCCGGTCGGGCTAGGAACGGCGGGGCTGTTGCTGGCGAAGCGCGCCGAGAATCAAAAACGCGCCCGGATGTGGTCGGGCATAGGGCTGGGGGTGGGGCTGGTTGCCGTGGCGCTGCTGATGCTGGCGATTGCGGGCGTCACTATCCTCGTCGCCCTGGAACAAATCGGCTCAGGCCACTAGAGGCGCGTCGCGCCGGACGACGTCAAATTCCCCTGCTCTGAGCGCAGCCAGCAGCTCCGGCATCGTCTGCACGCTGTGCGCCAACTGGTTGTAGAAAACCCCGAAACTATCAACGTGGTGCGCATCCGAGTTGCTCAACACCTGCGCGCCCACCTTCACTGCAACCTCGCGGATTTGCGATTCGGCCCAGTTGGGCGTGTTGCGCGAATAAACCTCGATGGCGTCCGGCGGATACTGCTCCAGATCAATGCTGATTTCTGAACGGTAGCGGAAGGGATGGCAAAGAATGATCAGCCCATTGCGCTCGCGCACAAACCGGTGCAGATCAGGATACTCCCAGCGGGTCGGGTCTTTCCCCGGCGCCGCATGCGCGCCAAGTTCGAGCGCCGCATCGTGAATCCCCAGCACGATCATGTGCTCCGAATTCAGCGTGACCTCAATGCCCCCGAAAATTTTGAACGGCGCGTAGCGCGCATTGAGCGCCGCCAGTCGCGACGGCGCTACCAAGCGGTCGTGATTGGTGAAAACGATGGCATCCAACCCGTGTTCGATGGCGGAACGCACCATCTCTTCATCCGATGAAACGGCGCATTGCGAAAGCTCTTTGGTGTGAACGTGTAAATCAATTTTCATAACCGGGGCAGTATAACAGACTCCGGGCGAAGCGCAATATCCGCCCCCCGTATCGTCCCAGGATATGGTATACTTGGGCGGCGAAGCCAACTTGGAAATGAATGAAGTGTGTTTTTTCGTGCGGGGGTATCCGCACAAAAAAACACGTTCTCATTCCGGCTAACGGCTAAAAGCTAAAGACTAAACGCTATTTTTAGAGGAGACGGAATGACCGCAGTAGCATCAAAGGAAAGGACGCGCGCCCCGGCGTTGGAGGGAATGGCGACGCAGGCGGGATTGTTGGTAGTCTCGGCCTACATCGCGGCGCAGATATTGTCGGACGTTGGCAGTCTCAAAACTGCTTTGGTAGCCGGCTTTGTCATTGACGGCGGCACGTTTATCTACCCGATCACTTTTACGTTGCGGGATATGGCGCACAAGATTTTGGGGCGCAAAATGGCGCGGCTGTTGGTGGTCGCGGCGGCGGCTATCAACGTGCTGATGGCGCTGTATTTTGTTTTCCTGGGCAGATTGACGCCTGCGCCGGATTTTGCCTTACAGCAGGCGTTCGTGGATGTGCTCAACCCGGTCTGGCGCATTGTCTTTGCCAGTATCATCGCCGAGGTGGTGAGCGAGTTGTTGGATACGGAATTGTATCACCTGTGGGTCACGCGGGTGACACGGCGATACCAGTGGGCGCGCGTGTTGGTCAGCAATAGCGTCAGCGTGCCGGTTGACAGTTTGGTCTTCTGTTGGGGCGCTTTCGGCGGGGTTTACTCGGCGGCGGTGGTCTGGTCTATCTTCTGGGCCAACGTATTGGTCAAAGGGGCCACCACGTTGTTGAGCCTGCCCGGCATCTATCTGGTGCGCGAGGGAGGCGCAGAGGAATGAGCGAAAATATGGATTTGGTAGAGGCTTTTCTCGCCGGAGGCAGCAACGAACCGGGAGACGAAGAGATATTGCCCGTCGTGGACGACGTGAACACTGAGACGGCGACCGCTGCGGCTGAAGCGCCACTGCCCGCAGGGCACAAGTCCGGTTTTGTCGCCGTGATCGGGCGCCCCAACGTGGGGAAATCCTCGCTGGTGAACGCTTTGATCGGGCAGAAGATTGCCATCGTTTCGAACAAGTCGCAGACGACGCGCACGCGCGTTTCCGGCGTGTTGACGGCGCCGGAGTACCAGTTGATTTTTATTGACACGCCGGGAATCCACAAGAAGCCCCAGCACAAACTGAACCGTTTGATGATTGATCAGGCGCTTTCGGCCATTCCCGATTCGGATGTCATTCTGTTTGTGGTAGATGTCGCCGCGCCGCCCTCCGAGGAGGACGAGGCCGTTGCGTCCGTGTTGCAGGAGAAAGCTCAGAAGCGCCCGATCTTCTTTGTGATGAACAAGATGGACCGGCTGCAGCTCAACCGGGCGGAGCAGCGCATCAACAGCTATTGGGCCCTGTTGCCCGGATACGCCGACTCGATCCCGACCAGCGCATTGAACGGCACCAACCTGACCCTGTTGCGCGATCACATCCTGGCCCACATCCCTGAGGGCCCGCGCTACTTCCCCGGCGATCAGGTGAGCGATCAGACGGAGCGCCAGATTGCGGCGGAACTGATCCGCGAATCGGTGCTGCGTCACACACAGCAGGAAGTGCCGCACTCGGTGGCGGTGCTCATCGAGGATTACCTGGAGCGCGAGAACGGCGCCTTCTACATCGGCGCGACGCTGTGGGTGGAGCGCGATTCGCAGAAGCCCATCCTCATCGGCAAGGGCGGCCAGCGTCTCAAGCAGATCGGGATGATGGCGCGCGCCGAGTTGGAGCGCTTCGTCGCGGGGCAGGTCTACGTGGATTTGTGGGTCAAAGTCAAGCCCAAATGGCGCGATCAGAACTCACGGCTGCGCGAGTTGGGGCTGGAGTAGTTGTGTCGTTGAAAATGAAAAGGCAGGGCGACGCCCTGCCTTTTTCTATGCGGTGAGGATTTCGACACCGTCTTCGGTCACCAGGACGGTGTGCTCCCATTGCGCGGAAAGTTCCCCGTCCAGAGTTACCGCCGTCCAGCCGTCGTCGAGAACTTTGATCTCATAAGTGCCGACGTTGATCATCGGCTCGACGGTGAAGACCATACCAGGGACCAGGCGCATGCCCTGGCCGGGTTTGCCGTAGTGTAGCACGTCGGGCGGCTCGTGGAAGCGGATGCCGGTGCCGTGTCCGACCATAGCGCGCACCACCGAGAAGTGATGGGACTCGGCGTGCTGCTGGATGGCGTGGCCGATGTCGCCCAGGGTATTGCCGGGCTTGACCTGTGCGATGCCGCGCTCCATACACTCGCGCGTCACCTTCACCAGTTCCTTCGCCTGGGGCGAGACCTCGCCGATGAGAAACATGCGGCTGGAATCGCCATAGTAGCCGTTCAGGATGCAAGTGACATCTATGTTAAGGATGTCGCCTTCTTTCAGGAAGATCTTGGGCGAGGGGATGCCGTGGCAGACCTGCTCGTTGATGCTGGTACAGGTGCTCTTGGGATATCCCCGGTAATTGAGCGGCGCGGGGATGGCGCCTCCGGCGCGCGTCATCTCGTCCACCCAACCGTTGATGTCCTCGGTGCTGATGCCGGGGCGGATGCGCTCTGTGATCTGGTCCAGAATGTCGCGGGTCAGATAGCAGCTCTTGCGGATTCCCTCAATTTGCGCCGCTGTCTTGAGCACCACCTCGCGGGTGGGCGGGGCGGATGCCTGGCGCCGGTAAAGCCGGGAGACGTTCTCCAGGAGACTTTCTCGCGGTTTTTGAGTTCCTAGCAGTCCTTTTTTGCGTGATGGTTTGTTCACAGCGCCTCCTCTGAAAATAGCCGCCGCTGACGCGACGGATGGTAAAAGGAAGTGTTTTTTCGAAGA
>DAOUFX010000210.1:0-12239 GCA_034429675.1 Anaerolineae bacterium | reverse complement strand
TGGGTTCCCCCACACGAAAAACCCCGTTTACCATAAGAATACCCCTATATTCGGCTAAAAGCTAAAGGAGAAAATTCTATGGACCCCATAAAACAACTGCAATTCACGCACCTGGTTCAGGCGACGCCTGCGGCGGCATACGGCGCTTTTACCCAGGCGACCGGCTGGCGTCACTGGTGTTGCGAGCTGGCACAGGTGGATCCGCGCGTCGGCGGGCGATTGTACGTCGGCGTAGACGGCTATTGCGCCAGCGGGGTGTTCACGGCGCTGGAGGAAAACCGGCGGGCAGCGTTTACCTGGCGCGGGATGGGCGAACCGGCCACTGCAGTCGAGGTCACTTTCGACGCTGGGGCTAACGGGACACAGATGACGATGACCGTGACGCCCGACGACGCCGCGTCGGCGCAGTGGGCCGAAAAGGCGCCCGGCATTGAAAAAGCCTGGCAGAAGGCGTTGGAAAACCTGTATTCATTCCTGGAAACGGGATACGAAGCACGGCGCCGCCCGCTGATGGGCGTGCAGGGCGGGCAGGATTTGACCGAAGATCTGGCGGCGAAACTGGGTGTGCCGGTAAAGCAAGGGTTCGTGATCTTCGATCCGCTGCCGGGAATGGGCGCAGCAGTCGCCGGGATGGAGAAGAACGACGTGATCGTGGATATTGACGGACAGGCGATCACCGGGACGGCCTCTCTAGGGCCGGTGATGGAGAATCACCAGGCCGGGGATCGCGTGCAGGTGACGTTCTACCGGGGCGGCGAGCAGAAAACCGTGTCTATGGCGCTTTCCGAACGCCCACGCCCCGAAGCGCCGCCGACGGCGCAGGCGATGGCAGAGAAACTGCAAGAGATCTACGCACAGCAAGCGCAAACTTTTGCGGATGTCTTCGCCGGGCTGCCCGAATCGCAATTGAGCTGGACGCCCGACGCCGTCAAGTGGAGCGCCAAACACGTGGTCGCGCATCTGTTGACCAGCGAGCGCGCTATGCACGAATGGATAGCGCGTCAACTGTCAGGGCTGGACACCGACAACTGGGCCAGCCACGACGAGACCTGGGTGCGCGCCGCCGCTGACAGCTACCCCGACACCGCCGCCGTGCTGGCGGCATTGCGCCAGGCGCATGCCGAAACGGTGCGGTTTGTCGCGATGCTGCCCGCCGGCTTCGTCGAACAGAAAATGGTCTACACCCAGGCGGCGGGGCTGTTGCTCGAAGGCATGCCGGCCCATACCATTGTGCATCTGGATCAGATCCGCGCCGTTCTGGCCGAAGCAAAAGCGGCGTAAAAGCCCCGATCGGGCCATCCACGAAGAAGACACGAATACACGAATCTAACAAATTCGTGAGCGCACTGCAAAAACCGGGATTTTAGCGACGAACCTGCTTTATCAGGCACCTGCGCCATCGGGATTGACTGCGTAGCGCAGGCGCGATGTGAAAATCCCGGTTTTTTCCGGATTTTTGCAGTGAGCTCATTCGCGTATTCGTGAATAATTCGTGGAGGCTACCCCGTCATCAGTTTGACGTAGATGTCCTCCAGCGCAGACTCGCGCACGGCCAGGTTCACCAGGGCGTAGTTGTGCTTGGAGATCGTTTCCAGCATTGTAGCAATTTCGCTGATTTTGACGGTTCTGAACACGTAGTTTCCCTCTTCCACCGGATAATCCAGCGATTCGTGAGTGCGGAAGTACACCTCGTATTCCCGGCGGCCAAGCGTCTGGCGGATCGTTTCCATGGGGTCGCAGACGATCAGCTTGCCGTCCTTGAGGATGGCGACGCGATCGCAGATATATTCAACGTGGAACAGATTGTGGGCGCTGAGAAGGATCGTCTTGCCCTTCTCGCGTAAATGCTTCAGGTAATTGATGATGAAAAACGAGGTCAGCGGGTCCAGACCCGAATTCGGCTCGTCCAGGATCAACAGGGTCGGATCGTGGAGCAGAGTGCGGGCAATGGTCACTTTGCGCTTCATTCCTTTGGAGAGCTCACCGGTGAGCCGGTCGCGCTCGGCCAGATTGAGAGAGTCCAGCAATTCGGCGATGCGCGCCTCGGCTTTAGGACGGGGCAGGTTGTAGATTTTGGAGAAAAAGATAAGATATTCCATAACCGTCATATTTTCGTAGAGGGGGCTCTCTTCCGGCAGGTAACCGGTGAAACGTTTGATGTAGGGACCATCTTTGCGCATGTCCCGTCCCATCACTTTGATCTGGCCGGAGGTCGGTTCGATCAGGCCCAGGATCATCTTGAGGGTGGTGCTCTTCCCCGCCCCGTTGTGCCCGATGATGCCCATAATTTCACCGTCGTGGACGGTCAAATTGAGAGCGTCCACTGCGACGGCATCGTGATAGCGTTTTGTGACATTCGTCAGTTCGATCATTGTTCCACCATGCACACAATTCTAAAGATTAGCCAACGCGAAATCACAAGGTTGCGGACGCGCTTTACCGGGCGAGCGCGTCCCTTGTTGTTGATCATCCTCATTGGAACGTTCCTCCTGGCCTACATCGCGTTCCGCCAGGGATCGGTTCGCGGACGCGGCCTCTACCGGGTCGGCGTCGCGCCTGGTCTGCCTGCCGTGCAGGACCCACGCTTTGATTCGGTCACGGCGTCTGCCGGTGAAGGCGCCGCCCAACTCCAATCGCAGACGCTGGACGTTTACATTGACGCGACGCAAGTGCAACACGATGGCGATGACAAGTCGTTGTATGCGGCCGGCGCGCTTAAACTATACCTTGAGACACAAGAATTGGCAAGGATTGAGCAGGAATACGACGCCGATCTTGCATTTCCGCTGCGAGTCGAGGCGGCCTACTTCCCGGCGGAAAATGCCGTCCGGCAGGAAGTCATCATCCCCTCGTTGATGAGCCCGCCGTTGCCGTTCGAGCAAGTCGTGAGCGCGTCGCTGTATATCCTGCCAATTTCAATGCTCAGTGTGTTCTTCACCAGCGGCTTTATGGACGAGAAAATGGACCGGCGCATCTCCGTTTTGCTGTCCACGCCGGTCACAACCTTTCAGATTATCCTCGGCAAGATGTTGCCGTACATGGCTTTTGCGCTGGCCTCCGTCGTGATCCTGGCGCTGATTTTGCAGGTTAACCCGCTGTTGGCGTTGATCATTTTTATTCCGGTGGTTTTCTTTTCCTTTGCGGTCTATCTGATCGTGCCGTTGATGTACCGCACGTTCAAGGACACCACGTTCATCTCGATGTTTGCCACCACGGCGATCACCGTGTACTTGCTTTTCCCGGCGATGTTCGTGGGGATCAGCGACCTCAGCGCCATTTCGCCGCTCTCGATGGCGGTCAAACTCCAGCGCGGGCAAAGTTTTGGCGTCAGGGAATACCTGACCTCAACGGCGACGATGTATCTGCTCTTCGGGATGGCGCTGTATGTCGGCTGCCGCATTCTGAACGAAGAGTACCTGATGAAATACCGCCCGCTGCACCGCAAGGTCGCCGACGCCGTCTACCTGACCATGCAACGCAATCACCCCTACATTTCCGTGTTCCTGCTCAGCATAGCGCTGATTCCACTGGTCTACATGCTCCAACTGAGCGTTCTGACCATCGCCGTGAATTTTTCCATGCGCGTCGCCATCGGCATCCTGCTGGTGCTCTCCGTCACCATTGAAGAAATCACCAAATCGGCGGGCATTGCGATGCTCATCGAAAACCGTGACGTGACCCGCATCCCCGCGCTGATCGCGCTGGCATTCCTCTCGGCGTTGGGATTTCTGCTGGGCGAGAAACTGCTGTTGTTCGTCTCGATCAGTGTTGTCTCGCAGTCGGCGCTGGCGGGGGTGCTCTTCAACGCGGGCAAACTGTGGATTCCGTTGCTGGCGCATTTCATCTTTACCACCATCGTCACGCTGATCACCCGCTGGCTGGGCGCCCGCTGGTACATCGTCGCGCTGCTGGGCGGCGTGGCGATTCACGTTGTGTACAACCTCACCGTGCTGGGGATCATCAAGATTGGGCCATGAATGCTTTCGTCGCCATCGTCCAAAAAGAACTACGCTCGGTGCTGCGCGAGCGAACGATGATCATCGCGCTCTTCATTCAATTGTTCATCGCTTCCTTCTCGTCGGCGTTGTTGATGGGCCTGATGTCGGTGTACGACCCGGATGCGGCCAGCCTGAGCGCACAGATGCAGGTTCAGGTCGGCGTCGTCGGCGATCCGCAATCGCCGCTGGTGGGCTACCTGACGGCGCACCACGCGCGCATCACCTTCTTTGACTCGCTTGAAGCAGTAGACGCCGCTTTCCAGGCGAACACCATCGAAACGGCGCTGGTCATTCCCGACATTGCCGCCGCTGGCGACAGCGGCCCGGTCGCCGTGCAGTTGTTCCTGCCGCCCTCCGAAACCCACGCGACGCTGATCAGAATGGTGTTGAATAAGCCGCTCAAGCAATACGAGAACTTCCTGCGAGAACGCAACGGCATCCAGATCCAGTACCAGGACGTGGAAGGCGAGTCCTCGATAACCTACGAATTCCGGTATGCGGTGCTGCTTCCTTTACTAATGTTCTTCCCGGCGTTTGTGACCGGCAGCATGGTGGTGGACATCATCTGCGAAGAAATCGCCAACCGCACGCTTGAGACGCTGTGGGCGTCCCCGCTGTCCCTGAACACGATCCTGGGCGCCAAAATCTGCGCGGCCCTGATCCTGGCCGGCGGGCAGTGCTGCCTGTGGCTGGTGCTCCTGCGCCTCAACGGCGCCCTCATCCAGCGGTGGGGGCTCGTCCTGTTGCTGGCTGTGCTCGGCGCGATGCTCATCGCCATAGCGGGCGCGTTCATGGCGCTGAGCCTCAAGGACCGCGAGCGCACGCAGTTTATCTACTCGATCTTCATCCTGTTGGGCACCGGGTTGAGCTACTATTTCAATTTCTCGCCGATTGCGTTGACCACCCGGCTGGCGACGGGCGACGTCTACGCCGGGGTCGCCGGCGTGGCGCTGTACGCGCTCTTAGCCGGAGGCGCTCTGGCGACCTTGTTCGCCCTATCCCGGCGACTGATGTCGCTGACCCTCTAGGGAAACGCTATGATCAAACCCACACGACAACACTCCTGGGACCTGGCGCCGGCAGACGCCATTCACCTGCAAACGGAGCTGGCAGCGCAGATACAGCGCGACGTCCCAATGAGCGAGCCGGCTACGATTGCCGGAATAGACGCCAGCTACAACGAAGGTCTGGCGCGGGCAGCCGTGGTCGTGCTCAGTTTTCCCGATCTGGCTGTGGTAGAATATACTCTCGCCGAGCGTCCGGTGGCGTATCCCTACGTGCCGGGCCTGCTCAGTTTCCGCGAGGCGCCGGCCGTGTTGGACGCCTTCGAGCGGCTGACGGTGACGCCAGACCTGCTGGTTTTTGACGGGCAAGGAATCGCGCATCCGCGCCGCCTGGGAATTGCCAGCCACGTGGGATTGCTGGTGGATCTGCCGGCCATCGGGTGCGCCAAAAGCCGCTTATGTGGAGAGTATGTCGAGCCGGGGCGCGAGCGGGGCAGTTTTTCCTATTTACAAGACGACAACGAAACCATCGGAGCGGTTTTGCGGACGCGCACCGGCATCAAACCGGTTTTCGTCTCGGTGGGGCACCGGGCGAATCTGACCGATGCCATCCGCTACATGCTGGCCTGCGTGCGTGGATACCGCCTGCCGGAACCGACCCGCCAGGCCGACCGCATCGCCGGCGGCAAATAACCAGCGGTTGGATGAAAATCCGCGCGAGCGCGAAAGGGATTAGGAACTGAGGGATTAGGGATTGGGCAGAAGGCTCCAGACCCCAATCCCCTAATCACTCATTCACTATTTTCTGAGGAGCGAACCCCTATGTTCTTCAAGGCGACAAGATCAACGACAAAACCGATATATTGGCCGAACACCTATCGTCAGGGCGGGCGATCAGTGTTGACGTGGCTGTTGCTGGTGCTCACATTCGCCAGCGTCGTCTATGGGATCGTGGAAGAACTGTGGGGATTGGAATTCTGGCCGTTTTTCCTGATGACCGCAGTCGCGATTTCTATTCAATGGGTTCTGGCCGATATTCCGCTCGCGCCGCGCTGGGCCGCCCTGTTTGGATGGATTTTCGGCGTTGAGTATGTGCTGTTGAAGGCCGGAGATCTGTGGGGACAGGCGTTCGCCGGCGCGCGCCTCGCCGTGGAGATGGTGGGAAGAACCATCGGCTGGCTGGGGAAGGATTTGCTCGCGGCGCTGGCCTGGCTGTGGCAAATCGTGTCAGCGCTGGCGAGCTGGGTGGGCCAATGGGATTGGGAAGCGCAGCTGATCTGGCCGGGTTCGCCGGTCTGGGCGGCGCCGCCGGCATGGTCCCAGGTGTGGAATCTGTTCGTCAGTTTGTGGAGCCGGTTGGCCGTGATGCTTTACCAAAGCTGGCAATGGCTGAGAACCGTCACCAGTGGAGAAATGATTACAGACCGCACATCCATGCTCATCGTCTGGGGGCTGTTGATCTGGGTGCTGGCAAGTTGGGCCGGATGGGCGACGCGGCGACAGCACAATCCGCTCGTCGGAATTCTGCCGGCCAGTTGCGTGATGGGCTTTGTGATTGCGTATACCGGCGCCCCACCCTACATCCTGTTGCCGCTAACCTTCACCTGCCTGATTTTGATGGCGATGACCCATCACCGGGCTCGCGAACTACGCTGGTATTCCCGCGCGGTGGATTTTGTGGGCGATTTGTGGGGCAACCTGTTTCTGATTGTGGGAGGATTGTCGTTGGCGCTGGTATTGCTTTCCACGTTAGCCCCGGCCCAACCGCTATACACCGAGATCGCCGACTGGATTAACGAGACCTTCTACAAAGACAAACAACGCCTCGGCAGCGACGTGGCCGAATCCCTGGGGCTGGAGACGCCAGCGCCCCCAACGATTATCGTGCCGGAAGACCCAATCGGGACCATCGGATTGCCGGGAGAACATGCCGTCGGGCCCGGCCCCACCCTCAGCCGGCGGATCGTGATGATGGTCAGCACCAGCGACATGGCGCCGATAGATGTGTCGCACATTGGAGTAGACCCCGGCATGCTGGAAATTGACGCGCCGGTGTTTCGCTGGCGCAGCTTCACCTACGATACCTACACCGGGCACGGTTGGGTGACGACGCAAACCACGACCCTCAACTACGAAGCCGGCGTCACGATCACCGGCACCCACAGCCTGGAGCATCGTCGCGTGCTGACCCAGACGGTGCGGCGCAGCGCCGATCGGGGCAACGTCATCCACGTTGCAGGCGAGCTGACGTCGGTAGATCAGCCGTATCAGGCGGTGATGCGTTCGGACGAAGACATCTTCGGCGCGACGTCCGACGTGCGCGCTTACCAAGCGGCGGGATTGCTGCCGGTGTTCACCGAAAAGGAGCTGCGTTCGATCACCGACACCACCTACCCAGAGTGGGTGACCGAACGCTACCTGCAACTTCCCACCGCTGTTCCCACGCGCGTTTTGGACCTGGCGCAACAGCTCACGGTGGATCTGCCCACCACTTATGACCAGGCGCTGGCCATCGAAGAATTCCTGCGGACGTACCCGTACACATTGGAGGTGCCGGCGCCGCCGCCGGACCGCGAGGTCGCCGACTTCTTCTTGTTCGATCTGCAACGCGGGTACTGCGACTACTACGCCACGACGATGGTCGTTCTGGCGCGGGCGGCGGGGTTGCCGGCGCGCGTGGTGATGGGATATAGCGGCGGCGCCTTCGAGCCGGTCAGCGCGCAGTACGCCGTCTACGAAACCGACTCCCACGCCTGGGCCGAGGTCTACTTCCCCGGCTATGGGTGGATCGAATTTGAGCCGACCGCCGGCGAACAACGGATTGAGCGCGTGGCCGGCACGGACAAAGCGGTGGAACGTCCCACATTGCCGCCCATCCCCACCCGCGAGAGCGAGCCCACCCCCGAAAAACCGCCCAAAAAAGATCGGAATTGGGGAATGGGAATCGTCGCCGTGGGGATAGTGGTAGCCATTGTGGCAGTGGCGCTGTTGGCAAGTTTCCTTGAGAGCGGAATCCTACTGCTGTGGCGCGACGCCAGGACGATGTGCACGCGGCTCTACCACCACCTGCGCAGACGCGCGGTGGCGTTGCGCGTGCCGCTCCGCGACGGGGACACTCCCTACGAATTTGCCGAGGCGCTGGCCTCCCGGCTCGATGAAATCGGCGCGCCGCACGAAGCCGGCGAGGTTCTCGTTCCTGCCGGCGCCGAGGTGCGCGCCCTGATTGAAGGGTACGTTCAATCGTGGTACGCGCCCGACTCCATAGATGCCAACGCCCGGCGCACGCTGGTTGATATATGGTGGAAACTGCGTTGGCGTCTGTGGCTGGCCTGGATCTGGCGGCGGACGGGCTTGCGCGAAAAAGGCAGACCACAAGCGGCAAGGAGCAGAGTGTCGTGATATTGGATGGAGGATGGTTAGCATGAAAATATTAGTGACAGGGGGAGCCGGGTTCATCGGTTCGCACGTGGTGGACGCCTACGTCGCCGCAGGGCACGAGGTATTGATCGTAGACAGTCTGTGGCCCAAGGGCGGCGGGCGGATGAAAAACATCAATCCGGCGGCGCGGTTCTACCAGTTGGACATCCGCAGCGCCGAGGCTACGGACCTGATCATCCGCGAACGGCCCGACATCGTCAACCTCCACGCGGCGCAACACTCGGTCAGAATTTCCACGGAAGACCCCCGGCTGGATGCGGAGGTCAACGTTCTGGGGTTGATCAATATGCTGGAGGCCTGCACGAAGGCCGGCGTCGGCAAAGTGATCTGCGCCGGAAGCGCGGCGGTGTTCGGCTCGACCGAGCAACTGCCGGTGACCGAAACATCGCCGCAAAGGCCCGAATCGCCCTACGGGATCACCAAGATGGCGATCGCGCATTATTTGCGGTATTATCAGCAGGCGGGCGGGCCGGCCTACACGCTGTTTCACTACGGGAACGTCTACGGCCCGCGACAGGACCCCAGCGGGGAAGCCGGCGTCATCGCGATCTTCATCGCACAGATTCTCGCCGGCCAGCCGGTGCGCATTGACTGGGATGGCGAACAGCAACGGGACTACATCTACGTGGGAGACATCGCGCGCGCCAACGTCCAGGCGCTGACCAGAGGGGAAAACGAGGTGTTTTGCATCGCGACCGGACGGGGCGTTTCGGTCAATCAACTGTACCGGCATCTGTGCGACCTGATCGGGCGCGAATCCCCCGTGACTCACGCGCCCAAGCGTCCGGGCGACATCTACCAATCGTACTTCGACTGCGCCAAAGCAGCGCAGCTCCTCGACTGGAAAGCCGAAACGGCATTCAAAGACGGCCTGGCGCAGACAATTCAGGGATTGGCGGGAAAACGTGAAGCGTGAAGCGTGAAGCGTGAAATTCGTAAATCCGCTGACTCGCTCTGCAACTTTCAACTTTTAACTTGAAACTCTCCCGACTTTCGACTTTTTGACTTTCGACTTTAGACCGCTTTTGGAGGCCTTATGCGTATTCTCCTCGCCACACACAATCAAGGGAAACGGCGCGAATGGTTGCCGTTGCTGGCAGGACTGGACATCGAACTCATCCTGCCGGATGATCTAGGGTTGCTCGCCGAAGTGGAAGAAACCGGTGAGACCTATCGCGAAAATGCGCTGCTCAAGGCGCATGCGCTGGCGACAGCATCGGGATTGCCGGCGCTGGCCGACGATTCGGGGCTGGAAGTGGACGCGCTCGACGGCGCGCCCGGTGTGCGTTCGGCGCGCTACCACCTCGGCGACGACGAAGTGCGCTACCGGGCGCTGCTCAAGGCGCTGGAACACGTGCAGTCAACGAGCGACCGCAGTGCGCGCTTCCGCTGCATTGCCGCTCTGGTGCTCCCCGATGGCCGCGAGTTTGTCACCGAGGGCGTCTGTGAGGGCCTCATCGGCTTTGAACCGCGCGGCGAGGCCGGGTTCGGCTACGATCCGGTCTTCTTCGTGCCGGAGGCTCACTGCACCATGGCCGAACTGCCCGCAGAAGAGAAGAATCGCATCAGCCATCGCGCGCGCGCCGCGCAGGCTATGCGCAAAGTACTGGCGGGATTGATAGAGACACAATAACCGCGTGTTGACGGAACCAACACATTCCAGTGTAAGGGGCGTTGATGAGAAATAGAAATCCATCCTGGCCGGTTATTGGCGGCTGGGCGGCGTTAGTGCTTTTTGTAGGAGCAACACTCAGCACCGTTGTGCTATACCATCTGCAAGGCCATACCACGATCGGGAATCTGGATTACCACACCATGGTCTCACGCGGGGTTCGTCTTCCCGGCGATCCGTTGGCCTGGGCGGACGGTTTCTACCCAATGGGGATATCCCTGCTCGTCAAACTCGGACTATCTCTGGGAGTAGATGCCGCGCACTTTGGACGCATCGTTTCTATCGCAGGCGGCCTGCTGTGTATGCTAGGAACGGCAGCTCTGGCCCTGCACCTGACCCGCAGCCGGGTCTTTGCACTTTTTACCATAGTTTTTCTCATTTCAACCGGGACGCTGCTATTCTACGCCGGCTATGAAGGAACGGACATGCTCTCCGCCGGCCTGCAAGTGTTAGCGCTAGGCGTGTTATCGCGCAATGTACAGGATCGCCGGTTGGTTTTCTTTGCCGGGCTGATCACCGGCCTGGGGTACATGATCCGCTACACCGCGTTAGTTTTCTTTCTGATCGGCGCGGTTTACTGGGTGCTCCTTGCGCTGCTCCACAAGGATATTCAACATTTGCGCCCTATCCCCTTTTTTGCCCTGGGTTTTATCATCGGCGCCTCGCCGCAGCTTGTAGCCAGCACGATCGTAAGAGGCGAGCCATTTTATATGACGCAAGCATACCACATCTGGATCAAGCTATACGGCGGCAACAATTTCATCGCCACGGGCGGCGATCCTACCATCAGTTTGCCCCGGCTGATTGCGCTCGACCCCATGCGGTTTATGCGCAACTGGTGGGGTGAATTTAGCAAATTTTGGCTCAACCAGGACCCCGCTCTCGTGGATCAACCCCTCCTGCAATTTTCCAGAGCCGGGCTGCTGCTGCTTGTGTTTGATCGCCGGATACGCAGCGAGCACCGGCTGCTGCTTGCCTGGTTCGTCGTAGGATTGGTCTCCGCTTTGAGCATCTTTACCATCAGTACACGCTTTCTGATCGTCCTGCTCCCCACGTTTATGATTGGCGCAGTGTACATAATCTGGCGGGTGATCCCGACGATACAGGTCAAAAACAGCCACATTCCCCTCAACATTCTGATACTGCTGGGATTGCTCGCAATTGCCGGACCGGCGCTTTGGACTTATGCCCACTCGCGCGAAGGGGGGCCACACACAAGCGTCATCGAAACAAGCGACCGAATGCATATAGCCGGAGCACAGACCGCGCAGGAAATCGCCAGCACCAATCTTTATCATCAGGATGTGGCTTCGTCAACGCGCGATCCCTATCGGAGACTGAACGCCATGCCCAATGCCGAATCGCCGGAGCAATGGCGGATCGTCGCTTTAGCATCAGGAATTCGGTTCATCCTCTATGATGACAACGACGGCAGTCACTACTATCCACAACAGCGAGGCCTCCTGAATCCAACACAACGCATCCCCGGATACACACCGATATGGGTTCCAGAGAGCCGCGCCGCGATCGCCTACAGAATCGAACCGGATAACCCTCAACCGACACACCCGCTTCACGAGCAATTTGAAAATGGCATCGAATTACTCGGTTATGACGTCGCAACCTATGTCCCACAAGCCGCAAGCTCCGGTGGCTCCATAGGGGTGTATCTATATTGGAAGGCCACCCGTCCGGTCAGCGCAACCCTCAAAGTATTCACGCACGTCATAGACGCACAAGGCGCACTGGTAGGACAGGACGACAGCGTCCCCGTCCTTTGGCTGTATGCGGTGAAGGATTGGCAAATGGGGGAAATGGTGATTGACTACCACACCATCGCCGTTCAGTCACAGTCTCCGCTGCAAAACCTCAGTCTTCAGACCGGATTCTACGAAGCGGGCGATGGCAAGCGCATAGCGGTGTTGAACAACTCGGAACATTCCGCAGGTGATAAAATTATCCTCACCACAGTAAATATCGGCGCCGCCGAAGCGCCTCAATGATTTAACCGGTATAATAGAATTTCAACCCTGGACTCTTGACCATTCCGTAGAAGTTCAGTAACGGTTGGATGAAAATCACAGTCTACATGTCAGAGACATAAAGGGGGTTTTTCGCGGGCGGGTA
>DAOUFX010000209.1:0-3397 GCA_034429675.1 Anaerolineae bacterium | reverse complement strand
CCAAACCCCCACCCCCCAGATTTTGAGAAGATACGATAAAGGAAGGTATTTTTCGCGCACGGTATCCCGTGTGCAAAAAAATACACCCTATATCCGGCCAACAGCTAATAGCTAAAGGCTAAACGCTATTTTTGAGGAGGCGTCCATGAGTCTCGCGAAGCGTTTCCCATGGTGGTTGGTGGTCCTGGCCGATGTCGTTACTCTGGCGTTGTGGAGCTGGCTGATCGTCCGGTTTGATCTACCGGATGGTCTGCTGCGCTTTTTACTGGCGCCGTGTGTGTTGGCGCCCTTCTTTTACGGCAGGCGCACCTACTGGCTCATGCTGATTGCGTTTGTGGCGGCGTCTGTCTGGGTTGCGTCGCAGGTTTCCGACAGTTTCGTCACCGCGCTGGTGGCGATTGCTGTGAACGGGGCCGTCACGCTGGCTCTGGTGGAGGGCGTGCGCGCGTTGACCCTGACCCGCGCCGGCGCCGAAGAAGCGCTGTACGAAGAGCGCAAACGTCTGGTCAACATCCTCTGGGGAACCGGCGCCGGCGCCTGGGAGTGGAACGTGCAGACCGGTGAAACCCGCTTCAACGATCGCTGGGCTGAAATCATCGGGTATTCGCTGGAGGAGATTGCGCCCGTCAGCATTCAAACGTGGGAACGCTTCTCGCACCCCGACGATCTGGCGCGGTCAAATGCGGCGTTGGAACGCTGTTTTAGCGGTGAAACCGACTACTACGAGTGCGACTGCCGGATGCAGCACAAGGACGGGCATTGGGTCTGGGTGCTGGATCGCGGCAAGGTCGTGACGTGGACGGCGGACGGCAAGCCCTTGTGGATGGCCGGCACGCATTTGGACATCACCGACCGGGTCAATGCCGACAAAGCACTGCGCGAAAGTGAGCAGAACTTCCACGCTTTCTTCGAGACGATCACCGATCTCATTGTGGTTGGCGCCCTGGACGGGCGCATCCTGTTCACCAACTCCGCCGTTCCGCGGGTTTTGGGGTATGACGCCACATCTCTGTTGGGTATGCAAATTCTGGATCTGCATCCGCCGGACATACGCGACGAAGCGTCCGATATCCTGGCGGCTATGTTTCGCGGCGAACGGGAGTCGTGCCCGCTGCCCTTATCGCGCCGGGATGGAACGCTCGTGCCTGTGGAAACCCGCATCTGGATGGGGCGTTGGAACGGGCAAGATTGCATTTTCGGCCTTTCCAAGAATCTGACGTCCGAACAGGAAGCGCAACAACGGTTTGAACGCCTGTTTCATAACAATCCCACGCTGATGGCGCTTTCCACCGTTCCCGACCGGCGTTTCTTCGATGTCAACAACGCCTTCTTGAGCGCCACGGGTTATACCCGCGAAGAAGTGATCGGCCAGACTGCGGATATTTTGGGCCTTTTCGCTCACCCGGAACAACAGGAGGTCATTGCGGAACAATTGCAGGATCAAGGGCACATCGTCAACGTCGAAGTTCAGATTCGCTGCAAGGATGGGACGATCCGGGAAGGTCTTTTCTGGGGCGAGGTTATCAGAAGTCAAGAGCGCGAGTATTTCTTGACCGTGATGATTGACGTGACCAAGCGCAAACGAGCGGAAGCGGCCTTACGCGAAACGGTTCGCGAGCTTGAAGACCGGGAGCACTTCCTGGCGACGCTCAACGACATCACTCAAGCGGCGCTGGAGACATCCGATCTGGAAACCATGCTGCGAACTTTAGCCGACCGGGTGGGGGAGGTGTTTCAGGCCGATGGGTGCTATCTCACTCTGTGGGATGAAAGCACGCAGACGTCAATGGCCGGCGCCGCTTATGGAGCGTGGTGCACCGACTACCGCACGTTGCAACCCATTCCCGGTGAAACGACGATGACCGCTTCTGTGATACGCGCCGGCCATCCGCTGGCCATAGAAGACGTTTATAACACACCTTACCTCAGTCCCCGGATTGCCCAATTGTTCCCAGATCGCTCGTTGCTCGGATTGCCGCTGATTGCCGCCGAGCGGAAGTTAGGAGCCGTCTTGATCGCCTACAATGAGACCCACGTCTTTACCCCGTTGGAAATCGAGCGCGGCGAACAGGTGGCCCGCCAGATCGCGCTGGCGGTCGCCAAATCACGCTTGTATCAGGAGTTGCAGGCGTATGCCGGGCAGTTGGAGGAGCGGGTGCGCGCGCGCACCGCCGAATTGCAGGCGCAATATTCTCAACGGGATGCCATTTTGCGCAGCGTCGGCGATGCCATTGTGTTGACCGATTCTGAGTGGCGTATTCTGTACGTCAACCCGGCTTTTGCCGCTTTGACCGGTTATCCTACGGATCTGGTGCAGGGCCGGGCGTTGGATTCGCCCGAAATGCTGGCCCTTCTGTCGCCGGACGAGCGGGAATCCGCGAAGGAGGCGCTGGGCCGGATTCTGAATACGGTGAAAATGCCGGCGGACCTCGCACTGCGCCAGCCTGCCGATTCTCTCGCTGCCGGGCGCGGCCGGGTCTGGCAACGGGACATGGTGGGCCGGCGCAAAGATGGCCGGCAGTACGATGTGGCGCTTACCATCACCTCGGTTCATGACGAGGCCGGACAGGTTAGCGGCTTTGTTCTCATCTACCGCGATGTCAGCCGGGCCAAAGACCTGGAGCGGGCGCGCGATCAGTTTATTGCCAACATTTCCCACCAGTTTCGCACGCCGCTGGCATCGCTCAACGCCAATATCTATCTGTTATTGCGGATGGATCTGGCAGAAAAACAGCGCCAGCGGTTACAAACGATGGAAGCCGCCGTCCATTGGCTCATCCAATTGATTCAGGACACCGAGGAGATTTTGATTCTGGACAGCGGCAAAGGAATCAAGGTTTGGGCGCCGGTTTCTCTCGCGGATATTGTGAAAGAGACACTGTTGCGTTACCAGGACCCGGCGCAGGCGTCCGGTCTGACTCTGGCCGGCGCTCCGCTTCCTACGCCGCTGCCTTTTGTGAAGGGCGACGCATCACGGCTGAGGCAAGCTTTGAACAAGCTGGTAGAAAATGCCATTGCCTTCACTCCCGCCGGCGGGCAGGTGACGATCAGCGTGCAGTTTATCACCGGCGCGGAAGGGCCCCAGATCGCCGTCTCGGTGGAGGATACCGGCCCGGGGATTACCGCCGAGGAGTTGTCCCGGCTATTTGAACGCTTCTTTCGCGGGCGGCTGGCGGAATCGGGACACACGGTTGGCACCGGGCTGGGGTTGTGCATCGCCCAGCAGATTGTCCGGGCGCATGGTGGACGCATCACCGTCGAGAGCGCGGTGGGACAGGGCAGCACGTTCACGTTGTGGTTGCGGGCGATGGTTCAGCATTCAGAAGCCCTGCCGGGGTAGCCGGCAGGGCTTTTTTTAGATAGATGGTAAGTGTTTTTTCGAGCCGGTACCCCGGCT
>DAOUFX010000208.1:0-14979 GCA_034429675.1 Anaerolineae bacterium | reverse complement strand
CCCACCTCTCCCTCTTTTCCCGGAGGTGAGCCGATGCAGCAACAGAAGACCAAAGTCGCAGCGGAGTTTTTTGCTCAGGGATATCGTGTGTCAGGAACCTATTCCATTGTCACCAAAGCGTTGGGGGATATGATTTACGACACCACCACCGACTTTGTGAAGCTGCGCGAAGCCTACATCTCCCCCATCATGGACCCGGCGCGCATCAGCGCCTACTACGAAGAAGTTCTCTTTGATAAATCCAACCTCGATTTTGTGTTGACGCTCGACCCTCGCGATGGCTTACGCCGCGACCAGAAATTTGGGATGGGCAAGCAGAGCGTCAACGTGTTTCTGATCGTCCCCTTCTTTGAGATTCAGGGAGAGTTGCGCATCGTCACCAGCAAGTTTGAACCCCGGCTACACTTGAGCGCCGAGGCCGGACCGTTTCTGACGCTGCTAAATGTGGTGGCGCGCTCAACATTCAACCCTGACATCAACTATGAAGGCGGCATTGCGATGGTCAGTCGCACCAAGATCAGTTTCTTTGGCGAGAAAATCAGTTAACGGGAGGTGAGTCATGTCACGTATTCTGGTGGTTGATGATAGCCTCGATATGCTGGCGATGCTGCAGATGATCCTGGAAAAGCGCGGCGGGCATGCAGTGAGTGTAGCTCACAACGGCGCCGAGGCTCTTGAAATTGCGGAAGCCGAGAATTTTGACATGGCGATTGTGGATGTGATGATGCCCGGCATGAGCGGCTACGAAGTGGTGAAACGCCTGCGCGCCAATCCAAAAACCGCAAAGCTGGCCATCTGCGTGCTGACTGCGCGCGGGCAGAAGATAGACCGTGAAGCGGCGCTTTCTGCCGGAGCCGACGAGCACATCGCCAAACCGGTGAAAATGGAAGAGCTCATGGCGCGGATCGAGGCGCTCCTCCTGCGCGGACATGAAGCGCCGGCGACGCAAAAACCCGAACCCACAGCGAAAAAAACCGAACCGGCGGCGCCCGCGCCGGCAGCGCCCGAAGCTGCGCTGCTCAAGCCGCAGGCAGCGACGCATGCGATGCTTCTTCCGGTCATCAGCCTGCGCGGCGGCGTCGGAGTGACGACCATCGCTTGCAATCTGGCCGTTCTCTTGCAACAGATCGCTCCCACCGTCCTGGTTGACCTTTCGCCCAATTCTGGGCACTGCGCCCTTTTCTTGGGTTTGCGCCCGGAAAAGCATTGGGGGCAATACCTGGAGCAGCCGGGAACGCCGATACCCTCGCTTTTGTTGGCGCATGCTTCCGGCCTGAAGGTGATGTCCGCGCCGGCCGTCCCTTATCAACACGGGTGGTTCAGCGATGAGGATATCGTGGATATGATGAACCAGCTTCAGGCTCAATCGCGTTTTGTCGTTGTTGACATGCCCCCCGTCCTGAATGCCACGGCGATGACGGTGCTGGGAATGGCGCATCGCATCGTTCTGCTCTGCGGCGACGACGTGCCCTCGATTCAATCCACACGCGGCGCCATCCACGCCATGCAACCCTGGATTTCACAGGTGGCCGTGGCGCGCAACGCCGCCGCCGCCGATCAACACCCGCCGCTGGAGCTGTTACAACAAGCGCTACGGGCGAAAGTTGCCGTTGACATTCCCCACGATCCGCAACAGAGTGAAGCCCTGCACAAAGGCATGGCCTTGGCCTCCATGCAGCCGAACGCGCCCTTGGTGACAGGGTTGAAGCGCCTGGCGAAGTTGCTTTTGGCGCATTGAAACCAGATAGCGCCGACAAAAAAGCCCCTGAATGCAATTTCAGGGGCTTTTTAATAGAAAATGAATATCAAACCGGCAGGATTCACGGCACCGGAATAGCAATGCGTTGGAGCATGACCAAAAAGAGCAAACCAACAAAAGCAATGTCAAAGAACAAAAGCACCGAGAGGAAAAAGCCTTGCCAAGGCAACAGGCCCAAAGCATTGCGCTTGTTGCCGCTACCGCCGCGACGACGGCGTGGACGCGGCGCCGCTCTGACCGGCTCAGGCATAGCTTCCACACTTTCAAATTCGTCGCCGCCCATCTGGCTGCGCAAATCTGCCATCGGGTCCGGCGCGGCTGGCAGTTCCGGCTCCGGTTCCGCTTCCAGTTCCGGCTCCATAGACATGTCTTCGTCGGCATTTGTAATGCCTTTTGAAAGGTCTCTTAGCCAATCGGGCATGTCGCTGCTCATCTTCTGTCCTCCTGAAATGGCTGTCAGCCGTTAGCTCTCGGTAGTTAGCCGGCGTGTAGATCAACGCTACCGTTTAGAGCATACCGCATAAGGGAAGAAAAGTCAACCAAAAATGGAGTCGCAACCCATACGCGATTTTGCGGCGGATTGGTATAATTGAACCGGGAATAGGTCAAACCCCCAGATTTTCGAGAGGATACTTTAGGGAGGTTCTGTGACTGAACAACAACGATTAGTGTTTCCATTTACGGCCATTGTAGGACAGGAACGCATGAAACGCGCGCTCATCTTGAACGCCATCAACGTCCGCATCGGCGGGGTGTTGATTCGCGGCGAACGTGGAACGGCCAAATCCACGGTGGCGCGCGCGCTGGCGGCGCTGCTCCCCGAAATTGAAGTGGTGGCCGATGATGCCTTCGGCTGCGACCCCCAACAACCCGCGGCATGGTGCACGCATTGCCGCGACCGGAAAGCGCGCGGCGAGGCGCTGCTCACCAGAGTCAGAAAAGTGCCCTTCGTTGAACTTCCCGTGGGAGCGACCGAGGATCGGGTGGTCGGCACGTTGGATATCGAGCAGGCCATTCAGAAAGGCGAGCGGCGCTTCGAACCGGGGGTGTTGGCGGCGGCCAATCGCGGTATTCTCTATGTGGACGAAGTGAACTTGCTCGACGATCACATCGTGGATGTTCTGCTAGACGCCGCCGCGATGGGTGTGAATACGGTAGAACGTGAGGGGATTTCGTTTCAGCACCCGGCGCGATTTATCCTCATCGGGACGATGAATCCTGAGGAAGGCGACCTGCGCCCGCAATTGCTGGATCGGTTTGCGCTGTGTGTGGACGTACAGGGAATCCGGGATGCGCGCGCCCGTATGGCGATTATGGAACGCAATCTGGCGTTTGAGCAGAACCCGGAAGAATTCTGCGAAGAATGGCAACCGCACGAGACGGCATTGGCGGCGCGAATCGAGGCGGCGCGGCAACTGTTGCCGGACGTGCGCTACTCACGCGCCGACATGGCGACGATCGCCGAGATGATGGCCGGCATGGGCGTGGATGGACATCGCAGCGACCTGGTAATTCTCAAAACGGCCGTCGCCCATGCCGCCTGGGAGGGTCGCCGCCACGTGACCGACCGTGATATGTTGCTGGCCGCCGAACTGGCGCTGCCGCACCGGCTCAAGCGCAAACCTTTCGATGAAGTGCAGACATCGCTGGATTCGTTGGATAAGATGGTTACGGCAGCACGTGAGCGCGCCGACGAAAGCGCGCCGGAACGCGACGGGACGACGTTCGCGGGCGACCTGATCGCGGAGGATCGTGAAAAAAAAGTATAAGCGTTGAGACGCGGGAGACGGAGGCAGACTCCGGCGCCGCGCCTCAACGCCAGGAATATGCGCAGGACACGCCCAAATGGCCCACCGAGGGGAAGTGGTGGGAAGGCGGAAAGTTGATCACGCCCGGCGCAGTCTTCCAGACCCGCCGTTTGGAGACGCCGCGCGACCGGCGGACGCGCACCCTGGGAGGGCGGCGCAGCCGGACGCGCACGGCGCGCAAACGCGGTCGCTACGTCGGCGCATTGCCGGCGCCGCGCGATACATCGGACCTGGCCTTCGACGCAACGCTGCGCGCGGCGGCGCCGTTTCAGTCGGAGCGTGGGCGGAATGCGGAGGCGCGGAACGCAGCAGAAACACATCCCGCCCAATTACCGGCGTTTCACGTGCGCCCCGACGACTATTACAAGAAGATTCGCGAGCGCCGGGCCGCCAATCTCATCGTGTTTGTGGTGGACGCTTCGTGGTCTATGGCAGTCTCGGAGCGGATGGAGGCCACCAAAGGCGCCATTCTGTCGCTACTGACCGACGCCTACCAGCGGCGCGACCGGGTGGGAATGATTGTGTTCCAAAAAGATCGCGCCACGCTGGTATTGCCCCCCACCAACAGCGTGGATCTGGCCAGAAAGATGCTGGTCAATTTGCCGGTGGGCGGAAAAACCCCCCTGGCGGCAGGGCTGTGGCTGGCCCAGCAGACGGTGGAAAGGGAAGTGCGGCGGTACCCAGAACTGCGCCCGCTCTTGGTGATTCTCACCGATGGCGCGGGGAACGTTTCGATGGGCGATAGGCCGCCCCAGGAGGAAGCCTATTACGTGGCCGAGCAAATCCATGAGAGCGACATTCGCGCCATTGTCATTAACATGGAAAACGCCGAGTTCGACAAAGGGTTGACGCAAGCGCTGGCCGATCACTTGGGCGGCGCCTGCTACAGCTCAATGGCGCTGCACGCCGAAACGTTATTGGGAATGGTGCGAGGAGAATTGCTGGCTCTATAAGGAGAAAAATGGTATTGGCGGAAGAAGTTGGGAATTTGTTGAGCGCGAAAGGGTTGCGGCTGGCCGTGGCCGAGTCGGCGACGGGCGGGCTGCTTGGGCATTGGATCACGATGGTGCCGGGCAGTTCCCGCTATTTTTGGGGCGGCGTGATCGCTTACGCCAACGACGTGAAAAGCCAGGTGTTGGGAGTGCGCGAAGAAACCCTGATACGCTGGGGCGCCGTCAGCCCGCAGGTGGCCTGGGAGATGGCTTCGGGTGTGTGCCAGGTCGTCAACGTCGAAGTGGGGCTGAGCGTCACCGGGATCGCCGGCCCGTCCGGGGCCACCGCGACCAAGCCGGTCGGACTGTACTACATCGGGATGTCGTTTTTGGGAGAATGCTGGGTCTGGCGGCATCTGATGACCGGCGACCGCGCCTGGAACAACGAGATGATCGCGCGCGGAGCGCTGGAGCACCTGCGCCTGCGCTTGCAATGAAATGCACAGCGGCCGGTTCTGGTGGAACCGGCCGCTGCTCATTGAGGCGAGATTATTTCGCGACGGGCAGGTAAATGTCGAGGTCGAAGTCGCTCCCCGGCGTACCGACGCGAAGGTGTTGTTCCATCCACTGATGATTTGCCGCCTTGTACGGGCTGCTCTCGCGCCAGGCGACAAGCTGTTGCCAGGTCTCAGGAATGTCGTTCCCCGGGTCACGGACGAGGCATTTTGCCACAGCGTACAGGCCGCCGGGGAAGTTCACAATGTCCACCTTTTCCCCCGCCGTTTCCTCCGGCGTCACCGTGATCCAGTATTCGTAACCGTAGTTCGGGCTGCCCGGAGAAGGGTTCGGGTTGTTGAAGCCGAAAATGCGGTGAGCATCGGTGTAGTCCATCAGGCCGCGCGGCCCCGCCCAGTCCACCAGCTTTTGCCATGCTTCCATCTCCGGCCCTGCGCCGAATCCGTGAAAGCGCGCGACGCGCAGCGGTTCCAGTTGCACGATGCGAATGTCTTTCGTTTCCATTGATAGCTCCTTTTGAGAATAGTCTAAGGTCACAAGTCGAAAGTCGGCGGTCAGGGAGTCGTTAGTCTCGAATCGTCGCTTGCGACTGTGCTTGTGACTTGATTGAAGTATACGATTAAATGGTGACATCTATTGTCAGGGTTTTGCGGTATAATTTTTACGGAAAGAAAATCCGGGTATGGTTCTCTCAGGTTTTCAGCGCGAAAGAACTGCTTAACACTTTCGTCGTGAAACGTGAAACGTGATAGGAAAATCACGTTTCACGCTTCACGTTTCACGTTTCACAAACCTTTGTACGAGTCGTCCATCTGTCAAGCAGTTTTCACATACGGCGCGAACCATACCGCAATCCTGATGATGGAGGTCCTGATGCGCGCGGATCGTTTGCTTTCATTGTTGATGTTGCTACAAACGCGCGGGAAGATGTCGGCGCGCGCGCTGGCGGAGGAGCTGGAAGTCACCGAGCGGACGATTTACCGCGACATCGAGGCGCTGGAGATGGCCGGCGTCCCGCTCTACGCCGAGCCGGGGCGCGACGGGGGGTATGGGTTGGTGGATCGCTATCGCACCAGCCTTACCGGGCTGTCGGGAAACGAGGTGCGGGCGCTGTTCATGCTCAACATCCCGGCGCCGCTGGCCGAACTGGGCGTGAGCCAGGAGCTCAAAGCGGCGTTGCTCAAACTCACAGCAGCGCTGCCGGCGGCGCACCGCGACGACGAGGAACACGTCCGCAACCGCTTTTATCTGGACGCGGTGGGATGGGAAAACGACGGCGGGCCGACGCCGCATCTGCGCACGGTCCATCAAGCCGTGTGGCAGGATCGCCGGGTGGTGTTGAAATACCGCCCGGTTTTCTCTGCGGAAGTCGAACAATGCGTGGATCCCTACGGGCTGGTGGCAAAAGCCGGGGAGTGGTATCTGGTATTTGCGTATGCCGGGCGTGTTCGCGCCCAACGGATCGCCGAATTTATGGATGTGCAGTTAACCGGCGAAACGTTTACGCGCCAACCCGATTTCGTTCTGGAAGCATTCTGGAAGGAATGGTGCGCCCAGCGCATCGAGACCTACGACCAATTCCACGTGCGGGTGCGCATTGCGTCCGAAATGCGCGCCTGGCTGCCGCTCTACCTGGGGAGTCGCGCCCGCGATGCGCTGGCCCACGCCGGCCCCCCCGACGCTGCGGGACGGTTCACGTTCGATCTCTATTTTGACTACTTCGAAACCGCCCGCAGCCGGTTGTTGCCGCTTGGCGGCGCGATTGAGGTATTGGCGCCGGAAGAACTACGGCTGGGCCTCGCCGACTTCGCGGAGCAGATTCTCAAGGTATATCGTCCGGCGTAGCGCTCGACTCAGCTTTCTCGACACTTGCTTTAAGTTGCTGCGCAGCCTGCAACTCGGCCACCAAATGCTCCAGCCCTCTGCGAATACGTTTGGCGGCTTTGTTCCCGGATCTGCTGAAAAACGTCTGGGTCAAATCCTGCACCACCTGCGTATAGTTCAGGCCGCTGGAGCGATGCTTAAACAAGTCATACGCGGTGCGGCGCATCGTGCGCACGAATTCCCGTTGCTGTTCGACGGCGCCGCGCAGCACCGGCGTCGAACCGCGACCGGCAACGATCTGGTGAATTTCAGTGCGACCGAGCAATACACTCAGAGCTTCGAACCAGGATTGCGAATCCGCGCCGTTTTCGAGCGGCGGCGGTTCGTCAATGACAACGGTATCGCCGGCAAAGAGCAGGTGATGCTGCGGCAAGGTAATCCACAAGGCGCCGGGAGGGCCGCCGGGGGCCGCTTCAAAATGCAGGGGGCCGCCGACAGTGTACATGGTGAAACACTGATGAAAACTCAAGGCCATCCGTCGCTGCTTGAGCAACGGCAGCTTCCGCGATTCCTCAAGGTACTGAGCGGCAACCGCATCCAACAATTCGCGCCAACCGCGCTCGTCGTGCCCCATGATCAGCCCTTGTGTGGCCGCTGCAGCAATCAGTGGATAGTCGCTCAGCCCGGCGGCAACCTGCCGTTCGGGAGAGGCATCGCTCAAAACAACATATTTGATTTTACCCACAGCGCTCTGAGCCGCGTCGAGCCATTGGCGAGCGTGATCGGGATGGGGGGGTAAGTCAACGGCAAGCACTCCGCCGTTGACGCGGATCAGAGCCAGGTTGTAGGGTGAATAACTGGTCTCGACAAAAACACCGGGTACGATTTCTTCCATGATGAACTTCTCCGTAGGCTGTAATGAATTAAGAGAGCGTCGCGACAGTCTGATGCAATATTGCCAGAACCGCCTCAGCAGTCTGCGACGGAGCGCCGCCCTGGGCCAACGTAGGCGTACCGCCGCCCTGTCCGCCGAGCGAACCGAGCGCGGCGCGGAGCAAATTTGCGGCATTGACGGCAGGCAGATCGTCGCTGCGGGCGCACACCAGGCGCAAGCCCTTTTCTTCGGCGACGGAAAGCAAAAGAAGCGTCCGAGGCTGTTCGCGTAACTGCGCAGCGATAGCGCGGGCGCCGGCAAAATCGTGGTCGGTCCAGTGCGCGACGATGCAACGGACGCCGCCAGTTTCGGGTGTGGTTTCCCACAGATGCGCCGCCTCAAGCCGCAAACGTTCGCCCTGAGCCTGATTGAGCGCCTTGCGGACATCCTTGACCTCGTCAAGCAAGCGCAGGACGGCGGCGGGAATAGCATCCGCCCCGACAGAGAGAACGCGTCCGGTCTCGCGCAAAAGGTCGAGCGCGCGCCGATAATCGCGCAGAGCGCGCTCGCCGCACAGGAAATTCACGCGCACCCCACCCTTGTAGCGTTCGATACCGGTGATCTTGATGAGCCCCACTTCGCCGGTGCGAGCCACGTGGGTGCCGCCGCATGCCGACGCATCGAAACCATCAATCCAGATCACCCGGATCTCGCCCGTCACCTTGGGCGCCTTGCGCAGCGGAATAGCGCCGAGTTGTTCCTGCGTCACGTTGTGAATGGTCACCTGCCGGTCTTCAAGGATGGCGCGATTGGCGGCGGATTCCACACGCGCCGCCGCCTCCCAGGATAACTGGGCGCAGTCCAGATCAATCGTGCTGGCGTCCGTCCCCAAATGAAAACTGACGGTCGCCGCCTGCAGCTCTTCCACAAAAGCCGCGGAAAGAATGTGCTGGCCGGTGTGCTGTTGCATGTGATCAAAACGGCGCTCCCAGTTGATGACGCCGGTGACTTCGGCAGCCTGAAGCGGCTCTGCCAGCAAATGCCAGATCGCGCCGCTCTCGTCGTCCCACACATCCAACACAGCGACGCCGTTCAACGTTCCGGTATCGTGAGGCTGGCCGCCGGACGTAGGATAGAACGCCGTCCGGTCGAGCTGCACCGCCGGGCCGCGATCGGTTTCCTGGCGTTCGGTGACAACCGCCGTAAATTCGCGCAAGGTAGTCGTAGTGTAATAAAGTCGTTGCGTCATGAAATTTCTCCAAGACTGGTAATTGGTAATTGGTAATCAGGGATTAGGGATTAGGGATCACGTTTCACGTTTCACGTTTCACGCTGCCCCAGCGATTCCCTATCCGCAATCTGGCGTGGGATGGTGAAAGAAAAGGCCGTACCTTTGCCGACTTCACTTTCCAGCCAGATTTTTCCGCCGTGGGCTTCAACCGCCAGCTTGCAGAAGGCCAATCCCAAACCGGCGCCATCGGTCTGCGCGGCTCTGCCGCGAAAAAACGTATCAAAAATGTGCGGTTGATCTTCGGTGGGGATGCCGGGGCCGTTGTCGCTGACGACAAAACGCATCGCGTCGGGGTTTGCCGTCACAGTCATATCAATGACGCCGCCATCCTGGATGTATTTGATCGCATTGGTCAAAATATTGATCAGCACCCGGCGCAACAGGTCAGGGTCGGCTTCGATGGCCGGGAGATCGGGAGCAAGATGAGTAAAAATATGTTGCTGGCGTCGTTCAACTGCCGGCTGGACGACCTCCAGGGTTTCCTCAATCAGATCGGGAACCACAATGAGCGACAGAGCGAGCGTCCTTTCATTCGATTGAAGGCGCGCCGTGTCGAGAATCGTGCTGATGAGACGCTCCATACGATGCGCACTGCGCAGACCGATCTTGATGACCTGTTCGGTTGGCATAGTGAAATCGCGCTCTTCCCAAATTGTCAACAACAGCTCCAGACTGTTCAAGATACTGCCAAGCGGCGCGCGCAAATCGTGGACGATCATGTGGGAGAGATTCTGACGCATCTCCTCAAGTGCAACCCGGTCGGTGATATCGTGAGCGATCCACTGGTAGGCGCCATCGGCGGGATAATCGGCCAGATAGGAGAGGTACACCTCCAGAATGCGCGAATTGCCAGTGAGCCCTGGCGATTCGAGCTCCCGGATGATCACTTCGCCGGAAATCAGTCGTTGCTTCAAAGCCTCAAAATCTTCGTGCGAGAGATTCAGCCTCGTCAAATCGAAGGCGGAAGCGGCGTCGAAAGGCAACGACAGCAAGAGTTTGGCCGCCTGATTACATTCCAACAGATTTCCTGCGTGGTCAATAATGACGATGGGATCGAAATTCTGCTCGAAGAGGCTTTCATAACGCGCCTCGGCATGTTGCACCTGTTCAAATAACTGAGCATTTTGAATAGGGCGCGCCGCCAGGGCGGCCAACGTCGTGAGCATTTCCAGGTTCTCTTCCAGGTTGTCGGTAGCCTGGGGATTGAGCATCTCCACCACGGCCAGCGTCTGATTTCCCAACTTAACCGGCGCGGCGAGAATAGCCTGCGTGAGAAAGCCGGTCTGTTGGTCTGCCTCGCGATAGAAACGGGCATCGGCATAAGCGTCAGGGACCCAGAGCGACTCGCCGTGTTGGGCGACCCACCCCACGATGCCGGCCCCCGGCGCCATTCGCAGCCCGATGATCTCTTTGGCGCTCTTCCCAGAAGCGGCGCGGAAAATCAGGCGCCCATCCTTCTCAACCAGCGCCACCGAGACGGCGTCGGGGTCAAAGTGCTGGTGCGCAAGAGTCATCAACTGCTGCAAAACCTCATCGAGGTTTAACTTCTCGCTGATGGCGCAGGCAGCCTGGTAAAGGAAGCGCAGCCGTTGGGGCTTGTCAAGATTACTCAAAAGTCACCACCTCTTTGCCGTGTAAGCGCTCCATCACCTTTTCGATGATCAAATTCAAGTGCTCCCGATGGGCCACAAAATCCAAGCGGTCGGCGGGAATGGTCAACACCGGACACAGGGAAAAGGTGTCGAAC
Source organism: Anaerolineae bacterium (assembly GCA_034429675.1). Classification (GTDB taxonomy): domain Bacteria; phylum Chloroflexota; class Anaerolineae; order B4-G1; family SLSP01; genus JAKQHY01. Next base: position 4,228 of record DAOUFX010000208.1, on the reverse strand, counting down.
CAGTCACAATACAGTTGATTGAGCTGGGTCAGGTAGCCTTCGGACATTTGCAACTCATAGGTGCGCCCCCTGCGCCGGATGCGTTCCAGCAACGTCGGCACCGATGCCTGGAGGTAGAGCACCAGGTTGGGCGGCGGCAAGATAGCCGTGACGGCATGATAGAGCTCGGTGTAAGTGGTGTAATCCCGTTCGGTCATCAACTCCTGTGTGTACAAATTCCGGGCGAAGATTTCGGCGTCCTCGTAAACCGTACGATCCTGAATGACGGAGTCAGGCCGTTCGAGCAACTGGCGATGATGCCGCAGCCGCCGCGCCAGGAAGAAAACTTGCGAATGAAAGCTCCACTTTTCCATGCTCTCGTAGAAATCGGCGAGATAGGGATTGTCGTTGACGCTCTCCAGGAAGGGCTCCCACCCCAGGCGTTGGCTGAGCAATGAAGCGAGGGTAGACTTTCCGACACCAATGTTGCCGGCAATGCCAATGAAATGTTTGGTCATGGGTAAAAAAGCCTTTCAGTGTCTTCGGGCAAAGTCGTAGGCAAGGCCACCAGAAAAGTGCTGCCATTTCCGGCAGTGCTATGAACCTGGATATGTCCGTTGTGCGCCTCAATGATATCCCACACCAAGGCCAACCCGATGCCCATGCCGCCAAAATGGCGCGTAGTGGAACCGTCAACCTGGTAAAATCGCTCAAAAATGCGCGGGATATGTTCCGCGGCGATGCCAATGCCCTGATCGGTGAGGGTGATCACGACCCACTCATCTTCACACCAAAGTTTGACCAGGATGTTGCCGCCTTCAGGGCTGAATTTGATCGCATTTTCGATCAAATGGGTAAAAGCCAGGTGCAGCCGCTCGGCGTCGCCGGGGATGGGAGGCAAACGAGGATCGGATTCAATGTAGAACTGAATGTTCTGCTGTTCCGAGAATTCGGAAAACTCGGAAATAACCTGCTGGAGTAAGTCCGGCAAAGCAATAGGAGCGATATTCTTCAGCTGAATACGTCCCTGAAGCGACGTTAAATTCTGAATTAGCCGGTTCAGGCTTTGCGCCCGCGAGTTGACCGTCCGCACAATTTCCAGTTGTTGCGGATTCAGCGCTCCCATCGTCTCTTCGCCCAACATGTCCACATACCCCAGGATGATGCCCAACGGCGTGCGCAGTTCGTGGCTGACGTTCTGAATCATCTGTTCGCGCACTTCGTTGAGATGTTGGGCCTCCTCGTAGGCCCGGCCCAGCTCTTTGGTTTGGGCGCGGAGCCGGTGGATGAGTTGGGCATTGTCCAGAGTCAGGGCCGTCTGGTTTGCCAACGCCTGAATCCAGGAGATGCGCTCTTCAATATAGTCCCGGTCAGATTGCATCAGAACAATCACCACACACCCGAGATGGCGTTCGGCCGTCTGAAGAGGTTGGAGCAGAATGTAGTCGGCGGCATCGGAGGGAATAGCCTCGACCGATCGGGGATGACGGGAACGTAGTTCCGCCCATGCTTCCGGCCTGGCCAGATCGTACTTCTCCAGAGAGCATCGCCCGCCGGCAAAGCTCTGAATATCGAGATGCGGAGCCAAAAAGAAGGGATGATCCAGGTTAGGAGTCGCGGTCTGACAAACCCAGGTCAGGGTATCTTCGCCCGTATGCAGCGCGATTTCTAATGTTCCGGTGATTTTGCTCAGGATGGTATCGCAGAGGAGATTCAAGATGGGGGTCACTTCTTGCGCCGCAATCATCGCCTCACCGGTTGTAATCAAATCTTGCAGCAACTCACGACTGCGCAGAGTCATTTCATGGTGATGCGCATTCTGCAGAAGCACGGCCATCTGCGCTCCCAACGTCTCCAGGAAATTCTGGTCGCGGGGACGTAACCGGCCCGGTTCGGTCGTAGCCACGGCGAAAATGACCAACGTGCGCCCCAGGTCACGGACGGGAATGGCGCTCATGCCCTTCACATCGTCCCCAATCCACTGCACTTCAGCCGGCGCAGAAGTATACCAGATCGGTTGGCCAGCCCAGACCTCCTGAAGCGGCGTTTGATCGAGCGGGTAGCTGGACTGCGGCCAGACAGAGCCGGGTGTGGCATAAAACGTCGTTCCCCGGCGCTCAAAGAACGCCTGATAAGTAAAAGGCAACTCCGTCTGGAGTAGTTTCAAGACTTTGCGCAACACCTCTCGCTGATCCAAAGCCGAGGCTTCCACCATAATCTCGCGCAGCAAATGCGTCTCGTCAAGACGTTTCCAGACCTCTTCGTGAAGCCGGGCATTGATAATGGCATTGGCCAGCTGATCGGCCATGATTTGCAGGGTGGTGCAGTCATCCTCGGTAAAAGCGTTTTCGCTGGTAGATTGTACATCCAGCGCCCCGATGACCTGTTCGCCATAAAACAAGGGCAACGTAAGCTCGGAGAGGGTATTGGGCAACAACGGGTTGACATAGTGGATGGTATCCGCGCCGACATTGGAAGCAATGCGCGCTTTGCCGGTCCCGGTCACGTAGCCCACCATCCCCTGCTCGCCGATTTTCAGGCGATGCTGTTGGCGAATGAGTTCGCGGCCATATTCGCTGCTGGTGGCGCGGAGCACGGCGTACTCGCCGGTGTCGTCCACCAAAAAGATGCCGGTATGGTAAAAACTGAACTGGTGGCTGACCAGCAGCGCCACCCGTTCCAACAGATCGCCCGGGTCGAGCAGAACCGTGGCGTCACGGCCCACGGTCGCCACCGCTTCCATCTGAATTTGCCGGCGATGCGCCTCATCAAGGGTCTGCTGGCCGTAAAGCGCCGTGCCGGTCAACCGGACCAGCGCGCCAATGCCCTCGCGCTGCGCCTGGGTCAGGGCAACGTGAGCCGGAAAAGCCAGCAGCAGGCCGATGCTCTGTCCCTTCTGGTTGAACGGCGGCGCCGGGCAAGGCGCCAGAGTGAGGGTATGCTGTCCATTAAGTCCAATTGCCGTAGCCGGGAACGTGTCAGCCGCCTGAGGATCCCGGAGCACGGCGGAGAGGTTTTTTGTCACGAGTCGCTGCACGTCAGGCGCAGCAAAGTACTCGCCGCGCAAACCCAAAATAGTGATGGAGCCGTTCTCCCTGGCCCATCCCAGCCCGGCGACAGGAAGATTGAGCAATTTCTCTATGGACTCCAGAACTTCGTCAACCAGACTTACTGTTTCCATCCATCAATGTCCTTTGGCTTCAGGACGCGCGCCCAGGCGTTGCGACAGAGCAGTGAGAGCAAGCGCTGTGTTTTGCAATGCGCGCTGAACAGACGGTGAAACGCCCTCCGGGCCGACCGGCGGCCGTTGCGCCAACGCGCCCCCGATTTCGCCCACACCTTCGGTCAGCGCCAAAAAATCGCCCAAGACATCCCAGTTGACCTGAAAACAGCGCGCGGACTCACAGGATTCCGCCGGCCCGCCCGCCGCCGGCAAATCCCAGGCCCACTGCGGGGAAACCAGCGGAATTTCGGGGAAAGAGGGCTGGTGCACGCCGGACAAAGCAGCGCGGATGCGATGCTCGACATCGTCCAGGTCTTGGGAACGACGGACGAAATCCATGTCATCCGTCTCGATGACCAACAAAGGCGTAGCCGTATAGGCGGCGAAGAGCATTTCGTAGCCCCGGCGCAATGCGGTGATGTACTCGCGGTCCATCGCGCGCTCGTACGGGCGGTCGCGCATGGCGATACGCGCCATCAACGTGTCTACCTCGGCTCGCAGATAAACGACCAGGTCGGGGCGCGGTGTTTTCTCGGACAACGCAGCGTACAGCCGGTCGTACATTTCCAACTCATCCGGGCCGGTGATATTCAGATGCGCGAAGAGCTTATCTTTCTCGAAGAAATAATCCGCGATCAGTGCGCCTTGTTGGCTCAGCTCCGGCGCCCCCTGTTGCTGGCGATAACGGCTGAGAAGGAAGAAAATCTGGGTCTGGAAGGCGTATCGCTCACGATCTCCGTAGAAATCCGAGAGGAACGGGTTGGCGTCAAAGGCCTCCAACAGCACATTCCCGCCAAAACGGGTTTGCAACGAGCGCGCCAGCGTAGTTTTTCCCGCCCCAATGACGCCTTCAATAGCAATGTATGGATGGTGTTTCTGAACTTGTTTCTGAGCTTCCACTTGGGTGGACTCCTGTTTTTCTGCGATTCCCGCGCAGTTTCTGTAGGCAGTCATAACACGCTCGATCAAACTTGCGGTTTAACCTTCGTATCATCTCAATAAAGAGGGGGAGAAGTGGGGGTTTGG
>DAOUFX010000207.1:0-12557 GCA_034429675.1 Anaerolineae bacterium | reverse complement strand
CCCGCCCGCGAAAAAAACCTTTATATCTTTGACATGTAAACCGTGATTTTCATCTTAAAACAAGTCGTTCGAACGCTCGAACGTTTTAACGTTCCGACGTTGGCGAACGCCAGTTGATAGGAAATTCTTTTGCAATTTCCGCTGCCACTCCCGCGTTGTTGACCAGCAGGCTTTCGTTGGCGCGCCGGGTGCGGGCCTCGCTCAGTTCGACCATGCGCGCCAGGATGAATGGCGTGAGCGCTTTCCCGCCCACACCCTGAGCGTCGGCCTCGGCGACGGCGCGTTGGATCAGCGGTTCGACGTCGTCCGTGGGAATTTCGTCGGCGGTGGGAATGGGCGCGGTGACGAGCACGCCCTGCGGCAGGTGCAAGGCGCGCTGCGCCACAAAGACCTGCATGACTTGCGCGGCATTTTCGACGCGCAAATCCACGCTTAAATTGGCGCTGCGGCTGTAAAAAGCCGGGAACTCGTCGCTCTGCCATCCCAGCACCGGAACGCCGTGCGTCTCCAGGTATTCCAGCGTGCGCGGCAGATCGAGGATGGACTTGGCCCCGGCGCAGGCGACGATGATCGGCGTGCTCGCCAGGATCGGCAGGTCGGCGGATATGTCTTCGGGGTGGCCGCGGTGAACGCCGCCGATGCCGCCCGTCGCAAAGACGCGAATCCCCGCCCGCTGCGCCAGTAGCGCCGTCGCGGCGACGGTCGTGCCGCCGTTTCCTCCGCGCACGCCGGTCAGCGGCAGGTCGCGCACGCTCACCTTGCCGGCAGTCTTGTCGGCGGCCAGCGCCTCAATCTGCGCGTCGCTCAACCCGATGGTGGGCCGCCCGTTCCAGACGGCGATCACCGCCGGGACTGCGCCGCGTTCGCGGATCGCTTCGGCCATCCGCCGGCTGATGTCCACGCTGGCCGGGTAGGCAAAGCCATGCGTGATCAACGCCGATTCCAGCGCCACGATGGGGCGCCCTTCGTCCAATGCTTGTTGAATGTCGTGGCTGATCGTAAAATCGCTCATCGTTCACTTTTTCAGCAGGCGCATGCCCAGCGCCGCGTAGGTTTCTGCTGCTACGTAGACCTGCTCGATGTCCACGAACTCGTTGACGGTGTGCGCCAGGGCCGGGTCGCCGGGGCCGAAGCCGATGGTGGGAACCTGCGCCACTGCCGCCGAATAGGCGCCCTCCGTGGCAAACGACCAGCACATCGTTCCCGGGCGCAGCCCCACGTCGCGTCCGGCCTGCATCGCTGCCTGTACCAGCGGGTGCTGTTCCGGGAATACCCACGGCAGCGAGGCGCGCCGCGCTCTGTAGGTCTTGCCGGTGTGCGTCGTCACCGATTCTTCGATCACCCTGATGCCCGCATTTACGCCCTCGCGCGCGATCACGCGCTGCACTTCCAACAACGCGGACGATTCCGTCTCCCCGATGGTCAGGCGGCGATCAATGATGAACGCACATCCGTCGGGGATCGCGTTGCGGCTGACGGCGTGGGAACGGATGTCGGTCACGGCCAATACGCCGTCGCCCACAAACGAATCGTGGCCCAGCTGCTCGGCCAGAATCTCCATCCCAAAAATCAGCCGCGATGCCGCGTAGATGGCATTGTCGCCAAGCTGTGGGGCCGAAGAATGCGCCGAGCGCCCGCGCACGTTCAGTTCCATCTCGACGTGCCCGCGTTGCGCCCGCGCGATCTGGAGATTCGACGGTTCCGCGATCACCACCCAGTTGGGCCGCAGCCCGTCTTCCTCGAACAGCACCCGCGTGCACGTGCCCTCCGCCGGCTCTTCGAGTCCCACACACGCCACCAGGATTGGCCCTTTGAGCGCAATGTCCTGCTGCGCCAACATCGCCGCGCCGTAGATGGTGGCCGCCAGCCCGCCTTTCATGTCGCAGGCGCCCAGCCCGTACAACCGGTTGCCTTCCACTGTGGCCGAGAGCGGCTCGCAGCGCCACGTTTCCGGGTTGGCGCTCATCACCGTGTCCATGTGACTGTTTAGCATCAACGCCGGTCCCTCCGCCGGCCCGACCCGCCCGATGACGTTGCCGGCGGCGTCCAGCGTCACGTTGTGGAATCCCAATCGGCGCATTTCATTCATCACCAGCTCGGCGACCGCGCCCTCGCCGCCGGACGGGCTGGACGTGCGCACCAGTTTGCGCAAAAATTCCAGCAGGGACACTCTACCTTCGGCGTTCAAGGCCAGATGGCTCATAAACTATTCTCCCACTTCAAAACATGTTTAGTTAGTGAATCATGAATCATGAATCATGAATCATGAATCATGAATCAAGACTGTGTTCATGATTCATGATTCATGATTCGCATTAGTACGCTCCGTCTCCCCACAGCATGCTGGAGGGCGTTCTGACCAAAATGCTCAGGTCCAGCCACAGCGACCAGTGCTCGATGTAGTACAGGTCGAGCAGCACCATCTCGTCGAAGGTCAGCTCGCTGCGCCCGCTGATTTGCCACAGCCCGGTGAGCCCGGGGCGCAGGGCCAGCCGTTTCTTGTGCCAGGGCTTGTATTGCGCCACTTCTTCGGGGATGGGGGGGCGTGGCCCGACCAGGCTCATTTCTCCGCGCAAGACGTTCAGGAGTTGCGGCAGTTCGTCCAGGCTGGTCTTGCGTAAGAACACGCCTACGCGCGTGCGGCGCGGGTCCTCCCGGATTTTGAAGAGCGGCCCGTCCGCTTCATTTTGATCGCGCAGGGTTTCTAATTCTTCTTCGGCGCCTACGCGCATGGAGCGGAATTTGTAGATGTGGAACAATTTGCCGTCCTGTCCCACCCGCACTTGTTTGAACAGCACCGGCCCCGGTGAATCCAGTTTGATGGCCAGCGCAATCAGGCCAAGAAAGGGCAGGCCCAGGGTGAACCCCACCGCAACGCCGATCAAGTCCAAAATTCGTTTGATGAAAACTTCTTCGCGGTTGAAAGCGATTTCGTGGATGTCAATGAGCGGCACCCCGCCCAGGTCGCTGACCTCGACGCGGCTCAGGCTCATCTGGAACAGATCCGGCACCAGCCGCGCCGAAACCTGGCGGCGTTCGCATTCGCGCAGGACGTTCAGGATGCGCCGGTGATAGTTCCACGGCAGGGTGATGATGACCTCGTCTACGTTCTCGGCTTCGATGACGCCCGGCAATTTGTCCAGCGCCCCCAGTCCCTTGAACCGGCCGATCTCGCCGCTGCCTTTGTCGGGGTTGTCGTCCACGTAGCCGATGACGTTGTATCCCAGGTCCGGCCGGGCGACGATGGTGCGCATCACCCGTCGCCCTACCTCGCCGGCGCCGACGATGATGACGCGCTTCACGCCGACGCCGCGCCGCCGTAGCTGCCTCAGGATCAGCAGCGCGAGCACGCGATCTATCGCCATCAGGGCGATGGTGAAAATGCCGGCTTCCAGCAGCAGCAGTCGCGAGTAGACCAGGGGGCGCAGCGCAAAGGCCAGCGCCAGCGTCAGCACCAACGTGGTGGTGACGGCGTTGATGATCCGGTAGATGTGATCCGGCCAGGAGCGTCCCCGCCATTCGTGATAGGATTTGTCCAACCACAGAATCGCCGGGATGGTTACGGAGAACAGCAGGCAGAAAGGCAGGTAGGCGCTGAACGGCGCGTCGAAGGCCACGTCCACAAACCACTTCAAGCGATATCGCAGCACGTAAGCCAGCCCCATGGACAGGTTGATCATTACCAAATCCATGATCAGCACCCAAAACGGCGCAGCATCTTGCCGGCTATCTTTCATACTTTAGCTCTTTCTTCGATGACTTTGCGATAAACGGTTGCTGTTTGTTGGGCGGTCTTGTCCCACGTGAATTTTTCTGCGTGGCGCAGGCCGCGTTGGCGCAGGTCGGCGCGCAGGTCGGCGTCGCCGAGCAGCCGCTGCAGCCCGTCGGCGATGGCGTCTTCGTCCTCCGGCGGCGCCAGCAGCGCGCCGTCGCCGGCGGCCTCCCTCAGCGAAGCGGTCGCCGAGGCCAGGGTGGGGACGCCGCACGCCAGCGCCTCCAGCACCGGAAATCCAAATCCCTCGTACAGCGACAGGTACGCCGATGCCTCAGCCGCATTATACCAAAGATTGAGCGTCTCCGCCGCGACGTATCCCGGAAAGTGTACTCTGTCCTGCAAATTCAGACGTTCTGCCTCCGCGAAGACTTCTTCGTAGAACCACCCCTTCCCTCCGGCGATGACGAGGTGGACGTCGCGCATCGGCAACCGCGCGAAGGCGCTCACCAGCCGCCGCAGATTCTTGCGCGGCTCCAGGGTGCCCACGTAGAGGATGAACCGCTCCGGCAGTCCGTTTTTTTGCTTGAACGCCGCCACTTCTGCGGCAGGCAGGGGGTGGAAAAACGGATCAATGCCGTGGTAGATCACGTGGATGCGCTCGCGGGGGACGCCCAGCAACGTGGTGATCTCTTGCGCGATGAATTCCGATCCGGCGATCAGCGCCGCCGCCCGGCGACACGCCGGTTTGGTGAGCGCGCTCAGGTAAAAGCGGTTGCCGCGCCGGAAGAAGTGCGGGTAGCGCAGAAAGCTCAGGTCGTGGACGGTGATGACTTGCGGGCACGCCGAGAACAGCGGCCCGACGAACGCCGGCGCGTGCAGCAACGTCGCCCCGATCCGGCGCAACACCGACGGCAACGCCAGTTGCTCCCACAGGATGCGCACGGTGGGTCGTTGGGTGGGGAAGCGCGTGCGCACGCTGCGCACGGCCAGCCCTTCCGGCAGGATACCTTCGCCCAACAGCGCCGCGTAGCTCAGACCCGGATCGGCGTCCGGCAGGCGTCGCAACAGATGGGCGATGTATCCCGCAATGCCGGCGGCCCGGTACGAGGCCGAGCCGCTGAGCAATTGCGCGTTGAAGGCAACGAGAGGTCTGTCCATGCCCATCCGCTGCGCTTATTGCATCGTGAAGGTGACGACGAGCGGGTCGTGATCCGAGGCGTGCTCCGGCGAGTCGTCGTCGGGCGCCGCCGGCGGATAGTCGCTGTTGACGTGCAGCGCCTCCACCCGCGCGATAGACGCAAACAGCGCCGGCGTCACCCAGATGTGGTCCAGCGTCTCCGACTCGCCCTGGTAGATGTAGGTGTACAGCGGCTCCCGGTCCGTCGCCAGGAATTCGTAGGCGTGGCGCAGACCGCCCGCGCGCATCGCGTCCATCGGACGGGAGTAGTAAAACGAGTTGAGGTCGCCCAGCACCGCCACGAGCGCTTCCGGGTGCTCCGCCAGTAACGATTGCACCAGCGTCACGTTCCACTCGGCCTGCGCCGTGCGCTGTGGCTCCGTCGCGGCCTCGCCGCCCGACATCGCCGAGAAATGGTTGCTGATCACATTGACCGTTTGGTCGCCGCTCGCCAGGTGCACGGTCACGGTGATGAGCAGCGGCGGGCGGCTCGTCAGGCCCTCCGGCGCGTTGTGCTGGCTGGCGCCTTCCAGCGTTGCCATATCGCCGCGCACCAGGAATCCCACGTCAATTCCGCGCGAGTCAAAGCCCTCAATCAGCACCGGGACGTAGCCATAGCCGGCCAGCTCTTCGCGCGCGGCCAGGTCTTCCAGAATGCCAACGTTCTCGATTTCCTCCAACCCCACGATGGTTGGCGCGCCCATCGCGACGACGGTGCGCGCGACTTTGGTGAGCTTGCGCTGGTACTCGCCGGGCGTCGGTTTGGGCGGGTCGGCGGGGTGGGGGTCTACAATATCGAAGAAATTCTCGGCGTTGAAGGTAGCGATGCTGAACTCGTCGGCGCCCGCCGGCGCCAGCGCCGGCAGCGCCACCGCCGCCGTCAGCAGGGTGGGCGTGACGATCGGCTGAATCTTGTAATTGTCGTAGGTGAACGCCAGCGGGCCCAACACGTCGGCGATCTGGTCCCCGCTCTTGAGCGCGAACGGCAGCGTGGAGCGGTCGGCGTGCGTCTCCGATGAGCTGTCGTCCACGAAAATCACCATCCCCTGCGGATCGTTCTTCATCACCCGCGAAATCTCCCACGACGGGCGCACCAGCGCCGTCTCGCCGTACTTGGTCGTCGGCGCGATCACCAGCGCCGGATCGGTCACGGCGACCAGCATGCCTTCAAATGCTTCGTAGTACGGGCGGGCGTCGGCTTTCTCCTGCGGCGGGTCCAGCTCGACCGCGGCGGGCAGCGCGTTCCCGCTGCTGAGCGTCGTCAGGGCGGCGCCGTCTTCGAGATAGAGCAGCGTCTGCCCGGAGACTTCGCGCACCTTGCCGGTGAGCCGCACCCGGTCGCCCAGGGCCACGGCCGGCGCGCTGACGATGTCCGTCGCCTCCAGCACAAACAGCCCCTCGGACGTGGCCGGGTCGCCGTCCGGCTCCGGCGATTGAATCCAGAAGCCGCCCTGCTTGGGGAACACTCCGATGACCACGCCCTCGGTGGTGGCGACGCTGCGCACAAACGGCGAGCTGGCGCCGGCTCCCTGGATGGCCCAGATCGGCACGCCGCTGCCGGCGAACGTGCGCCAGCCCACGCTCAGCGCCGGCTCCGGCCACTCGGCTGCGGTCGCGCCGGCGGGCGGCAGAACCACCGGTTCCGTTGTCCCGGCGTCCACGGTTGCCGTGAAGCGCACCACCGCGCTGCCGCCGTCTGCTGCTAATTCGGCAATTTCCCAGACGATGCCCTCCGCGTCCTGCGCGCCGCCGTCCAGCACTTCGCCTACCGTCGCCCCCGCTTCCGGCGGCGCGGCGACGATGCGCACATCCGTCAACGGCGCGGCAGTGTGATTGAAGGCGGTCAGGGTGTAGGTGATGACCGCGCCGGGCATGGCGCTGTTCTGCGCCTGCACCTCGATCATCAGTTCCGGCGGGAAGACCTCCACGAAGTCCGCGCTGGTGCGCGGCTCCAGTTCCCACTTCGTGTTGTAGAATTCGCTGATCCCGGCGATGCGGTACTGCTTGCCGACCTCCAAAAACTCCGGGTTGATCTGCGTTTCCTTGTCAATGTAAATGAAGACCGAATCCCCCTGCGCGTCCAGCAGATCGGCCTCGTAGCTGTAGCTGAACTCCTCCAGCCGGGTGAGCGTCCCCGCGACCTCGATCAGGCGGCCCGGCAGGCTCGCGTCGCTGTTGGCGTCCTTCCCGCTGACCGTTTGCGGGGCGGGCGGCTCGACTTTTTCCAGCAGCAGCACATCGTCGGGGTACGTGACCGGCACCAGCTCGATCGAATCGCGGTAGACCTGAATCTCGCCGGTGACGCGCACGCGATCGCCGGGGCGCGCGCTGATCACGCCGGCGCCGCCGGGGCAGTAGACCTGCACGCCGCCGGTCTCGTCCTGGATGTAGAACTTGGTCCCGCTGCCGCCCGCGTAGAACCCGCCGGTGTACATCGTCGCCACGCCCTCCACGGTGACGACGCTGCCCACCAGCGTCCGCGCCGCGCCGATGGGGACCGCGCCGCCTTCGATGCTGATGCCGGCCAGCGGCGCGTAGGCGCGCATCGGCCAGCCCTGCGACTCGATGTAGGTCCCGCCGAAGAAGACCATGCCGTAGCTCCACGGGCTGCGCATCGTCAGCATCCACTGCGATGCCATGGCCGCTGTCAATTGCGAGAAGGGGATCTCGATGACGTTTTCGACCTGGGTCGCCGCCGGCGGCGGGTTGATCACGGCAAATCCCTCCGGTATCGGCACCGCCAGAATCCCCGGCCCAAGCTCCGCGCCGGTCAGGTTGGTCGCGTTGATCTCGACGATAAATTCCGCCCCCGGCTTGACTTTCACCGGGAGCGCTCTCACCGTAAATTCCAGCCGCTTTTCGGGCAGCGGCGTGATTGCGTCGCCCCGGTTTTGTGGATTGGGTGCGCTCTGGCTGAAGAAATCCGTCGCGCTGTCGTCGCTGTCGTCGCCGTTGCCGGCGGTGCCGCCGGGCGCGCGTTCGATGCTGGCGCCAGCGGCGGGCGCAAGCGCGGGCGCATCGGCGACGAACCCGGCGGGCGCGTCACCCCAGCCCAGCGTGTCCATCACCTCGCCGGCGGCGTTTTGCAGCACCAGGCCGCCTTTGCGCTCGAAGAGCGGCGTGTCGAACGCCATGTCCACCGGGACGCCGACGTCCACGCCGGCGCGGGCCAGCAGATAGTGCCCGTAACCGGGAACGTCCGCGCGCGCCGTCCAGATCGCCACGCGCTGGGCCTCCTTGTCGTCCGTCATCTTGTACCACAACGACCAGCCCTTGAGGTCTACCGCTTCCGTCCCGGCGTTGTACAGCTCGATGAACTCGTAGTTGTTGTTGCCGGGTATACCGGGGATCAACTCGCTGAACACGACGCGCCCCGGCAGGCTTACCGTCGCCGGATCAGGCGCCGGCGTGGCAGTCGCCGGTGATGCGGTTGGAGGAGCTTGTGTAGCCGTCGGCGCCGCCGTGGGAGTAACACCCGGCGTAGCCGTGCAGCCCGACACAATCAACGCCAACAAAATCGCGCCTGACCAAAGCCGTTTTGTATTCCCTGTTCCCGGTATCCGGTATTCGGTATCCGGTATCCGGTTTTCGGTTCCCGCTTCCTGATTTTCAGTTTCCAATTTCCCAATCCCCCAGTCCCCAAATTCCCCAATCCCGTCTGGGCCCTATGATTATAACCCAATCCAACTTACAGAAAAAGCCGAGGGGTTACGGGGCATTTCGAGGTGGGGCGAAATCTGTATTTCCGTAGAGACGCAAAATTTTGCGTCTCTACCATTGTCTACAGGATAACTACGTGGGGGAAATACAAAACGTGGTTCTCCGTTGCGAATGTCGCCGCCCGTTTTCCGTGTGTTCATTCGTGGATGGCAAGCGGGCGGTCGTTCGATCAAAGATTGTCCACCGGGGAATTTGAATTGTCCGCCTGAGAATTTGAATCGCTCGCCTGAGAATTTGAATTGCCCGCCTGGAAATTTGAATCGCTCGCCTGGAAATTTCAATTGCCCGCCGAGGAACTTGTTTCCCAGTCGTAACCATACACCGTCATTTCGAGCGAAGCGAGAAATCTCCGCCTTGCACGGCAGAGACCCTTCACTTCGTTCAGGGTGACGTTGAAGCGCAACCCAGGCTGATCAGTTACGAATCAGGCTCCTTGCTGTATCGTTACTCCCGGTCACTACATTCTTACCACACTGCCGTCGCGTCTTTGACGGCGCGGTAGTTCTCGTCCAGCGCGGGTTCGAGGGCCAGCAGGGCGGCGATGCGCCGGGCGATGGCGGCGACTGCGCGGGCTTCGTCCACGGTCACGTCGCGCCCCAGAATTTTCTTTTCGCGGTAGGACAGCCATTTTTTGAGGACCTGATAGCCGCCGATGACGTACTCCCACACCGGCGCGGGGACGTTGCGCCAGTAGACGCGCTCGTTGAGGTAGACGTCGTAAGTCAGCCCGGACGGATTCGGCAGGCCCGACGCGGCTTCTTCCGGGTATTGCACCAGCTTGCCCTGCCCCGGCATGACGACGTTGCCCTGCGCGTGGCCCCACCCGGCTTCCAGCGCCAGATCGCCGGCCTGCGGGTTGATCTGCGCGCCGTCCGTCCGGCGCAGGACGGCGACGGACTTGAAGGCTTCCGTCGCAGCGGGCGCTTCCGCGTCGCTCAAGAGCTGCGCGACCTGCCGCCCCAGCGCCACCGAGCGCAACAGCGCCGCGCACGAGGCCGGCAGCGGGATGCGCGGCCAGTCGCCCCGCACGCCGTCGCGGTTCTCGCGCAGATACGCCGGGGCATAGCCGATCGCCAGCGCGTGGAGCCAGAGCAGTTCGTAGGGTTTCAGCCCGTCTGCGAGTCCCTCGACTTTGAGGGCGGCATCGCCGTCCGGGTCGGCGACGCCCAGCCCGCCGAGGTAGGCGCGGGCGCGGTCGGAGAGGTTGGCAATGGGTAAGGACTCAGTATTGAATAGCATTTCCTGCTCCTTTGGCGCCTGCCTTGATTTTTGGGGAGCAATGCGCATCGGGAAGTGCCTTGCATGGCCGGAAATGCAGTCGTAATCCGATACGAAACGTGAGAAATAGAACGGAACTCCTTCCGGGTCTTTGTCGGCGGTATCTCGTGTGATAAAAAACGTATTACCCGGTATTTCGGTCAATTTCAATAATTCTGGGCTTGGCCGCGAGAAAAGTGGTTGAATATCGTCTGCCAAATATGCTAAACGCATATCGAATGGCTTAAAAGGGTAGCAGACAATCTTCCGGGAATCAAATCTTGCTTTCTGTTTTAGACGGGACCGCGCCTCTTTTGCCTTGAATTCGCCCGATGACAGCATAAAACGCGGCTCAATCGCTTTAATTTCCTCATCGCTTTTCTGGGAGTCAAGATAATTGCTTAACGCAGTTTCGAGATGGGCCCTTTGATGATCGAAAACAATCAAGGAATTTCCACGTCGTTCTATGGGCCCATTAAAGGGATATACCTTGCTCAACTCAATCACCTTCGGCCACTCCAAATAGTGCGCGGCCACATCCACCGGGCGGAACGAGAAGCGGTTCTGTTCGGCGGGGGCGGCGGGTTGGTAGGCGGCGTCGAAATTCGATTCTTGCAAGGTAGCCAGTAAGTGTTCTCGACGTTTTTGCGCTTTGGCTTCGGTCAGGTCGTCGCGGAACAGAACGCGCGGATCGCTTCTATGACCGCTTTTCATCCATAAAGTAATGGCCGTGCCTTGCCTGATTCCGACTGAAAAACCTGGCACAGCAAAGATTGTCTCGCTTGTATGACCATCGGGCGCATACTCTGAGATCTTCCGGTCGCCGTGCATGTTCTCAACCCAAAATTTGTCAAAAGATTCAAGCAGATGTTGGCGCAGAACTACAAATGAGGGTTCTTTTGTCCAGGAATGATTGGAGATGAAACATACTACCCCACGTCCTGTCTGTTCGGCAATTCTACGTTCCGCCAGACGGAAGAAACGTACATACAGGTCGTCAAGGTTAAATTTCTTGATTCCCCATTTCTCCACCAGTCCGGCTTTGTATGGCTCAACCAACGCCTGCTCCTCGTCGGTCGCGCCGACGCCGGCGAAGGCGTTGTAGGGCGGGTTGCCCAGGACGACGAGCACGGGGGTTTCGCGCTTGATGCGCTCGGCGGCGTCGCGCTCGGCGGCGAGTTCCGGCAGCAGCCACGCCTGTTGCGCTCCGGCGGGGGCGTCCCATCCGGTGAGGGCGTTGGTGAGGTAGACCGCAGCGCGCTCGTCGTCGTTCAGCGGCGCGCCGTGCTGTTGCAGCAGCAGCCCGATCTGCAGGTGGGAGATCACAAACGGGGCGGGCAGCAGCTCGAAGCCGCAGACGCGCTGGGTGGCGGCGCGCTTGAGCTCGTAGCCGAGCAGCGCCTCCTCGCCTTTCTCGCGCAGCGTGCGGGCGATGCGTTTGAGCACTTCCAACGGATACGCCCCCGTCCCGCAGCAGGGGTCCAGCACGTAGACGTTGGGATCGGCCAGCCCGTCGCGCAGGCCAAGCTCGGCGCGCAGCACACGATCCACGCGCTCGACCATGTACTGCACGATCTCCGGCGGCGTATACCACACCCCCAACTCCTTGCGCAGATCGGGATCGTAGGCTTCGAGGAACGGCTCGTAGAAGTACTGCACCGCCTGCGACGCCTCGAAACGGGCGAAGAACGCCGGGCGATCCACGCGGTTGAGCGCCGCGCCGGTCAGGGCCAGGTATTCGGTCAACCCCAGCGCCTTGAGCTTGTTGGGATCGGAGAGCTGGTAGAAGAGCGCCTGGATCACCGGCGTCTTGAGGATGTGCGCCGACAGCCGCCAATCGAAGCGCTCCCCCGGCGCGGGCGATTCGTGGTTCCAGAGCACCCACGCCGAAAACACGCCGTAGAACAACGTCTGCACCAGCGTCGAGCGGAAGAAATGCTCGCCCTTGGGGCCGGAGAAATCCATGCGGAGCGACTCCTGCATGGCCTGGCGCAGCGCGTTCAGCGCGGGGAGGTCGCCGGCCCTGTCCACGCAGGCGCGCGCGTCGCGCGCGTATGAGGCCAGGAACCAGGCCACATCTTGGGGATCGCCGAGCGGCGCGGCGGTGAGCAACGCGCGCTTGAGAAATTCCGCCAGGCGCGCGCCGTGTTCGTTGGCGGCGGCGCGCGGGCGCCGGACGAGCTGCCAGAAGGCGTCTTTGTCGGGCGCGAGCATGTAGCTTTCCAGGATTTGCGGATGGCCCGCCGCGTCGCGGCTGACCAGCAGGAACTCGCGCAGCGTCGTCACCAGCACCAGGCCGTAGCGGGACAGATAATCGCGCACCTGCTGGCTCTCGGCGATGGCGCGCGCGTCGGCCTGCGGCCCTTTGACCTCCAGCGCGCCGCGTTCCGGCGTCTGGCCGTCCAGTGCCTCGGCGTCCGCGCCGCGCCCGAACTGGCCGGCGGTAAACAGCCCGCCGTCGGGCATCCCCGCGCCCTGGTTGCGCAGGCTGATGACCGCGCGCACTTTAGGCTTCAGCCCGGCGCCGATCTCGTTGAGGAGATTCGCCAGCGCCGGATAGAACGACAACTCCTTGACGTTGGCGCCGGTGGCGTGAATCTGAGCCAGGTCTTGCAGGTAGGTTTCTAACGGGTGCATGGCAGGTCCTTGCGGGTCAGCGAATTCAAAATCTGGGGGGTGAGGGTTTGG
>DAOUFX010000206.1:0-3881 GCA_034429675.1 Anaerolineae bacterium | reverse complement strand
ACCGCGCCCCCACCGCCCTGGGCAGCGCCGGCGGCTCCGGCGAAAACTGGGGCGTCCGCGCCGGCGGCGCCGGCGGCGGCGCCATTCGCCTCGAAGCCGGCGCCTTGCAGGTGGATGGTACCCTCTCGGCCAACGGCGCTTCCGGCGGCGCCAACAGCGGCGGCGGTTCCGGCGGCGCAATCTGGATCACCGCCGATACCCTCAGCGGCGACGGCGTCATCCGCGCCAACGGCGCTTCCGGCGACGGCAACGGCGGCGGCGGCGCCGGCGGGCGTATCGCCATCGCGACCCCCGACGATGACGTCTTCTCCGGCAAAACGCAAGCCTTCGGCGGCAGCGGGTATCAAAGCGGCGGCGCCGGCACCGTCTACTGGATTTCCTCAGACCGTCTGGTGATTGACAACAACGGCCAAGACGGGCGCAGCGCCTCCATCCCGGTGGGCGACTATACCTTCACCACCCTGGAGCTCACCCGTTACGGCCACCTGCAAGTCGAGGGGCTCACCTCGATCATCACCCTCACCGGCGCCAACCTGACCGGCGACGGCTCCGCCATCCTCAGCGGCGTCGGCACTATCCAGCTAGACTCGTGCGGCTTCATTCTCGAAAACGTAACCTTGAATATTCTGGGCCGCCTGAGCGGCGCCCTCGACATTACCCTGGGACAAAATAGCCGCCTGATCCTCTACGCCCACACCCCGATCCACACCGGTGTCCACACCTTCGACAGCCTCACGATCAACGACAGCGGGTGGCTCACGCTGGTGCCTTTCAACAACGGCGACACCGACTACAGCAACGATGAGCCCGTCAACCTTGAGGTCGCAATTGCCATGAACGTCGCCTCCGGCGGCATCGTCGAAAGCGACGCGCGCGGCTATGCCGGCAACCTCGGCGACGGCAACGGCTATGGCCCCGGCGGCGGCATTGGCGCCACCAGCAACGGCGATGGCGGCGGCGGCGGCGGGTACGGCGGGTACGGCGGCGACGGTCGCAACCACGCCGGCGGCGCCCCATACGGCGACGACAGCGCCGCCGCCCCCACGGCTCTGGGCAGCGCCGGCGGCACCGGCGAAAACTGGGGCGTCCGCGCCGGCGGCGCCGGCGGCGGCGCCATCCGCCTCAACGTCGGCGCCTTGCAGGTGGACGGTATCATCTCGGCCAACGGCGCTTCCGGCGGCGCCAACGGCGGCGGCGGCTCCGGCGGTTCTATCTGGATCACTGCCAATATCCTCAGCGGCTCCGGCGTCATCCGCGCCAACGGCGCTTCCGGCGACGGCAACGGCGGCGGCGGCGCCGGCGGGCGTATCGCCATCGAGTACAACGATAACTCCTACACCAGCACCCCTCAGGCTAATGGTGGAAGCGGCTATGATTCTGGAGGAGAGGGCACCACCGAAATGAACAGCATGGGTTCCACCCCATAACGCCCACGCCAAGACACACACGACAGACAAAGAGCCATCCTTTACCGGATGGCTCTTTGTGCTAGAGACACCGGGTGCATTTCAGGATGGGGGCAAAATCTGTATTTTCGTAGAGACGCAAAATTTTGCGTCTTCTTCTGCGCGGAGAAAGATGCAAAATTTTGCGTCTCTACGTTCTTCTTTGCCCCGAAATCAGAATGCACCCAAGGCGCCGAACAACTTGACGATAAATTTTCTTTGGTTAAAATTACCTGGGCTCCGTTCAGATTCCCAACACGGCGTCGCGCCAAAGCGAGGACAGCCAAAAAATCAATGTTCAAATGGGGAAATCCAGGCTATTCGCTCGAATAGACCTGGAACGTCCGCCAGAAATCCAAAACCATATCAACTAAGGAGAGGCAGTATGTCAAAACAAAGAGACGATTTTGTTGAAGGTATCATAGCGAAAATGAGCCTGCTGGAGAAGTGCGGCCAGCTGCTCACGTTCACGTGGCGCGGCGCCTACCAGACGCCGTCGGGGATCGAACAAATCACCAAACTCCACGCCGGCGGGCTTTGTCTGGAACCCTACGCGCTGGAGACCTGCAAGAACCTCTATTGGGGACGCTCGCAGGTTGATCCCAACTTCGAGAAACCGGCCGATTATTTCGATATTGCGCACACCTACTTCGAGTCCCGCGCCTACGGCGTCAGCGTGACGCCGGAAGAGCTCACCGAGGCGCTCAACAAGCTGCAGGAAATCGCCATGAACCGGAATTCGGGAATTCCGCTTCACATTACGATTGACATGGAAGGCGATTTCAAAAACGACTACACCGCCGGACGTGTCCTGCAGTTCCCCCCGCCGATGGGCCTCACCGCCATTGGCGACGTGGATCTCGCCTACAAAGTCGCCAATTTGATGGCCCGGCAGATGGCCGCCATCGGCGTCACGCAGTTCTATCACCCGGTCTGCGATGTGAACATCAACCCACTGAATCCCGAAATCGGCGTCCGCTCGTTCGGCGACGACCCCAAGGTGTGCGCCAGATTCATTGATGCGACGGTTCGCGGCTATGAAGACGCCGGCATCACCGCCACCATCAAACACTTTGCCGGACGCGGCGACTCCGCAACCGACGCGCACGACATGCTCGACGTCTGCCGCGGCGACCGCAAGCGCATGCAGGAAGTCGAGCTGTACGCCTTCCAGGCAGGCGTAGACGCGGGCGCATCGGCGCTGATGACGGCCCACACAATCTTCCCCGCCTACGACGAAGAATACCCGGCCACGCTGTCAAAGAAAATTCTCACCGACCTTTTGCGAGGCGAAATGGGCTTCAACGGCATCATCGTCTCGGACGCGATCGGTATGGCCGCCATCCTGAAGAAATGGCCGCTCCCCCTGGCGTGCGCGATGGCCATCAAAGCCGGGGTGGACACGATCTTGCTCAAGGCCGACGACGAATCCCGCTCGCAATGTCTCTTCGGCATCAAGAAAGCCGTCGAAAATGGCGAGCTGTCGGAGGAGCGCGTCAACGACGCAGTGCGCCGCCTGCTCCGCCGGAAATACGATCAGGGATTGTTCGAGAAAGCCGGCAAGATGGATCCGCAGCAAACGACGGCCATTGTCAGAGCCCCGGAGAACATCAATTTCTCGCGGGAAGTGGCGCACAAGGCGCTGCTGGTGGTTCGCGACGACAAAAAACTGTTGCCGCTGAGCAAAGACAAGCGCATCCTGGTCGTCGAGCAAACGATCCCCTACGAATTCCTCGGGAAAGACCTCTACAGCCATCCCCACATGTTCTGCGAACAGATGACCACGCACTCCACCAACCTCATTCTGGACGACGCGGCTTTCTGCGCCGAGGACGATGAGATCGAAGAAGCGTTGACGCTGGCCAAAGACGCCGATCTGGTGGTGATGACCAACTACTACGCGCGCATCGAAAAGCGCGGCAACAACCGCCGCCTGGTCAAAGCGCTGAAGGCCGCCGGCCACGATGTAGTCGTCGTGACCAACTTCCCCTACCGCAAGGGCGTCACCACCGAGGCCGACGCGGTGATCTGTAACTTCTCCGGCACCCCCGATTCGATCCGAGCTTCCGCCGACCTGCTGTTTGGCGTGATCCAGCCCTATCCCACCACCAAGATGCCGATTGATCTGAGCGCCGAGCAGAATATCGTGGAAGAAACCGAAGCCGCCGTCGAAAAGCCCAAGAAAAAGAAGCCGGGCAATGTCTGGGGCGGCAAATGCTAACTTGCCCCATCGTTGCACGATGAAAATCGGCAACGATAGGAATCAAGGCGCGTTGCAGTGAGGCAGCAGGTAAACGACGCTTTTTTTATATTGCGCCCGGTATCGTTACCGGTATAAGAAATGCGTTGAGACTGCATAAGCTCAAAAACTAATGAGCCCTCCAGGCGCCAATCAGGTAGTGTAAATACCGCCTATAAAAAGGGGAAAAGTGAGGG
>DAOUFX010000205.1:0-4848 GCA_034429675.1 Anaerolineae bacterium | reverse complement strand
GAGCGCTCGCCCGCAAAAACACCCCTTATATCCAATTAACAGCTAAAAACTAAAACCTAAATGCTCTTTTCCGAGGAGGACTCTATGAAAAACCGGTATTGGATATTCGTCGCGGCATTATTCATCGTCGTTGCCCTTTTGGCAGGGTGCGGCGGTGCGCCGGATGTGGAATGGACCATCGAAGTATCCGGCGCGGCGACCACATCGCTGACCCTGGACTACGATACACTCGTCGCCATGCCCCAGACCGACCTGAAAGATGTCGTGATGGACAAATCGGTGGGCGACGACGAAGTCACCGCGTGGAGCGGCGTCGCCATTGCCGATATCTTCGAGAAGGCCGGCGTAACCGACTACAGCGCCGTCAGGGTCACCGCCGCCGACGGTTATGCCATAGACATCAGCAAAGATGAGCTACAAGGCGCCATCATCGCGCTCAAAAAAGGCGATGAGTGGATCGCCAAAGCCGAGCCGGACAAGGGCCCAGTGCGGCTGGTCTGCCCGCAAACTCCGGCCAACCGCTGGGTTTATCAAATCCAAACGATCCAGGTCAACCCGTAAATGTCCGTAAAAGTCTCATTGAGCGACGCGCGCAAACTGGCGCTATATACACAACAACTTGGCAACCACGCCATCCACCAGGACGGCAAAGAAGGCGTAGCGCAACTGGTAGAACGCCTGGGCTACGTGCAAATTGACACCATCCATATCGTCGAACGCGCCCATCACCACACTCTCTGGACACGGATTCCCACTTACACCTCCGCTATGCTGGACGAATTGCTGTCCAAGGACCGCCGCGTCTTTGAATGGTGGACGCACGCGATGTCGTACATCCCCATGCGCGACTATCGCTTCTACGCGCCGCGCATGGGACGGCACGCGCTCTGGGGACGGCAGGTGGAATGGTTGGACGCGCACTCCGATGTGGTTGCCCACGTCAAAGATCGCATTCGCGCCGAAGGGCCGCTGGGCGCCGCCGATTTCAAAAAGCCAGAAGGCTTCAACGGCGGCTGGTGGGAATGGAAACCGGCCAAGCAGGCGTTGGAAATCCTGGCGTCCATGGGCGAATTGATGGTGACGAAACGGCGTAACTTCCAGCGCATCTTCGACCTGAGCGAGCGAGTGTTACCGCCGGGTCTGGACACAACCCCGCCGGACGACGCCGAGATACAGCGGTTCATTCTCCAATTCGCGCTCAACGGGCGCGGCATCCTGCGCGAAAGCGAGATTGCCTGGAGCCGGCGCAAAGCCGATCCCGCCGCATTGCAAGCGCAGGTGGAGGCAGGCGAAATCGTGGCCATTGAGGTCGAAGGGCTGAAGAATGGCGCGTCATCCAAAAATAGCGGGCGTTGCTATGCGCTCCGTACCGTCTTGGAGGCGGCGCTGGCAACTCCCCCAACGCCGTCCCTGCGCATCCTCTCGCCTTTCGACAACCTCATCATTGATCGCCGCTGGCTCAAGGCATTCTTCGACGGCTTCGACTACACGCTGGAATGCTATCTGCCCGCAGCCAAGCGCCAATACGGCTACTTCGTGCTGCCGCTTCTGTGGACGGACGCCGCCGGCAACTCGCGATTTATCGCCCGAATGGACGTCAAAGCCGACCGCAAAACGAAAGCCCTCATCGCACGCCGGTTGATCTTCGAGCCCGACTTCGCGCATTACGAAGAGGCGCTTCCGGCTCTGGCGGATGCGCTGCGCGCCTTCGCCGCCTTCAATCGTTGCAACAACATCGCCGTAGAAGAAACCGCACCGGAAACGGTCAAGGAAGCGCTGCCCCGCCTGTTGCCATAAACACCTCGAAAATTCCCTGTTACTTGCACCCCACTTGTCCAACTATATCCTGGCTTCGTTCCAGACCCAGACAATAACATCTGGATCTGGAACGCTGGTATCATCTCAATAAAAAGGGCCGGAGTGGAGGGTTGAGAGCGAGCGCCCTCCACCCCCAGATTTCTGAGAAGATACGAACGTTGCCATCCCAAATCACAATCTTGAAAGGACATTTAACTATGAATCGCAAAATATACTCACGCATCAGTCGAAACCTCATCGGGCTGGCCGCTTTAGCCCTGGCGGCATGCAATGGAACGGCCACAACGGGAACGCCAACAACCGCCGAGCCCACGATCATGACCGTCGCCGCCACAACGAACGCGCCGGTCGCAACCGAACCCGCAACAGCCGCGCCAACCCACGAGTCGTCCCTGCCGACAACGCCGGCGGAGCCGTCCAACGGCGTCCCGGTCACCTACGGGCCGGCTTCACTGGTCCTGCCAACAGGCCTGGCCGGCGGCATCAAAGGCGCAAACTTCGAAGCCGTCACAGCCAGCGGAGATATGCCCTGGTGGATGAATTCCCCGGCGCACGTTGAGATCGAACTCGATGGATACCTGCTGCAAAACAAGCTCCACAAACCACAGATTTACATTTTCAAGACACAAAACTGCATTGATCTCCAGGATTACGCGGCAGAAAGCCGGCAACGCCTGCAAACTATCCTGGCCAACCCGGACGCCGCATTGACCAATCAGGAATTGCCGGTCGCGCCATTTTTCAACGCAATGCAAATGTTTGCCGCCAACACCAAAGTGCTCCCGTTCCAAAACGGGCGAGGCGTGCGGTTCCTGACGCAATACGCGCAAGCCTACTCACACGTCAATAACCATGGGCTGATTTACCACTTTGAGGGGCTAAGCGACGACGGTCAATACTACGTCATCGCCATCCTGCCAATTGCCGCGCCGTTGCTGGCCGAAACCGATCAGATCAACGCACCCGTTCCGGCAGGCGGCATTCCATTGCCAACCGATGCCCTGACCAATGAGACCAGCGCGGCAGACTACTACAGCGCCATCGCAGCCTTACTCGACAACACACCAACGAGCAGCTTTGCCCCCACCCTGGAGCAACTCGACCAACTCATTCAGTCGCTCAACATCAGCGCCAACCAATAAAAACCGAAAATTCCCTGTTACCTTAACGACCTCCGCTCAACTGTATGACTGTTGCACCGCAACGGCAAGCGATCGTTTGATCGCTTGCCGTTAGAACAACCGGAAAAGCCATAAGTAGAACAGAAAGCGGGTTGTAAAATGAGTGAAATGGAAGAATCGTGGGATGAAGCGGCGATGGTCAGAGCCGCACAAAAGGGCGATCTGGATGCCTTCAACGCCCTGATCCTGCGCTATCAAAGTCGAGCCTACAGCCTGGCGTGCTCGTTCCTCCACGATGGCGCCGCCGCCGAAGACGCCGTGCAGGAGGCCTTCATTTCGGCCTATAATGCCCTGAAACGGTTCCAGGCAGGATCATTCAGAGCGTGGCTACTGCGCATTGTGGTCAACGCCTGCTACGACGAATTGCGACGCTACAAACGCCGCCCCATCGTCTCGTGGGACGACAACGAAGATATGGAGCCGGAAAGCAGCCCTTTTCTCAAGGACGTCAGCGCTTTGCCAGAAGACATCACGCAACAAAACGAACTAAGCGCGCTGCTAGACCGCGCACTTTCGACGCTATCGGAAGGACAGCGCCTGGTGATAATCCTGGTAGATCGCATGGGGTTTTCATACGAGGAAGTCGCCCAGACGACCCACCAGCCGCTAGGCACGGTGAAATCGCGTCTGGCGCGCGCCCGCGATCACATGCGCGAATGGCTGCTCCGCGAAAAAGTCATCGTCGAGCGAGTAGCCGTCAATACAGAAAAGTCTTCCGGAAAAACAAAACAATCTGAGGTTTACGTATCACTGGGATAAGCCTGTAACGCTAGTTTTCACTCCCCGGCGTAGTCTCCACCGGCGCCAAAAGCATCATCTGCATCAAATAAGCCCGCTGAACGCGCGCCATCGCCTCCAGCTCTGCATCCCCGGACGAGGCGGCCAACGTCTCCGCACTGGCATAGGCCGCCTCAGCTGCTTCCCAATCCCCCAATTGTTCGTAACAATTGCCCTCGATGTAATACCCGTAAGCTGAAGCCGCATCGTTAGATAACATCGCTTCTGCGTCACGCAACGCCTTTTCAGGCAACAGTAACTTCAAATAACGTTGAGCGCGAGACAACAAGAACGCCTCATGATTCTCGGCCAATCCCTGCGCGATGGCAAAGGTTGCATCGGCTTGATCCACCTGTAACAGTAATTCCCGAAGAGTCCCGGCAAAGACTTGCAAGTCCAACGAATCGGGACGGTACGTCAGCGCCGTCTCCACCGATTGCAACGCCGCAGCGTAGTCGCCGTCCTCACACGCAGACTCGGCCTCCTGCTCGTAACGCAGCGCCATGCGCACCGATTTGTCAGGGGCCAGAAACAGCATATACAGAACGGCCAACACGGCCAACACAACAATGACAGCACCGGCGCGCAAAAAAATACGTCGCAGCGAAGCCCGTTGCTGTTTCACCCACCAGACATCCAAAAACCACCACCAATAAATATCCGGCGGCAAACACTTCTGCCGGGCCTCAACCAACTTCTGGGATCCACCAATAACGTACAGAATCTTGCCTGCATGTCGCCTGAGCTTCTGTGAAATCGCCTCGAAACGCGCCTGCTCGGATGGGATGGCGACGCCGCGCTCTTGCAGCGATGAGAGTAACGCAAACGTCTCATCCAGCAGCGGCAACAGCGCCAGCAACTCCTCGCGTGTGCTATAGTCCAATTGCCCCATCCGGGCTTCAACTCGCGTCAAGGCAGCCCGCAGAGGCTCTGCAAGCGTCTGCGCCGTAGCGCGACGATCGTTTAACATACAATCTCCTTCAAAAATAGTCGAAAGTCGAAAAGTCGAAAGTCCGTAGTTGCCTGCGCCGGCCAGGGTAAAGGGGGTGTCTTTCGCACGCAACTACGGACT
>DAOUFX010000204.1:0-5894 GCA_034429675.1 Anaerolineae bacterium | reverse complement strand
GTTTTGGGGCGGGTGCAGCCCGCCCCAAAACCCCCGCTTCTTCCCTTTTTATTGAGATGTTGAGAGAGGCCATTGTGAGCAATTTTGAATATCCCACACATATCTGGCGTCAGGGCGAAGTTACAACACAGTCCTACATATTGCCCGACGAAGAGGAATTTTGTATTTACGCCAACGGCCAGCTATTAGTGCGATTGATGGCTTCGACGTCGGATCGGGAAGCGTTAGTGGTTGGTTTTTTAGCCTACGCCGGGATCATTGACGCGCCGGGCGACATCGCCAAGACACATCTCTCTGAAGGGGAAACCTGCGCCGATGTCTGGCTGGCGGTCGAAAAACCTACAATGGAGGGGGCAGGCATGGCCGGTCACGGCGTTCTCTACACGTCCGGCTGCGGGCGCGGCGTGGTATTGGGGGATCTGTACGCGCCGCCGGCGCCGCTTCCCGCACAGCTCCAACTTCCCCCGGAGCGGCTCCTGGAAATGGCGCATACCTTGCAGGATGTCACCACGCACAATCCTAACAGCCACGGCGTCCATACCAGCATCCTCTTTACCCCCACCGGAGAAACCGTCGCCATCATGACCGACGTGGGACGGCACAACACACTGGACAAACTCCTGGGCTTCTGCCTTCTGAACCACCGCGCCACCGAAGGCGATATTCTGATGACCACCGGGCGGCTCTCATCGGAAATGGTCAGCAAAGCGGCGCGAATGCGCGTCCCCATTGTGGCGACGCTGCGAGCGGTCACCTCCACGGCGGTCAAACTCGCCGACGCCTGGGGCATCACGACCATCGGCTATCTACGGGGGCAACAAATGGTCATCCACACACACGCGGAGCGATTGGCGATCGGGTGATGGAGTTTTTTGCGCTAGGGAATGGTTGAGGCTTTTCGCCGTGAAACGTGAAGCGTGAAATGTGACAGAAAAATCACGTTTCACGTTTCACGTTTCACGAGCCGTTGTGCGGGCCAACACTTCGTCAAGCAGTCCTCTCCACACGTGCAACATACCATTGATTAAACAGACCGGTCCCAGAGTTCCAGCAAAGTCAACGCCCAATCCTCCGGCGTGTTGACGTTGAAAAACGAGCGCCCCTCCGGGTCCCAAATCGCAATTTCAGACTCCGGCATAACGTGGACGCGCACGTCGGGGTAAAACGCGATGATGCGCCGCTGCTCACGGTGCAGGGCGGCTTCGATCGCCGGAATGCACACAGACGGGCGATAGAGCGCGTGCAGCGGCTCCAGTTCTCCCTTCCATTGCGGCACGATGACATCGGCGGCCACGCTCTGTGACAACTGCTGCATGGCGCGCAACAGCGCCGGGTTCAGGAAGGGCATGTCGCCGGCCGCCAC
The DNA here is from genome assembly GCA_034429675.1 of Anaerolineae bacterium. GTDB lineage: Bacteria > Chloroflexota > Anaerolineae > B4-G1 > SLSP01 > JAKQHY01. The sequence goes on along the minus strand of DAOUFX010000204.1, from coordinate 4,531 downwards.
AAAGGCCCAATCCCCTTGCGCCGCAGACAACCCGGCATGCATCCCCGCCAGCACGCCGCGCCCCGGATATTCATCCACGACCACGCGCGCGGGAATGTCATCAAACAACCCCGGTTCCAGCGTCGCCACAATCACTTCATCCACCAGCGGGCGCAGAGATTCCACCACGCGCAGCACCAGGGGCTTCCCTTCCGCCACCAAAAAGCGCTTGTCGCTGCCCATGCGCCGGGCAATGCCGCCGGCCAGAATGATCCCACTATACGTTGTTTCCATCGTTCACCTTAAAACACGCTTCCTTTATCCTTTCTCTGAATCACAGTTTTCATTGCCGGGTGGTGCGCCCACGGCTCGTGGCGACCCCTTTTTATTTGAAGAAACCGCCCCCGAAGTGACCGGGGGCGGCTATTTTTACAAACAACTCACGGGTGGGCCGATTCGCTCATCCGCCGGCTCACGTTACTTCTTCTGCCCACGCAGATAGATGAACCAGTAGACGGCGCCCACCATCACTGCGCCGCCGATGATGTTGCCGAGGGTCACAGGGAGTAAGTTTTTGAGGAAGAAGTTGCCCCAGGTCAGCGCGCCGAAGTCCGCCGCCGTCTTGCCGATCTTCTCCCAGAAGGCCGCGTCCGCGCCGGCCTTCACAAACAAACCGATGGGGATGAAGTACATATTGGCGATGCTGTGCTCAAATCCCGCCGCCACAAAGCCGGCAATGGGGAAAATGATGGCAAGGATCTTATCCGTAGTCGTGCGCGCCGAGAAACACAGCCAGACCGCCATACACACCATCGCGTTGCACATCATGCCAAGCGCAATCGCCGGGACAAGCTCCAGGCTGCATTTGCCGTTGGCGATGTTGAGCATCGTCAATCCCACCGCATCGCCGCCAAACGTCCACTGCTTGCTGAAGAATATAATCGCCGCAGTGCCGATAGATCCGACGAAGTTTCCGGCGTAGACGATGCCCCAGTTGCGCAACAATTGCATCGTCGTGATCTTCTTGTTGGCCCACGCCATAACGATCAGGTTATTGCCGGTGAACAGCTCCGCGCCGCCGACAATCACGAGGATAAGTCCAAGGCAAAAGACCAGACCGCCGAGCAAGCGCTGAATCCCGTAAGGGACAGGATTCGCGCCGCTGCCGAGACCCGCCAGCACGGTGGTGCAGAAGATCGCGCCCAGGCCGATGAAGGCGCCGGCCAGGATCGCCAGTGCGAACAATTGCAGCGCGTCGCCGGTGGCTTTTTTCACGCCCACCGCCTCCGCTTTGGCCGCCATTTCTGCCGGTAAAAGAGCATCCAGTTTGACTTCAGGTACGGGTATTGATGAATTCGCCATAAGTTTTCTCCTTCAAAAATAGACCGCTAACGCGGGATAAAGTGTTTTTTCGCGGGCGGGTACCCCCGCCCGCAAAAAACCTTCTTTTTGACCAGCAACGAGGCGGTTACGCCTTCTCGATCTTCACCGCCGTGACTTTGTACTCCGGAATCTTGGCGGTCGGGTCGAGGAAAGCGCCGGTGGCCCAGTTGGCGTTTCCCTCCGGGAAGTGGAAAGTGCCGAAAATCAGGCCCTCTTCCACACGGTCGGTCACCTGCGCCCTGGCGACGAACTCGCCGCGACGCGAAGCGACTCTGATCGCATCGCCGGCAGCGATACCCAAACGATGCGCGTCTTCCGGGCTAATCTCGACCAGAGCCTCAGGATAAAGCGCCATCAGGTTTTCTGAGCGGCGCGTCTGCTCACCGCCATGCCAATGGTAGATCACGCGACCGGTGGTCATGGTGAAGGGATACTCGGCATCGGGCGCTTCTTTCGGTTCGATGTGGTCAATGGCCTTGAAGAGGCCCTTGCCACGGGTAAACTGCCCGATGTGCAGGATGGGCGTGCCGGGATGGTCGTTCGCCTTGACCGGCCAGTGCAATTGCTCGCCGCGATCCAGTCGCCAGTAGTGGACGCCGGTGAACGACGGCGTAACGGCGGCGATCTCTTCCATCACCTCCGCCGGCCCGGCGTAATTCAGCGGATAGCCCATGCGCGATCCGATTTCGCAAAGAATTTCCAGATCCGTGCGGACATTGCCGGGGGTGTTGACGGCCTGGCGCACCCGCTGGATGCGGCGTTCGGTGTTGGTGTACGTGCCTTCTTTTTCGGCGAAGCTCGAACCGGGCAGCACCACGTCGGCGAATTTCGCCGTCTCGGTCATAAAAATGTCCTGGACGGCCAGGAATTCGACGTGTTCCAACGCCTCGCGGACGTGGTTGAGGTCGGGGTCGGAGGTCATCGGGTTCTCGGCCAGGATGTACAGCGCCTTGATCTTGCCCTCGTGCGCTGCGTTGGTTATTTCCACGACGGTCAGACCGGGCTTATCCGACAGCCCTGTGACGCCCCAGGCTTTCTCGAACTTGTCCTTGTTGGCCGCCACGGGTTGGTAGCCGGGGTAGACATTGGGCAGCCCGCCCATGTCGCAAGCGCCCTGGACGTTGTTCTGGCCGCGCAGCGGATTGACGCCGCCGCCGCGCACGCCCATATTCCCCAGAAGCATTTGCAGGTTCGCCAGCGACATCACGTTCAAGACGCCGGTCGTGTGCTGGGTGATGCCCATGGACCAGAAGACCGCGCCGGGTTTGTGCGTACCCAGGATGCGCGCCGCTTCGGCGATTTTGGCCGCCGGAACGCCGGTGATGCGCTCGGTCTCTTCGAGCGTGTACTTCATCACCGTCTCCTGCATTTCGGCAAAGCCCTCGGTGCGCGCGTCAATGTAGGCCTGGTCGTTCCAGCCGTTGACGATGATTTCGCGCATCAGGCCGTTGACCAGCGCCACGTCGGTGCCGGGGCGTTGGCGAATGTGCAGACAGCCGGGCAGCCGCGTCAGGCTGATGCGGCGCGGGTCGGCGACGATGATCTTCGCGCCGCGTTCGCGCACGGCCTTGCGGATCTTCGTACCGATGATGGGATGCTGCTCGGTGGTGTTGGAGCCGATGACGAAAATGACCTGCGATTCGCCGGTCGAATCTTTGATTGTGTTGCTCATCGCGCCGCTGCCAAAACTGGTCGCCAATCCGGCGACGGTGGAAGAGTGGCACAAACGGGCACAATGATCCACGTTGTTGGTTTTGCCGATGGCGCGAGCGATCTTCTGCATCACGTAATTTTCTTCGTTGGTACATTTCGCCGAGGTGAGGTATCCTACGCTGTCCGGCCCGGTGGTGTCGCGATATTCCACCAGCTTGCTCGCCAGCAGTCCCAGCGCCTCGTCCCAGGTTGCCTCGCGGAACCCGGCTTCCATCTTTTTGCCGGTGAACACCCATTTGCCGTCCGTCTGCTGCCAACCCTCGCGGATCAGCGGCGTGGTCAGACGGTCGTCGCGTTGCAGGTAGTCCCAACCGTAACGGCCCTTGACGCACAACGCCAGCCCGTTGACCGGCGCTTCCATCGTCGAAGTGACGCGGGTAATCTTGCCGTTCTTGACGTTGAAATCGAACTGGCAGCCGACGCCGCAATAATTGCAGGTCGTGCGCACTTTCTTCTGATAAGCGGCGCGCCCCCAACCGACCGAAGGTTTATCGAAGAGTGCGCCGACGGGGCAATAGGCCGCGCAGTTGCCGCAGGATTCGCAGCCGGCGTCGAGCATCGTCTGGTTCGCGCCGGGGATGATAAGCGTGTCGAACCCGCGCTGGGAGTAGTTCCACACGTCGCAACCCTGGATTTCCGTGCAGGTGCGCACACAGCGTCCGCACAAAATACACTTGTTCATGTCCACAAACACGACCGGATTGGGATCGGAATCAACCGGGCGGTTGTGCCGCTTTCCGCTGTGCTCCGGCCACTTCACATCGTATTCGTAGACCCAACGCTGCAACTCGCATTCCCCGTTGACCTCGCAGGTCATACAATCGTTCGGGTGATCGGTCAGCAGCATCGAGAGGACAAACTTGCGCAGATTGACGATTTCGTCGGTGTTGGTTCTGACCACCATCCCGTCGGTAGCGGGAAGCGTACAGGCCGTGGCCGGGCCGCGCATCTTCTCCACTTCGACCAGGCACATGCGACACGCGCCGGTTGGTTTCAAATCCGGGTGATGGCATAGGGTGGGAATTTCAATGCCGGCCTGTTGCGCGGCTTCCAAAACAGTCTGTCCGGCTTGCGCGGTCACCGACTGCCCGTTGATCGTCAAATGTATTTCCGTCATAAGGACTCCTCCGAAAGTAAACTTTGACTGTCAGCCAGATTAATGGCACGTGAAAACAGCCGTTTCCTTTCCAAACATGGGAGGCGCAACCGTTTTCAATTACACCCTATCGGTCTAAACCCCATGAGCCGGGCGGCTTTTAGGTGAGTAGACTCGGAAACGCATGACAATACCCCGGCATTTTAGCATAAACAAGGCGAAAAACAAATGGCAAAATCCCTCACCTGGGGGATTCTCAATTCACACGCTCAGGGGATGACAAAAGCGCCCACATCGGGTATCCTGAAACCGATGGCCTTGCAGGCCAAGAGATAAAAGGGCAGTGTTTTTTCGAGCCGG
>DAOUFX010000203.1:0-12644 GCA_034429675.1 Anaerolineae bacterium | reverse complement strand
GGGGTACCCGCCCGAAAAAACACCCCCCCTTATATCCGGCCAATGGCTAAAAGCTAACGGCTAAACGCTATTTCCCGAGGAGGACACATGACCGCAACGATCATTGATGGCAACGCGATTGCGCAAACGATTTCAACCGAACTGGCCGTGGAGATTGCAGCGCTAAAAGCGCAGGGAATCACGCCGGGATTGGCGACGGTGCTGGTGGGCGACAATCCCGCCTCGCAGACGTATGTGCGAATGAAAGGCCGCCGCTGCGCCAAACTGGGGATACATTCGGTCGCGCCCACGTTGCCCCAGGACGCGACGCAGGAACAGGTGGAGGCGCTGGTGCGCGAGCTGAACGCCGACCCGGCCATCCACGGCATTCTGATCCAACTGCCGCTGCCCGCGCATCTGCACGAGGAAGCCATCCTCAACAGCATCAGCCTGGAAAAAGACGTGGACGGCTTCCACCCGGTCAACATCGGGCGGCTGGCGATGAAGGGGCGCGAGCCGCTGTTCGCGCCCTGCACGCCCGTCGGCGTGATCGAGCTGTTGGATCGCAGCGGCATCGAGATCGCCGGGAAAGAGGCCGTCGTCTTGGGGCGCAGCAACATCGTCGGGCTGCCCGTCTCAATGTTGTTGCTCAAACGCGACGCCACCGTCACCGTGTGTCACTCGCGCTCGCAAGATCTGCCCGCCATCACCCGCCGCGCCGACATCCTGATCGCCGCCGTGGGCCGCGCGCTGATGGTGAAAGCGGATTGGGTCAAGCCCGGCGCCGTCGTCATTGACGTGGGCACCAACAAGATGGACGATCCCGCCGACCCGCGCGGGTACCGTCAGGTCGGCGACGTGGACTTCGGCGAGGTAAAAAACGTCGCCGGGTGGATCACTCCCTCACCCGGCGGCGTCGGTCCGATGACCATTGCGATGTTGCTGAAGAACACCGTCATCGCCGCGCAGCGGACGGCAAAATGACGGGAACCATCCAGAAAGCTCCAACCAGTTTTGTTGTTTAGGACAACCTGCCCCTTAGCTCCCTGGGTAGCAACCAAAAAGGAATACACAAAGGGAAAGATACTCAGACACGCAAAATGCTATCAGTCCCCCAGGCCATATGTAGATTGAATGACTGAACACACTGCAAGAAGGTCAGAAACCGGGATCTTTACATCAGAATCTACTATTTGCGGCAACGATTGATTACAAAGAATCTGTACATCGCAGTCACGTTATAAAAATCCCGGTTTTTCAGAAGACTCTAGTTAATACGGGTTCTGCCAGGATGTCCAACAAGTGGCAACGCAGGCTCCCCAGCAGGAGGTGTTGCATCTTCCCCAGCAGGTACCGTCGCAATTATAGAAACACGTACCGCCACATGTCCCGTAGTGGGGGGTAGGATAGGCTTCTGTCTCGGCATTTGCCGGCAATGTTTCAACCAACGCTTGCCTGAGTTGTTCCAGGCAAAGTGTCTGTTCGCTGCTAACGTGAAGTTTTCTGAGTTCCATATTAGCCTCCTCGCTAAAAGTTTGATTTATCTAAACGCTAAGCATCAGCCGCGCTTTGAGTTTTTTCAAAGCGCATCTTTTGCATCCGCACTCCGGCCGGAGAATGACACTTTTACAGAACTACGATTACTTTTTTGCAGATATAGCGTTTATTTGCTCGTGTTAAAACCACAAAAACCGCATTTAGTAGGAAAAACGCGAGAGATTCCCTTCTGGCCCTAAAAGGATTAACAACTTCGTCCAGTTCATGGCAAAACCCCAGATCCAAAGCGAAAGCAAAAGGATCAGCCCGCTCAGCGCCGCCCACGCATATCGAGATTGCCCGGTTTTCAAGAGCACGTGTGCGACAACGCGCCGGCGTTCCAGCCATCCCCAGGCGGCAAAAGGCAAAAGAATGGGAACCAGCGCCAAATGGAAACGCGGCTCAGACATGATGAAGAAATGCGGCGAAGCATATCCCACCACCAACGCCAGGGCTAACCAGACAGCCGCGCGTTTGGGAGCCATGGACATTCCGAGAAAAGAAAAAACGCAGGTTCCGATCCACGGAATGATCAATAACAAATAAATAAAAGTTAACCACGGTTGCTTCCATTCCCCGAAGAAATTGTTGGAATAGAAAAAGGCCAGTTCGCGGTCCTCTACCCCCACAAAATACGCTGCCCGACGTAAAACCCGCAATGCGGCTTCGGCAGGATCGTTGCGGATATATTCCAGTGCCGCTTGTGTACAAAACTGATCGCGTTCCGCGTCGTCCAAGTACGTCAGGGGAATGATCGCCACATCGGAAACAAACCCGCCATTTCCTTCAGGGTGATACCCTACAAACAAATTGTACCCTCCGCTGTTTTCCACAAAAACGGGCCGTCCCATCACCAGAGTATTGCGAATAGCCCAGGGAAGGCAAACACCAAAAACCGTCGCCAACAAAAGGAAGGCGCCTTTGCTGCGAGTCTGTCCAAAACGCCATAACCACAAGGCCGCCAACACCGCAAAAGGCAAGAGGATAGAACGCGTCAAAATGGCCAATCCCAGCGCGAGGCCGGCAAACAGAGAGAACCGCAACTGCGGGCTATCCGCCGCCCGCAATACCAGCAAGAAGGAAATCAACACCAACGGGATAAAGAGATTCTCGGAGGCCAGAGCAATCGGGTAGAAACAGAGTATGGGGTAAAAGGCGACGACGACCCCGGCGATAATGGCCGCTCGCCGTCCTAGCCCTAACCTGAGCGCCAACTGCGCCACGAGTGGCGCCATCAGCGCCATCAACGCGGCCTGAACCACACGCACCACCGCAAATCGTATCTCCAGCGGAAATAACCCATAGAATACGGCCAAAAAGAAAGGGTACCCCGGCGCACGGAACGCCGTCAGCACCCCCTCTGGAGGCGGGTTCAGTTTCGAAAGATCCAAAAACTGCGACATATAAGGACGCAGCGCTTCCATATCCTCCGCCGCATACCAGCGATAGCCGTTGCCGCTGACAAGCGAGCGGGCGAGCATGTCATATTGAAACATGTCATCCAACGCTATCGGGTATTTGATGAACAGCAACACAAATACCAGATGTGGCAACAGAGCCAACAACCAGAGGCCCAAAAAGGCCCTTCGCTGTAGCCCGTTGGTTTGTTTATCCCGAACGTTCTCTTCCACCATCATCAACGGTTTCATACCCCCGTGCTTGTAATTTAAAGAGGTGAGCATATTGCCCCTCTTTTTGCATGAGATCTTCATGAGATCCCATCTCAATGCATTGTCCGTTTTCCAGCACCAGAATTTGATCGGCCATGCGCACTGTGGAGAACCGATGCGAAATGAGAAGCGTAATCCGGGAAAGGCTGTCTTCTAACAACTTTTCGAACGTTTCACATTCCGCCTCGGCGTCAAGCGACGCCGTGGGTTCATCCAAAATCATGATACCACCGTTGCGAAAGAACGATCTCGCCAGGGCCACCTTCTGCCATTCCCCACCGCTCAGTTCGACCCCGCCCTCGAACAAACGCCCCAGGACAGTGTCGTAGCGTCCTGGCAATTTCGAGACGAAGGTATCTGCCCCGCCTTGCCTGGCGGCAGCCTGAATCTTGTCCATGTCGTGACTCTCTGATATACGACCGACTCCGATGTTTTCTTGTACGGACAGACAATACCAGGCGTAATCCTGAAACAAAACGGCTATTTGCTCTTGAACAGACCGTGGGGCATATTCGGCAACATTCTTGCCGTTGATGAAGATTTCTCCATCCGTCACGTCGTACAAACGGCATAAGAGTTTAACAATAGTCGTCTTCCCCGCCCCATTTTTGCCTACCAGGGCCAATGATTGACCCACACGGATGTTGAAACTGACATTGTGCAAAACATCTCGATCTGTATTTGGGTAATGAAATGATACATTCCGAAACTCGATTTCACGTATAGGCTCGGTCCATTGCTTGCCTGAATTAAGATCGCGTGCAGGCAATGCCAGAAATTCAAATAGATTGCGGACAAACAAAGCATCCGCATAGAGGCTGCTCAAACCTCTCAGCAAGGATTGCAACTGCCCCTGTGTCGTAGAAATCGCTTGAGTGTAGAGTGCAAAATCGCCAAGAGTAAGCGCCCGTTGTGCTGCACGCAACACCACGTAACCGGCGGTCAGCAACCATCCAAAAGTAGATCCCAACGATGCCAATGTGCCCATCAAGCTGCGTTTGAGAATGAGACGCCGGTTTTCTGTATAGAATTTGTTGAAGAGTGACTTGTAGAGGTTGACAAAATAGCCTTCAATACCAAACACACGAATCTCTTTGATAAAACGATCATTCGTCAAGAGCATACCAAGATAGTGTTGCTTGCGTAACTCAGGGGCGCGCTGACGCAGCATCCAATAGTTCCGTTCGCCATATCGGCTCTGAACATAAAGGATGGGCAGGGTCGTCACGAAAATCAACAGCAGAAGAATCCAGTTAAGTCGCACCAGCATAAACGTCACAGAAAGCAGAGTAATCGTTGTCTGGCAGAGGGAGAATATCTGAGAGACAATCCCCAGCGGGCGTGTGCCAGCTTCTTGATAGGCATTCTGTAGACGATCGTAAAAACGCGAATCTTCAAAAAAGGCCAGATCCATGCTATTTGTCTTGTGAAGAACCTGCAGGCTGATTTGATTACTCAGCAATTCTCCCACTATTACATAAACAGCATTTTGAAAAGCGCCGGCGGCCGAGGTTACAAACATCAACCCGCCTTGAGCGCCTATCAGCAGTAGGAGCTGTGTGAGAAGAGTTTCAGTAGCCGGCACACCCTCTGGAGACGAAAAAACGACGGCCACTGCGTCAAACAACAGTTTGGATACCCATAACTGAATGACCGGGGCGCATCCGAGAAAAAGCGATAAGGCGGCCAACAGGCTGGTGTAGGCAGGGCTTGCCCTCCAAACCAGGGCCGCCGTCTTCGCAATGTCCTTCACAAGTCGCCACGGAGGAGTGTGGGCGAGAGTGTCCAATGACTTTATACCCCGACCGAAGCAAACTTGAGAATTGTATCAAGCTGACGCTTGATCTTTGAGGCTTCCTCTACTGGCAAATTGACCACATCCTTTGGCTGATTCTGGGACAACCGGTTGGCCAGTAGCTTGGCCGTAGCCAAAAGCTCAAGTTTAAATGCCTCGCAATGATGCGTAGTTCGGATACTGGCGTCACCGTTTTCATTCCAATTGCCCCCCGCGCAGGTGGGACACAGCCCTACCAGGTCGCACTCAGCGCACTGTTGTGGACGCCATTCCGCATGCCGGTTTACCGGGCCTGATGGTGCAGGTTTTCCTGTGATCCAGGGGGCGAAACGATGGCAGGGATAGTGTGTCCCATCTACGTCAACCATCACGGTTTCATGCCCTGCGCCACAAAAACGAACGCAATCACGGCTAGGCGCCTCGAGATCGGTGGGCCGGCTAACGTATTCCAGTTTGCGACTTAACATAAATGCCGGGAACAAATCGGGTCGAGCCGTGTAATAATCTACCAGGCGGTCCAATTGTTCAGCATACACATCCAGCAACTGCGTTTTTTGCTCTGGTGCGCCCCAAATGTCCTCAAACACGAGGTTAGCGGTAAACGGTATGCCCTTTTCTTCGAGATCAATGATACTATCCGCTACATGAGGAATCGTTTCGGCGCTGATAGTCATCTTGCAGGGCTGTGTGGGCCAGAGTTCCCGATAGAAGGGCAGATTCTCCATTACCTGATCATAAGAGTTACTCCGGTTCAGGTTATGAGCTATTCGGTTTCCGTCCAAGCTGACGCCGCCCAGAACACACTGCCTGTACTTGAGAAGCCAGGGTTTTGCCTCTTCGGGTAGCGTCGTGCCGTTCGTGCCAATATAAAATTGATGGTTTTTCCGCCAACGCTCCGGCTGCGAGTGAAACCAATCTACAAGCTCACGGATGACGTCGAACGCCAACATCGGTTCACCGCCAAAAAAATCGAATTGAACGCCCTCAAATCCATCGTCAGCATCCATATACTCTGCCACGGCCTGTTTTGCTGTCTCTATGCTCATATAGTGGTCACGACTTTTGTTTGGCTCATAGCAATAGCGGCAGCGAAGATTGCAATCATGGGTAAGAGTTAGCATGACGTAACGAGTCTTTTTAGTGCTTTCCATTCGGTTCATGTAATCTAATTTAGGCATGCTTTAATCCTTTCTCGTGACATATATTGAGCCTGTCTGTTGCTACGCTCTGGACGTGGCGCCCTGACCAGAGCAAATACGCAACAAACAGGCTCAAGTAACTTCTGATCAACTAACGTTTTATTGAAATACCAGGCAGATCTCTACGCTTGCGCTAGAACATCACTGGAGATGATCGTAACAGATCGCCTCAAAATACACCGCTTGCTCTCAACCTAATCATTGATTGAGACAAAAAGCCCAGTTGCAAAGACCTGAGCCATTCACTTAATCAAAGGGATTGAACATGCTGACGACACTCGAACAGCTACCCACGCATGTTCCTCTACATGATCCCTGACACTGGTAAGTACAATTTGAATCACAATGGCCAGCGCAAGTTACCCAACAAGTGCCATCGCAAGCGTAGAAACAAGTACCTCCGCAAGTGCCATACTGAGCCGCGGCATAGGTTTCCGGTTGATCGTTTGCCGGTAAGGCCTCTTCCAAAACTTGCCTTAGGTCTTCCAGGCGAAGCGTTTGCTCGCTCGTGAGTTTAAGATGTAAGTTATTCATGGTGTCCTCCTAAAGCCCCAACCATGGTCCGCCAGAGCACCCAGGCCAGCAAGTGCTAGTACACATTACCCAACACGTGCTATCACAGCCAGCAAAACAAGTGCCGCCACACGAACCATAGTGAAGGGTGGGATAAGCTTCTGTTCCAGCATCCGCTGGCAGCGTCTCTACCAACGCCTGCCTGAGTTGTTCCAGGTGAAGCGTTTGCTCACTACTAACGTGAAGTTTCTTGTGTTCCATATTAGCCTCCTAGCTAAATAGTTTGATACTGTCTGAACTGTCAAATATCACCGCGCTTTAGCTTATTTGTAAAGTACCTCCCTTTCTCTGTTTGCATCGGCTCTCCGGCCGGAGATTGATGCCTTACAAAACAATGTCCCGCCCTCTACATAGACCCTACCTTTACTTGTTTGTGCTGCAACCAGAAAAAACCATCGGATTCTGTAATTCCGGCAACTTCAATGGCGCCGCCGCAAGTTGGGAAGTGTCCGGGTTTGCCGACGATTCCATCTGAGAGACGTTCCAACTCAATGGTCGTCCGAATCAGCGAGGTCGCCAAATCTACAGCATCCTGTAAGGTCATGGTTTGGAAACTGATGTGAAGTTGCAACTTGGGGCGTTGTTTATGGATGATTTCTGCCATCCCCGCCGGGCCTTCACAACGAGTGATCAGATCTATCAAGCGTGGATCATAGCCCAGAATGAGCCGGTCTATGATTTCGCGTTGACCACTCCAAACTGCGCCCGCGTCGTTTGTCTTTCGCTCCAAAGCGATCCCGCCCGGATATTCGCAACGATACAGCTCTCCGATCTCGCCGTCAGGGTCATAACCGCCCACGTGAAACGCAACAACGGTTCGTGGGTCATTGGTGATATCGAGATGTTTCTGCAAGCTGTTTGCCACTTTCTGGTAGGCAGTTTCCGCTACTTGCTCTACGGTGCTGTTCTTGGGCAATGACTTCGCCGCAGCCTGAAGAATAGAGCCGATGGTTCTTGGCGACTCATAATGGCTGGCATAGTAAGATCCCTGTCCCTCAACAACCGCCGCAATATGAGAGCCCAGCGGAAAGATCTTGTCCGCATAATCAGAGTCTATACGCACCTGACCTGACGCGGTCATTCTGACCTGACGGCTATCAGACGCCAGGATGATGCCTGATGGAATAAGAATAGATACTATAACTGTCATTTTTTATTGGGTATTTGTTGCCAAATTCCTCGCCACGGCAACAGAGTGAGTGGGTTGAAATGGTGAAAGTCCCGCGATGTGAACCTTCGCAATACCAAAGTCAACCTCCACGTTATTCTAACCACAGGACGCTGCCCAGGCAATCCCGAACTTTTGGTATCTTTCCTTGCGCCGAATCAGGTAGTAATTACTACTGATTTTCAGTAGTAATTACTACATCGTGATAAGTAGAGAGGCGCCGTCATGTCCGAAAATGGGAATTGGCATTCAACTATTTGTGAATGGGATGCTGCGGCTATCTAGTGCGCGGTTGTTGTCGCATTCGACTATCGCGATTTATGGGGAGGCAATCACAAGCATAGTTCTTGCGCTTGTTACAGCATGAACCGATTTACTCTTGGGGTTGAGATTTTTCGACTAGGCCATTGTTCCACGCCCAGGCAATGGCTTCTATGCGGTTGCTTACCTTAAGTTTGTGGGTCAAATTGCGGAGATGTGTGTCCACAGTATGGGGGCTAATACACAAACGCTGCGCGATTTCGTGGGCATTGATGCCTTGCGCCAGTAACCTCAACACTTCATGTTCCCGTTGCGTCAAGTCATTCCAACACGCCTGAACTCCCGTGCACCAGCGGTGCGCGTGCAATAACTGTTCTGCGCTAAACAAGCTTTCTCCCTGCGCGGCGCGCCGGATTGCCTGGACGATTTGGGAAGGGGGAAGTGTTTTATCCAAATGGCCGACGACGCCGGCGTCGAGCATTTCCGCCAGCTGTGCGCCCTGGGGTTGTGCAGAAAATGCCAACCCAATTGTCTCCGGATGATGTTGGCAAATCCAGCTGCTAACTTCACCGGCGCATGGTCCGGACAGCTCCATATCTAGCAAAACTATGTTTGGCCGCAAGCGAGTCACCAAATCCATCACGTCGGCGCCATTGGCAGCTTCGCCAACCACGTCTATGTCAGGCGTTTGCTCTAATATGCTGCGTATCCCATGCCGCACTAAAGGCTGATTATCAGCAATTATCAGTCGGATGACGAATATATTTACCGAATCCATTGTGTTAAAATTTTGATAGAATACCTATGCAAGATGCTCTAGCTTTTTCATTATAGTCTATATTTAAAATCTAACAAACGACATAGTATAAAAGTCGAGTTTCTATTTTAAGGATAGAGCAAACTTGACCTGATAAACGGATGAAATCGAAACGGAGTGTCGCAACGCCCGTGATACGATACTGTCTGGCAAAAGCAAAAAAATGTCGCCGGGATTGCCCGGCGACATCAGCCTGATAGTGCTACAGATTTCGCTGAATAGGCGTTACTCGTAGCGCAGCGCCGCCACGATGTCCATCTGAGCAGCCTGGCGCGCGGGGATGGCCGCGGCGAGCACGCCAAAGAGCAGGCCGGTTGCAATCGCCATTAAAATGCCGGCGTAGGGGAAGTGGTACTCCATCACAAACCCGCCGGCGTTCATCGCGGTGATCAGGACGTAGCCCAGCCACAGGCCGCCCAGGATGCCAAACGCCACACCCGCCGCCGAAAGCAGCAGACTCTCGGCGCGTATCATCCGCCCGATCTGCCGGCGAGTGCTGCCGACGGCGCGCAGCATGCCGATTTCGCGCGTGCGCTCGATGACGTTGATGGCCAGGGTGTTGACCATCGCAATCAACGCCGGCAGCGCAAACATCACCGTCATCACATAAAGCATGGACATCGCGCTGTTAAAGGTCTGTTCCTGCGATTGGCGGAACGACTGCCAGTCTACCAGCGTGAAAGCCGGGTAGGTGATCATCATTTTCTCCAACGTCTGGCGAATGGCGGCGGCGTCGGCGCCGTCCGCCATATCGGCCATCAACAACAAATCGCTGGTCTGGTGGAAATCTTGCTTCAGGTTCGCCTGCGAGATGTAAGCCGTCGCCAGTTTGGCGTTCAAGTAGTCCAATCCGACGCCGACGACGCGATAGTCCTGTTCCCCCGCGTGCGTTTGCAAAGTCAACACATCGCCAACTTTGACGTTGTTTTGCATGGAAAAAATGCCGTTGACGATCAGCGCGCGCTCTTGCCCCAAAGCGGCAAAGGCTTCTTGCGACTCGCCTGCGCTAAATTCCAGCCCGGCAATCTCCGGGTACGTTGCCGGATCAATGCCGATGATTTGCAATTGCGATCCATCCACAGTGGTTGCGCCCAATCGCAGGGTTGAGACTTTGTCAATGCCCGGAACAGCGCGGACAGCCGCGGCGAGGGCCGGGGACGCTCCCACGTTTCCGCCCCCCAAGATGAAGGAGGGCGGCATCAGCAAGAAATCGGCGCCCAGGCTCAATTCCAGATAATTCATAAAAGCCGCCCGGACGCTGGAGACCATCCCGATCAGGGCAATCACCATCGCCAGGCCGATCATCATCGCGCTGGCGGTAACGGCGGCGCGCCCCGGTTGTCGCGTCAGATTGCCCTCGGCGATCTGTCCCTCGCGGGCAAAGAGCAAAGTCAGCAGCCGCCCAAAGATGCGCGCAATGGGGTGAATGAGCGCAGGCGCAATCAACACCAACGCCGCCAAAAACAACACCGTCCCTATTCCCGAAAGCGCCGGGCTGCCCGTCAACAGGCTCAACGCCGCCAAAACCAGCAGGGCGGCGCCCACAAGGCTCTGCTTGCGCGCCGTCTTTTCGTAGACGGTAGCCAGCGGGGGGCGCAGCGCCTCCAGCGGCGTCACTCCTGCCGCCGACAACGCCGGCAGCAGACCGCCGAGCAAGGTGATGCCGATTCCCATCGCCGAAGACATGAGCAGATTGCCGGGCGTGACAATCGGCATGGACATCTTGAAATGCATAAACGTCTCAATAACCGGACGCACAGACAAAACCATCACAACGGCGAACCCGTAACCGCAGAGCAGCCCCAACGCCGTGCCGAAGACCGATTGGATCAGGCTTTCCACCATGATCAGGCCGACCACCGTTTTGCGCGACGCGCCGACGGTGCGCAGCATGCCCAGGTCGCGGCGGCGCTCGGCCAGAACCGTGCGAAACGTGTTGAAGATGATGAAGGCGCCCATGGCCAGGGCCATCACCCCGAATACGGCAAAGGCATATTCACCCATCTGAAGAGCGCCGACCAGCTCGTTGCCGAATTCCAGCGGGCCCAACTTGAACCCGTCGCCCAACGCCGCGGCCGCGTCCGCCTCCACTTTGGCGCGATCAGCGTCCGGCGCAAAGATCGCCTCCAGGGTGTTGATCTCGCCGTCGTGATTGAGCAACGTCTGCGCAGCGCCCAACGGAACCAGCACTTCCTCGGCGCCGGGGAGCGGGCGCGTGGTCAGCAACCCCACCACGGTGAATTCGGTCGCACCAACGGACGACGGGAGCGTGAAGACATCGCCGAGGGCCAGGTCCATCTTGGTCGCGAAAGTGGTAGGAATCACCATGGCCTTATCATCTTCGGGAGTAAGGAAACGACCCTCACTGATAGAATACAGCCGCACCGCCTGCGCCGATACCGGCTCCACGCCTACCACGACCACCGTAGACGTACCGCCGGTTGACATGCCCGGCTTGGAAAACGCCGGCTTTTCCGGCGCCGGCGCGGTCTGAGACAACAACATCACCGTCTGACGCAGCGAGCCGCTGACGGCGCCGATGCCCTCGACGTTGCGCAACACGTCCACCCGGTCGGCTGAGAACACCCCCCCGGCTGCACCTGTCACCGTCAAATCCACTTTGCCGGCGCTGCCGAGCATCGTCTGGCGCAGCGTCAACAACATCGCCGGCAGGATACTGTTCAGGCCAAATAAAACCGTCACGCCGAAAACTACCGCCAGCGTCGTCAGCGCCGTGCGCAGTTTACGGCGAAAGAGATATCGCAAGGCTAAGGTTATTTGAATGTTCATGTTTATCCTTTACGACAAGGCCGCCACTTTTTCACGCACCGATTGAGCCTCGGTCACCCCGCCGCTGCCGCTGAGGCGGCTTTCGTCTACGATACGGCCATCTTTCAGGAAAATGATGCGGTCGGCATAGGCGGCGATGCGCGGATCGTGAGTGACCATCAACACGGTACGGCGCCATTTGCTGGCGATCTGGCGCAGCAACCCGGCGATTTCGTCGGCGGTGCGCGAATCCAGGTTGCCGGTCGGTTCATCGGCCAGGATCAGGGCCGGTTCGGCCACCAGGGCGCGCGCGATTGCAACGCGCTGCTGCTGTCCGCCGGAAAGCTGATCCGGGCGGCTGTGCAGCCGGTCGCCGATGCCCAGATTGGTCAGCCATTCGGTCGCCCTGGCATGGGCGGCGGCGGGCTTGACGCCGTCCAGAATGAGCGGTAACGCAGCATTTTCCAGCGCGGTCAGCACCGGGATGAGATTAAAGAATTGGAAAATGAATCCGATCTTGCGCCGGCGCAGTTCGGTCAATGCGTCGTCGCCGAGGTTGACGATGTCCTTGCCGTCAAGGATAACGTGCCCGTCCGTCTGACGATCCAGCCCGCCTACCAAATGCAACAGGGTGGACTTGCCACACCCGCTCGGTCCCATCACCGCGATAAATTCCCCGGTCTCCACGGCCAGGTTCAGGTGATCCAGAGCTGTAATTGCGGTCTCACCTGTTCCATAAATCTTCGTCAAATTCTCAGTTTGTATCAGTGACATGGTTGTGCTCCTCAGAAAATAGCTTTTAGCCTTTAGCCAGGAATCACCGCTGACGCGGCGGAGGGTTAAAAGGAAGTGTTTTTTCGTGCGAGCAAGATCGGAA
>DAOUFX010000202.1:0-2874 GCA_034429675.1 Anaerolineae bacterium | reverse complement strand
GCTCGAAAAAACACCCCCGTATCTCCGGCTAACGGCTAAAAACTAAACGCTATTTTCATGGGAGACATAAATGTCAGATATTCAGTCGCTCGCTACAAAATTGGAGAAATTGCGCCGCACGGATCGCGAGTATCGCGCTTTCGGCGCCGGCGATCCCCAATGGGGACATTTCTACCTGCTTGCGCCGGGGTTGGATGAACCACAACTGGCAGCCTTCGAGCAGTACCATGACACATCCCTACCGGCTGATTATCGCCAGTTTCTCCAGCAGATTGGCAACGGCCGCGTCGGCCCTTATTACGGTTTGATCGCGCTCGAAAATGCCGCGCAAGGGTGTGAACCCAAGACCCCCTTCCCATTCCCCAACGAACCGATTCGCCTGGATGAATCGGCGCAAAAACACTGGGATGAAGCCGCACCGGGCGTCCTGCGGCTCTGCGATCAGGGCTGCGGGTATTCCAGCTTTTTGGTGGTCAAAGGCGAGAACTATGGCATGGTCTGGAACGACTACACTGCCGCCGGCGACTCCCTCTACCCTACCGGGCAAACATTTTCCCAGTGGTATGAAGCTTGGGTGGATCGCGTATTGGCGCAACTGGCCAACTTACCGCTCCAGGAACACGTGAAACAAGGAATGAAACGCGAGGAGGTCATCGCGGCGATGGGCGACCGCCAGTTTGAGGAATGGCGACGCGAGGGCATGTCAGGCTACGGGTTATTATTTGAAAACGTGCCTTTGGACATTCGCTTCAACGACGATCACACCGTGCAAATCGTTTTCGATCAAGCGATTGTGTAAAAAGACGAGGCGGGCATGAAAAAAGAGAGAGTCGGTTAGCAGACTCTCTCTTTCGTGTAGCGCCAAATATCAGGGCCGCGGCCCGCCGCCCGGACGTTGTCGTCCGCCGCCCGGCATGCCGCCGCCTGGCATAGGCATACCGCCGCCGTAATTGCCGGCGACAGTGACAGCCTCCGCGACCGTAAAGGTTGCAGCTTGCGTTCCGCCGGTGTAACTACCGTCGCTATACAGACCATCGGTAGCGGTGCCGGTGAAACTTCCTCCGGTATAAATGGTGTAAGTCTCCCCCTTCTTCAACGCCG
Source organism: Anaerolineae bacterium (assembly GCA_034429675.1). Classification (GTDB taxonomy): domain Bacteria; phylum Chloroflexota; class Anaerolineae; order B4-G1; family SLSP01; genus JAKQHY01. The sequence continues at coordinate 1,773 of DAOUFX010000202.1, read as the reverse complement.
GCGCACACAACACGACGGATTGATAATCCCTGATCGGCGCGAAGGTGAGCACGGCTGCGCCGCTTGCGTCGGCGATGTGAACCAGCGTGCCGCCCGCCTGCATGGTGGAGAAGACCGCCAGGACCGAATTCTGAGTCGAGGATGTGTCGGGCGCCTGCGCCATCCCGGCGCTGCCCACAGCGACCAGGAATCCGCCGGTGACAGTGAACCCGCTTATATCCAGGGGGCCGTTCATGTTTTCCACCGGACCGTTGACGACCACAACCCCGCCGGTCATATCCGCGGCGCTATTGGCATCAAGCCCGTCCCCCTGGGCGTCAACGTAGAGATAACCGCCGTTTATGGAGAGACGGCACGTGTCACAGACGGCGAACATATCCTGCCGCATCCCCCCCGTACCGGAGCCATCATTCCCGCCGGCGACATTGATGCCGTCGTCGCTGGCAGTCAGATGCACCGTGCCATCGTTCATCGTGATGACGGCGCTCTCGATGCCCTCGTAAGATGTGCTGATGGTCAAGACGCCGGCATTGATCGTCACAGCGGCGTCGGCATGGAGGCCGTCGTCGCCGGAGGCCAGTTGCAATTCACCGCCGCCGATGGTCAGCGTGCCGTTGGAGTTGATGGCGTCGTCCGCCGCATCCACGGTGACGCTGCCGCCGCTGATGGTCACGTCCACGCCGGCCTTCAGCCCCTTGGCGCTCTCCGTTGTGCCAGCAGTTGTGGACGAATTGCGCATATCCCACTCCCCGGCATGCTGCTTGCCGTTGGCGCTGCCGCCGCCGGTCGTAATGGCGACCACGCCGCCGCTGACCGCCAGCCGCGTTTCGGCCTGGATGCCGTCTTCCCCGGCAATGATGGTGAGCGCGCCTCCTGCGATGGCGATATAGCCCTCTTCTGCTTCTGCGTCGTTGTTGGATTGCAACCCGTCGCCGCCGGCGGCAACGGTGATGACGCCATCCTTGATCGCGATAGAGTTGCGACCTTTGATGCCATCTTTGGCGGCGTTCACCGTGATGGCGCCGCCGGTGATCTTGAGATCATCTTTGCCGACGATACCGTGGTTATACATCGCGTTGACGGTCAGCGCGCCCTCGCCGTTGATGGTGAGATCGTCGTGGCTGAAGATGGCCGCGTTGGGAGCATCCGTGTCAGCGCCGACTTCCGGCGCTTCACCGGTTACAGTGTTCTCGGCGCCGGCAGCCAGGGTAATGATAGTTTTCTTGGCGTTGGCGACGTAAATAGGCGCGGTGGCGCTGTTGACAAGGGTGACGCCGTTCAGGATAAGCACGACCTTATCCTCACTCTGCGCATTGACGACAATCTGCCCTTCATTTAAGCCGCCGCTGAGATTGTAAGTCCCGGCGGCAGTAATAGTGGCAATCTTGCCCTCTACCGTGACCCCGTTCCCCTCAACTGTGATGGAATCGCCGGACAATTTGATGGTCGCCATTGCAGCGCTGGGATCGCCGGCATCCAAGTCAGCCTGACTGTATTCCACCACAATAGGTGTGGATGTAACAGCCGATTGCGAGGCGGTCTCAACCGTTGCGGCAACCGTTTGGCTCGCCGGCTGAGTCGTGACAACAGCGCCGCTTGCTGCCGCCCCGGAACAAGCCGTAAGCATAGCCATAAGCGTCAACGCCGCTATTAAATCCATAATCTTTTTCATCATTCTCCTCCAGAATCAGTTTCAAGTTGAAAGTTTCGTATCATCTCAATGAAGAGGGAAGGAGTGGGGTTTTTGGGGGGGGCGCAGCCCGCCCCCAAAAC
>DAOUFX010000201.1:0-23380 GCA_034429675.1 Anaerolineae bacterium | reverse complement strand
TGGGGGCTGGCGCAGCCCGCCCCCAACCCCTCACCCCAAGGTTTTTTTTCGAAGGAGGATGCGATGAAGGCAAAGGTGGTGTTAGCCGTTTGGGTAGCTTTGGTGATGTTGGGACTGGCCGGCTCGACCCTGATCAGCGCCGATGCCCCGCCGATCAGTCTCTGGTACGAGACCGACAAGATCGTCGGGACTTACACGGACTTGACCCTGCAGCGCGATTTTGCGCCAGGCAGGAGCGAGTATCTGGCGAACGGGGATTTTCACAGCTGGGACGAAGACGCCCCGACCGGGTGGACGTTGTATCGCGCCGAGCGTGGTGGGCACGATGTACACTGGTCGAAGGTGGCGTGGGGCAATGCGTCAGGGGCGCCGGATTATGCGCTGAGCTTGCTGGTGCGCGATTCTCATCGCTATTACGGCGGCGCTTATGGCGCGGCTTGCACAGAACTGGACGTGGCGAAGGAAGGGGATTATTGGGTCACGTTACACACGACCGCTTGGGGATCGGAGTCCATTTCTTACAACAGCGTGGCCTGGTACGCGATCACTCGCTATTACCGCCCGTGGTACATTGAGGAGTCGGAGTGGCGTGAGCTGTATGCCGATCCGCTCAGTTGTCGCAACAGCGCGGGACAGTGTGGGTTCACGGCGCGGCGCGAACGGGTGCACATCGCGCCGGGGGATTATTTGTGTTTGCAGGCAGGGATGAAATTCCGCGAGTACAATGCGTGGACGGCGTGGGTGTGGGACGACATCACGGTGGTCGCAGCAGACCACGACGCGCCGGGATTTGTCGAAGAGGGGACGGTGAAGTGGACGCCGGGGGTGGCGCGGTAAAGTTGAGAAGAAGAAGGGTGGCCAGCTCGGAGGAACAAACCGCCGGCGTCATGGTAAAATAGGTACGATCGGAGCCACGAGAAAGCTGGATGGGCAAGGGAAGTAAAGAAGGCCGGAGGTGTTCAGCATGGCTGTGGATATAGAGGCTGCGCAACATTACCATCGGGTGCGAACAACGAAGCGCTTCCGGCGTCGTGAAATCGAGCGCCAACAATGGTTGCAACGCACTCGCGACGCCGTGGCCTTGTTGGCGCCGCGTTTTTCTGCCGTGCATCAAGTTGTGATATTTGGGTCGCTGGTAAAACCAGGGCGCTTTGGCGAAAGTTCAGACATAGACATCGCGGTGATTTGCGACGATATTGCCGTAGAAAGCGCATTCTGGAGAGCGTTGGAACAGGCATTGGATCGCCCGGTGGATTTGCGTCCTTTGACCGGCGCGTTGACCGATGTGGTGAATCGCGAAGGAGAGCGTGTTTATGGATGAACGAACCCTGGTTCTTACTCAACAAATCCAACGTGACGCGGACAGCATTGCGGCGATTTACGCAGCGTTGGACCGGCATCCTTTACACGCGGACAGCGACAACGACACGCTCATTGTGATCGCTTATCATTTGCATAACTTGTACAATGCCTTTGAGAATATCTTTCAGAACATTGCGGCGTTCTTCGAGAATTCGGTTGAGGACAAAGGTCGCTGGCACAGCCAATTGCTGGAGCGGATGTGTCTGGATGTAATGCCGCTGCGTCCGGCAGTCATTGACCGTGCGGCCTATGATGCTCTGGATGAACTGCGGCGTTTCCGGCATTTGTTTCGCCACGCTTATGGGATCGAGTTGGATCCACTGCGATTGCAATTGGTGATGGTGAAAGCGACGGCGCTGCGCGCGGTTTATGGGGAGCAGCTGGCCGGATTCGTGGGGTTTTTGCGGCAGTTGGAGTGAGAGAACTGTAAAGCGGATGATGCTGGAGACGCGATGAAAAGTTATGCCCGCCGTTGGCTGTCATCGGAACGATGGAGGGCGCAGCGAACAGTGTAGCAAAGTGGGCATACTTAAATCCTGAATTGTGAAGGTTGTGGAGGGTTTGCTTTGGTCAAAGTATGTGTCTTAGGACTGGGGTACATTGGGTTGCCAACGGCCAGTATGTTTGCTACCCACGGACTCGATGTGGTGGGCGTAGACGTCAATCGGGCCGTAGTGACTATCTTGAACGGTGGAGAAATTCACATCGAGGAACCGGGACTGAAGACGGTGGTGCAGGCGGCGATTAAATCGGGCTGTTTGCGTGTGGTCTCTTGCCCGGAGCCGTCCGATGCATTTATTATCGCCGTGCCCACGCCGATCAATGCCGACAAGACGGCTGACATGCGCTATGTTATTTCGGCGACGGAATCGGTTGTGCCGCATCTACGCCAGGGCAATCTGGTGATTTTGGAATCCACGTCTCCACCACGCACTACGGTGGATTTGGTGCGTCCCATTTTGGAGCGCTCCGGTCTGAAGGCGGGCCAGGACTTTCTATTGGCATACTCGCCGGAACGGGTGTTGCCCGGACAGATTCTACGGGAGCTGGTGGAGAATTCTCGCGTTATCGGTGGAGTGAATCGCGCTTCGGCGGAAGCGGGGCGGGATTTGTATGCGGCGTTCGTACATGGCGAGATTGTTCTCACCGATGCGACGACAGCCGAGATGGTCAAGTTGATGGAGAATACGTACCGGGACATCAACATCGCGATTGCCAATGAATTTGCGCGGCTCGCCGACCGTTTTGGCGTCAACGTGTGGGAGGCCACCGCGATCGCGAACCGGCATCCCCGGGTGAAGATTTTGCAACCGGGGCCAGGCGTCGGGGGACATTGCATCAGTGTGGACCCCTGGTTCTTTGTGGAGTCGGCGCCGGATATTGCCCAGCTGATTCGACAGGCGCGGCTGGTCAATGATGACCAACCGGGGTATGTCGTCCAGAAACTTGCCAAGACGTTTGGAGATCTGAACGGCAAGACTTTCGCGGCGTTAGGCGTGACTTATAAACCGGATGTGGATGATATGCGCGAGAGCCCGGCCGTGGAGATTGTCCATTTGTTGCGGCAAGCCGGCGCGGTTGTGCGTGTGTTCGACCCCTATGTCACGGATGCCGCTGCGTTAACCGGCCTGTTGCAGCCATCCGTCGAAGCGGCGGTTGCACAGGCGGACGGGATTTTATTGCTGGTACAACATCGCGAGTTCTTGAGATTGGATGTGGCGAAACTTGCCTCGCTGCTTCGGCGGTGTTTTGTGTTGGACACGCGCAATTGTCTGAACCACGATGCATGGCGGGCGTCGGGTTTTGAAGTTCTGTTGTTAGGCGACGGCAAGGGAAGGGATTGCGCGTGATCAAAGTACTCTCAGTTTTTGGAACGCGACCCGAAGCTATCAAGATGGCGCCCGTCATCAAAGAGCTGGAAAAGCACCCTGACAAGATTGTATCGCGTGTGTGTGTCACTGCGCAACACCGGGAGATGCTGGACCAGGTTCTGGACCTGTTCAAAATCACCCCTGACTACGATTTGAATTTGATGCAGCCTGATCAAACGCTTTCCGGATTGACGGCTCTCATTTTCAACGAACTCGATCCGGTGATCGCGCGCGAGAAACCGGATTGGATATTGGTGCAGGGGGACACGACCACCGTCATGGCTGCCAGTCTGGTCGCGTTTTATCATCGCGTGAAGGTCGGCCACGTTGAGGCTGGGTTGCGCACCTATGACAAGTGGCAACCGTTTCCGGAAGAGATCAACCGCAGGGTTGCCGGTGTGGTGGCCGATTTGCACTTCGCCGCGACCGAAACCGCAAAATCCCATCTGTTGGGTGAAAATATTTCCCCTGATTTGATCCGCGTGACCGGCAATCCGGTGATTGACGCCCTGAGGATGGCTGCGGCTATGCCCTACGCGGTGAAGAGTGGGCCATTGGCGCAGGTCTCCGAAGACAGACGGGTTATTTTGGTGACGGCGCATCGCCGGGAGAGCTTTGGTAAACCCCTGGAGAATATCTGCGTTGCGTTGCGTGAGATTGCCGGAAGTTATCGGGATGATGTCCAGATTGTGTACCCGGTTCACTTGAATCCCAATGTTCAGGAACCGGTTTACCGCTTGTTGAACGATGTCCCCAATATCGTATTGTTGCCGCCCCTGGATTACCTGCCGATGGTTCATTTGATAAAGCGCTGTTATCTGGCGCTGACGGACTCGGGGGGGATTCAGGAAGAAGCGCCGGGATTGGGCAAGCCGGTTCTGGTGATGCGGGAGACCACGGAACGTCCGGAAGGCGTGACGGCGGGGACTGCCCGTGTGGTCGGAACCGATCCAGACGTGATTGTAATGGAGACGCGGCGGCTGCTGGAAGATTCGGCTGCATACGCCAGGATGGCCAGTGCAGTGAATCCGTATGGAGATGGGCGGGCCTCCGGCAGGATCGTGAACGCCTTATTGGGGAGGGAAATGGATTGAAGCAGGTTTTAGTTCGACGCGGCCTGGCGACTGTCGTTGAGGTACCGGCGCCGGTTTTAGGGACAGGGCAAGTTCTTGTCGAGGTGGCCTATTCTCTGATCAGCACGGGGACAGAGTTAAGCGGCGTGCAGGCTTCCGGGCAATCCCTTGCCCAAAAAGTCCTGGATCAGCCAGAGCGCATCAAGAAGGTGCTTGATTCTTTGCGTGCGCAGGGTATCCAGAAGACGGTGGCGAAAGTCCGGCAGAAGGTAGATCAGGCAACCCCCACCGGGTATTCCTGCGCTGGCATCGTTGTTCAAGTTGGCGAGGGCGTGACCGACATCGAACCCGGCGATCTGGTTGCCTGCGCCGGCGCCGGGATTGCCAACCACGCCGAGATCGTGTTGGCGCCGCGCAATTTGACGGTCAAGGTACCCGAAGGTTGCAGTTTGAAAGACGCCGCTTCGGTGACGTTGGGGGCAATCGCCATGCAAGGCGTGCGGCGCGCCGATCCACGGCTGGGAGAAGTGGTGGCCGTGATCGGCCTGGGATTGTTGGGGCAGATCACGGTGCAATTGCTCAAGGCCGCCGGTTGCCGGGTGGTCGGTTTCGACCTGGACGCGCGGCGCGGCGAGATCGCCAGACAATTTGGCGCCGATTATGTGTGGAATTCCCTGGAAGTCAACGTCGAAAATGAGATCCGCCATTTGACCGGCGGCCATGGTGTGGATGCGGTGGTTATCACAGCGGCTTCACAAAGCGATGCGATTGTTCAACAAGCCATGAACATCACGCGCAAGAAGGGACGCATCGTGGTGGTCGGCGCGGTTGGATTGGGGCTTCAGCGTTCTCCTTTCTACGAGAAAGAAATAGACTTCCTGATTTCGTGTTCCTACGGTCCCGGTCGTTATGATGACGAATACGAACGGCAAGGCGTAGATTACCCGTATGCTTACGTCCGGTGGACTGAAAACCGCAATATGCAGGAATATCTGCGTTTGATTGCCGGGGGTAAAGTCCAGCTAGGATCCATTCTTGAGCGCGAATATGACATTGCTGACGCTTCCCAGGCTTACCAGGAATTACAATCTGCTGCGGAAAAGCCTTTGGGGGTGTTACTGCGATATGCGTTCGATGACCAACGCAGCCGCTCCGCCAAACTGACGACGCAGGTGAAATTCCGGCAAAAGTCCGAGGGTGGGAAGATAAACATCGCCGTTGTGGGCGCAGGCGGGTTTGCCAAAGGGACACATCTACCCAACTTGCAAAAACTCTCCGATCTGTACCATATTCGCGCGATTGTCAGCGGAACGGGCAGCAACGCCACAGAAACGGCCCGGCAATTTGACGCCGACTATGCCAGCACCCTTTACCAGGACGTGTTGGATGACCCCGATGTGGATGCGGTATTGATCTGTACGCGGCACCATCTCCATGCGCAACAATCCATACAAGCGGCGAGAGCCGGCAAGGCGATCCTGGTGGAAAAACCGATGGCCCTGAATCAGGCGGAGTTGGATCAGTTGGCGGCGGTGCTGGAGGAAACCCGGGTTCCTTTTATGGTGGGGTTCAACCGGCGTTTCTCCCCGGCGGCGCGGCGGGCGAAGGAGATCATTGAGGGGCGACAGAATCCCCTGATGATTTTGTATCGGATGAACGCCGGCTATATCGCGCCGGGGCATTGGACGCAAACGGAAGAGGGCGGGGGGCGTATCATTGGCGAAGCGTGCCACATCTTCGACCTTTTTCAATATCTGGTCGGAGCGCCGGTGGTCGAAGTGAGCGCTACCGCGATTGCGCCGCAGACCGAACACACCTTAGCCAGCGACAATGTATCGGTGACGGTGAAATACGAAGACGGTTCGGTTGCGACATTGCTTTACACGGCTTTGGGGTCCCCTGATTTCGGCAAGGAGTCCATGGAACTCTATGCCGACGGCAAGGTGCTGGCGCTCGACGATTACCGGTCTCTGCGCGTGCATGGTTCCGCCGCAAAAGGATGGACGGCTTCGGGGCAGGATAAGGGGCATTTGGAGGAATTGCGGGCGTTTGGAAAGTCAGTGCGCGAGCGGTACGAGCTACCTGTAGATTTGAGAACTCTAATCGAAACCACGATGGTGAGTTTTTTGGCCGCAAGTAGGGACTGATGAGCATAGCGAGCCGGGTCCGTTCCTTGATCCCCCAAAAGATACGCACCCCTTTGCGTCGAGTGTATGCTTGTATTCCATTAGAGCAGAGAATGGGGAAAGACTACTGGCGATTAAAAACTTTTCTCCAAGAAGCTCAATGGTGGGATCGCGAGCGTATTGAGGCGTGGCAACTCGAAAAACTTAAGCAAATGCTTCGCTACGTCTATGAGAACGTGCCGGGTTATTATGAATTGTATCGTGAAGCCGGCGTCAAACCGGATGACATTGTAGCATTGGCCGATGTCACGCGACTCCCTTTTACGACCAAAGAGCTTATCCGGGACAACTTGAGAGATTTCACGTCGCGCACTATCCCCTCCTGGCGGCGCCGATATGCAACGACCGGCGGGTCTACCGGAACTCCCTTCGGGTTTTACCACACAGACGTCAATACCTGGATGGAAAATGCTTTCATGCACAGCGGATGGGAGCGAGTCGGTTGGCGCCTGGGAGATACGTCGGCCGTACTGAGAGGCAGTTTACCGGAATCAAAAACAAAAGAAGGCATTTGGGACTACAACCCGGCCCGCCTTGAGTTGCTTTTGTCCAGTTATCATCTTGCCGAATCCAATTACGAGCAGTACATTCAGGTATTGCAAGCGCATGCGCCGCAACATCTTCAAGCGTATCCATCCACCGTTACTCTCCTGGCCGATTTCATTATTGAACGTGGCGACATCGGCCGCATCAGCTTCAAAACCATTCTTTTGGGGTCAGAGAATATCTATGACTGGCAAAAGGTCAAACTGCAACAGGCCTTTCCCGGAACCCGAATCTTCGGCTGGTATGGGCACACGGAGCAGGTCGTCCTGGCGCCTATGTGCGAAGAGTCGGAGCATTACCATGTCTGGCCATTTTATGGTTTGACCGAGATCGTGGAAATACCGGATGGAGAATGGAATGACGGAAAAATCGGTGAACTGGCAGGCACCTCATTCTGGAACTACGGAACCCCATTCATACGGTATCGCACGGGAGATCTGGCGCAACGGGGAGAGGCAAGTTGCAGCAAGTGCGGGCGGAAATTCGCTTTGCTCGAACGGATTGAGGGACGAAAACAAGATTACGTTGTGGCGATAGACGGAAGCTACATCACCTTGACCGCTTTGATTTTTGCCCAACATTTCCACGCATTTGGGGCAATCCGAACGATGCAACTGTATCAGGACAGAGTTGGAGAAGTGACGGTCAAAGTAGTGCCTACCCAGGCATTTTCGGAGCAGGACAGCCGTGAAATCAGTATGAAGATGGAAACGGCCGCAGGGGGCAGGATAAAAGTCCAGGTTGAGTCAGTCACAGAGATTCCCCGGACGCAACGCGGCAAGTCACGGTTTCTGGAACAAAAGCTGGATGTCAGGTATAACGCATAGATGAGAATTGCGATGGTAGGCCCCTATCCTCCGCCGTATGGGGGTATTTCTGTTCACGTACAAAGAATGGAAGCACTGCTTAGAGAGCACGGTCATACCCCGGTCGTTTTCAGCCAGGGGAGTGCAAAGAAATGGATAGTCTCACATTGGAGAGACCGATCGAGTTTTGATGTAGTGCATTTTCACGATATATCTTGGGGAAATCGAGTTCTCATCGGTCTGTTGGGGTTTTTGGGTTTCAAGGTTGTTTTAACAATTCATGGGGACAGCCTGAAAAATCAACTGGATAGTGGGAACTGGTTGCGCAAGTGGCTCCTGCGTTTTGCCATGCGCCACATCACCCACATTGTTTGTGTTAAGGACGACATTCGTGTTCTACTTCTATCCCTGGGCGTGAAACCCTCCCGAATATCGGTCATTAATGCCTATTTACCGCCGTCTCTGAGCCTGGAAGTCGCTGTGCCTCAAACTATTCAAGATTTTGCGAGATCCCACACACCACTGATTGTAGCCAACGGATTTGAAGTTATTCCTCTTTCAAAAGATACCGATCTTTATGGAATAAATCTGACCCTGGATTTGTGCGCCCGGTTGATCAAGGATTACCCTCAAACAGGGTGTTTGTTTTTTCTGGCCCGGATCGGAAACCAAGAGCAGTATGAGACGCTGGCTGCGAAAATCTCTCAGTTGGGGTTGGATCATTGTTTTCGTTTTGTTATTGGAGAGAATCTTACGCCGGTGTTGAGTCTGGCGTCGCTTTTTGTGCGCCCTACTTATCAGGATGGCTACGGGATCTCTGTGACGGAAGCTCTGCATTTCGGCGTTCCCGCCCTGGCCAGCGACGTTTGCGAACGGGAAAAGGGGGCGATCCTTTTCCGGTGTGGGGATTATGACGACTTTTACCGACGCACCCGGCAAATTCTGGATGATTATGACACGGTCAAGCAAACTGTACAGCAACTTAAGCCGGAGGGCGCTTACGAGCTTTTGATGGTTGTATATCGGCACGTGTGGTCGGGCGACAGTCATTGAATTTTGTGTTCAGTGAATGGAGCAGAAGAACTCAACGACCCATTTCGAAGTGTTCTTAAGGATACAGACGACATATGCGCTCTATATTGCAAAAAGCCCTTTCTGTCTTTTCATATCTCAAAGGAAAAGGTTTTTTTGACCTTTTGTCGGTCAATTTTCTCACACAATTTCTAGGCTTTGGCAGCGTTTTACTTGTCGCTAAGTTTCTAACGCCGGTGGAACTGGGCGAAGTGAAGATATTGCAGTCCTATACGGCCATTTTTGTGATTATGGCCGGTTTTGGATTCAACTCTGCCGTACTCAAAGTGTGCGCAGAAAGCCGTCCAGATAGGGAAAAAGCCGGCATCTTGCGCCTGGCCGTAAGCCGCGCCGGTATTGCCACCGTTCTTACTTTGATATTGGTGGTTGTCCTGGCTTTGACCGGTGTGATTACGCCCTCATCGCATCTCTCTCTGTGGTTAATTGTGTATGCCTGTTCTATACCCCTCCAGGTGCTAACCGGCATTTTTATTGTTTTTCTGCAAGCGCAGAAAAAGATCAAAGAAATGGCGCGTTCACAGGCCATCGTCAAAGTGCAGTCTGTGTTGCTCATCGTGATAAGTGCCTGGTTATGGGGGTTCAAGGGGTTTATATTTGCCACAATCGCCGCCTACGGGCTGGGCCTGTGGCCATTTTTGCGCCAGATCGGGCTAAAATTCTTGACTACTTCTATGGAGCAGCGGCCGGCGCATTTTATGCAGTACGCGCTTTATAGCGTTTTAGCCAATGGGATAAGTCAATTGGGGCAGTATGGCGATGTCTTCATTCTCGATCATTTTGCTGCTAACCGTGAGGCCATTGGTTATTATTCGTTGGCGCTCATCTTTATGACCGCGGCCAGCCAGGTAACGGGGACAGTACAATCTATTACCACCCCTTATTTCACCGAGCACGCCCAAGACGAAGCCTGGGTTCGACGGCAGCTGCTCCTTAATCAAGGGCGAATGCTATTGCTCAGCATAGGAATAGCCATTACCCTATATATTTTAGCCGGAATATTAGTACCGGTGGTCTACGGACCCGATTATGCTTCTACTCTCTCCTATCTGGCCATTTTGCTGATCAAATATGTCATCTGGTCTTCATGCGCGGTGACCGGAGTCGCAATATTTTCTTTAGGATTTGTCAAATACAATTCCCTGCTTGTTATGATTTCTACGCCGATAAGTTTATTAACCACCTTCCTTTTCCTGACTCGATTTGGCATCGTGGGTGTGGCCTGGGCTCAGGTGGTTTCCGCTATGGTCACTTTATGTCTAAGTTTGTTTTTCATTTCTGTGGTGTTGCGGAAAGCATACAGAGAGCAAAATTCGCCAGAGCGAGTGAACGTTCATGAGTAAAGCGTCCTTTTGGCGGTTCTTATTACGGTTTTTGGAGTTGCCTCTCCATATCAGGGCAAAGATCAAAAAGATACTGCTCATTCATAGCTTCCAGAGTGTTGGTAGCAATATTGTGTTCGATTCCCTTGATTCTGTTTTCCCCTCCGATGGGAAAACTCAAATCGGTAATAACGTGTTTATTGGCAGAAACGCTTATTGGGGGGGAGAAATCCACATTGGGAATAATGTCATGTTTGGTCCCAACAGTACACTGACGGCTGGTAATCATATTTTTGCCATGAGAGGAAAGAGTCCACGCTTCATAAAACCCTTTCCAGGACAAAACAGCGAACCCATAGTGGTTGAAGATGAGGCCTGGATAGGCGCCAATGTGGTAGTTCTTGGCAATGTCACGATAGGGATCGGCGCCGTTATTGGCGCAGGCTCAGTGGTTGTGCATGATATTGGTCCGTTTACTGTCTCGGTTGGAAATCCATGCCATCCGGTAAGGAAGATTTTCGATGATGAGACACTCTTACTCCATTTAATAGAACTCGGCTACAGTAGTGATTTTGCAGAAGAAGTTTTAGAGAGAAGAGAAAAGCTATTGGAAGGTGTGAATATCCCTTCAATGGATAAGACAGATGTTTACAAATCAGTGATCTATGAGGTGTTGTAAAACACAAGGAACTTAAATGACTCCTGGTTCTGGTTCATGGACACTAAAAATGATGTTGCCATAAGGGTATAAAAAGATGTTTGGGTATAGGCATGCACAAAGACTCCTTTCTTTTCCTCCGCGTGTTTTATGGCGCAAAGCGCGTAACAAAATACGGAAATTCCTGAAGCAAGGAATAGAAAGGCTTTATGCATACAAATTGGGGACGGAGATTTCCGATAAAGCCTTTCTGCGAGCATTAAAGGGTCGTTTTCCAACGACGCAGGATTTTCTCAATCATCTGCCGATTGAAGAACATCCCACATTTTTCCTATCTCAAAATTCCCGTCGCGAGTTTGTTTTCGCTATCCAGGACGCTTGCCCGGATAGCGTTTCCCATACGATTGCCGCCGCTGACCGCGCCTGTGAACACTTCTTTGATCTGCTCGGTTCCGGCCCTACGTATTTGGGTGACAAAATAGACTGGCATTGGGATTTTAAAAACGGGCATCATTTCGATCCGCGTCAATACTATGCCGACGTGCGCCCGGCCGCTTATCCCGGTGGCTATGACATCAAAGTTCCGTGGGAATTGAGCCGGTGCCAGCATTTTGTCTGGTTGGGGCAGGCGTATTGGTTCACAGAGGATGAGAAATATGCTCGCGAGTTTGTAGCGCAAGTAGAAGATTGGATCGCCAGCAATCCCTGGCCTCGGGGCGTCAATTGGACTTGTGCGATGGATGTAGCGATTCGGGCCGTCAATTGGTTGTGGGGGTATCACTTTTTCCGCAAGTCCTCTAGCCTTTCGGATCATTTCAAACTGACTCTTTTTAAGAGCCTGTTAATCCATGGCCGGCATGTCTGGCAGAATCTGGAAAACTGGGGGGAGTTTACCGGCAACCACTATCTTTCTGATTTGGTGGGTTTGGTCTATTTGGGTATTCTTTGCCCGGAGTTCAAAGAATCTCGACGGTGGCGGGAATTCGGGTTGCGGGAATTGGAACGTGAAATGTTCAAGCAGGTCTACCCGGATGGCGTGAATTTTGAAGCTTCTACGGCTTACCATCGCCTGACAACTGAATTGTTTCTCTCGGCTACCCTTCTGGCCTGGCGCAACGGGCACAATTTTAGCTCGGAATATCTGGCTCGCCTGGAAAAGATGGTAGAGTTTGTGATGTACCTGACCAAACCAGATGGGACGGTTCCGCTTATCGGCGACAACGACAACGGTCGGCTACACCGGCTCAAGGTGTGGAATCCTCCCGGGCGGGAGTGGGTTGATCATCGTTATTTGCTGGCAATCGGCGCGACATTATTCCATCGGGAGGATTTTGCACAGGCCGCCGAAAATCAATGGGAAGAGGCGGCGTGGTTATTGGGCGGGGATGCGTTGGCGTTCAAAAAGGACGTGACAGGCAAGAACCTACCGGCTTTGCAACTGAAATCCCAATCCTTTCTCGACGCCGGTTGGTATTTCATGCGCCAGGATGCTCAGTATATGATCGTGGCCGCCGGCCCAAACGGGCAAAATGGCGTCGGAGGACATGCCCATAACGACAAGCTTGGCTTCGAGTTGTTTGCCAATGGACAGACCTGGTTTGTTGATCCCGGAACTCATGTTTACACGGCAGATTATGAGTCCCGAAATCTGTTCCGCTCAACGGCGTTTCACAATACCGTTCGGCTAGACGGTCAAGAGCAGAACGGCATCATTGCCACCGATTTATTTAAAATTCAACTCGATTCAAAGGTAAGATTGTATCGTTGGGCAACGACAGCATCGTATGACGTGCTGGAAGTTGGGCATACCGGCTATCTGCGTCTTGCCGGGGGAGTTGAGCACCGTCGTCAATTCTTCTTCAACAAGAGAGATTTGCCTTATTGGGGTGTTAGAGATGTTCTGACAGGTTCGGGCGATCATGATTTTGAACTTTTTCTGCACACCGCTAATGATGTTATAATTCACCACTCGGATTCACTTGTCTACTTGCGTAGCCAATCGAATCCAAAAGAAGTATTGATGGTCATTCCTTTTGTAAAGGAAGGATCGCTATGGGTGACACAAGATACCTGGCTTGCTCCCGGCTATGGCCACAAAATTCCAGGTAAAACTTTGTGTTACAAGAGGAGCGGTTCTGTGCTTTTTGAGTTTTTTGTGGTGTTTCATTTGATTCCAGCGGATGAAATATTTGCCTATACCCTTGATCGTGCCTGGCGCTTTGCGTTGTCAGCGTGGGAAGAGGCTGAGAAGTCGTTTTCGGAGCAATGAAGTTCATGTCTCACAAAATTAGTTGGCGAGTATCCCAAAAGCAACTAAACCGTGCTTGTGTGTATATATTTTATCTTCTGGCCTTTTTCATTCCTTTTCAATTGGACTTCAATATACCACAGCTATTCGGCATAAGCATAACCCCCATTATTGTTCTATGTTTCGCTTTGTTGTTTTTCCTGATAATCAAAGTTCTTCTTTTTCAGCGACTACCTATTATTTCCCATTGGCAGTGGTGGTTATTGTTTGTGCTAATGGCGAGTCTTGCCTATGCCATGGGACCTCAAGTCAAAGGTTTGGCGCAAGGGATGTGGATCATTTTTCGGTTTGCTTTTGTACCGCTGTTGTTCTATGCAGGCGCAACAATATTTTTAACACCTGCTGATGTTCAAAAAGTCGTCAAAATTATCGCTGTATCAGCAGCGTTAACTGGATTGATCGCAGCGCTTCAAACACTCTCTACCGGTTCATTGTTGAGTGGGTACCTTACTAATCAGCGTTATTTAGGGTTGTTTCACCCCTTACCATCAAATGCCGTTGCAGAGCGTCTCAATAATTTGAGTGGAACAGTTTATCTATCTGGAACCAATATCTATCGAGGCCATGGTGCCTTTTACAGCCATAACGGATTTGGCGCTTTTATCAGTGTTACGGCAGGACTTAGCTGGGGCTTATTACGCAGCGCCCGTAAATATAAGTGGTTCTGGCTAGCCGTTTTTATAGCTCAGGTCATAGGAGTAATTACCAGCTTTTCACGGAGTAGCTGGGCTGCGGCAGTAGCGGGAATAGGCATAGCGGTTGTATTGGAACTCATGGTAATCGGCAAAAAACGGTTTGCTCTGCGTGTGGTGAAGCTCGCTCCAGTTTTGCTGGCGCTTGTAATCATTGTCGGAGTGATGGTCGGTTTCTCCGAGAAAATTGCAGAGCATTTCCTCACAATTTTCACACCTGAAAAAGTTCCACAATTTCAGTGGCGGCAAATGGTGTGGGAAACGGCTTTGCAGAAGATAGGCAAACACCCCTGGATTGGCGCAGGGGCCCCGGATGTTTTCACTATAACGGATTTAAGCGGCAGTACGACAAATTACGGGGCGCATAATTTGCTTATTGGGATTGCCTATGAAATGGGGATATTAAATTTAGGTCTCTTTTTGTTATTCACAACAAGTTTGTTCAATTCAGCATGGCACTGCGTCAAGCATTCTCCCTTGATTTCTGATCGTATGTTGGGGGTGGGCTTTGTAGCCGCTGGCGTTGCTTTCTTTGTTGCCGGTGTCGGCAGTGCCTTGTTAACCATCGAAAATATGGCCGCCTTGTTCTGGGTATTAGCCGGTCTGGCAAAAGTGATGGATAAAAGCCATGTCGCCTAAAAAAGTATTATTGGTTGCCGGTAAATTCCCGCCGGAAGGCGGCGGCGCGGTGATACGCGCTTACAAGATGGCGAAATATCTGGGCGAATGCGGGTATCAGGTCTATGTGCTGACCCGACCTCCCGGAAAGGGCGCGTTGATAGACGAAGGAACGCTCTCTGAATTGCCTTCCACGGTGTCCATTGTGCGTCCTCATCAACCGGTTATGGTCGAGCGAATGTTGCCGCTGCGTTATTTTAGATGGGCTCTGGCCAGTTTCTTTATAGGGAAACGGTTGATCGAACGCGAGAAGATAGACGTCCTTTGGTCCACATCGCCGCCGCCGCCGGCGCAATTGTTGGGATACTTTTTGAAACGCGCCACACATATTCCGTGGATTGCCGACTTTAGAGATCCCTGGACGCAGCATATGCTTACGAGTATCTCCCCGTGGCGGCGGCGCCTGGAAGAGCTTATGGAACGCAAGGTGATGGCTACGGCGGATGCAATCACGACGGTGACGCCAAGTTTTAGCAGGAATTTCCAGGACAGATTCGGCGCTGTGATGAAACGTATCGAGCTCATCTATAATGGATTTGACCCGGAAGACTACGCTGACATTACCGTATGGCCTGATGACCACAAATTTACTGCAGCATACGCCGGGCTGCTCTACCCGGCGCGCAGCCCCCGGCTGCTATTGGAATCTGTGGCAGAGCTTATTCAGGACGGCAGTATTCCGCGTACTGACATCGCACTACAATTCGCCGGGCAGTTGGATGCGCCCGGCGATACGACGCATTCCGATTTGATCCATGCCCTTGGATTACAGGATGTCGTGAAGATCATGGGGGTGCTGCCGCATCGTCAAACTTTGGCCATGCTCAAAAGCGCCGATTTGTTGTTGTTAATTGGGGATGCTCTGCCCGGCGCTGCGGATTATATCCCGGGGAAGTTGTATGAGTATATGGCGGTCGCTCGCCCTATTCTGGCGCTACAAGTTGATGGAGAAGCCCAACACATCATTGCTTCGCACCAGCTTGGTACGGTGGTGCATCCGCAGGATAAAGCGGCCATAAAGCGCGCCTATCTGGATTTGTATCATGCCTGGAAAGAAAACCAGCTTCCTGTCGGGGTCACGTCCTCCTTGCTTGATATTTTCGACCGGCGTTTTCAGGCGCAGCAGTTGGCGACGCTGATGAATGACCTTGTGTTGAAGGCCAGCCCTGCCTAATAAAGAAGGAATACCACGTGCCGAAAAGATTCCAACGGATCATTATCTTGGGAGTTATTGCGGGTATCGTTGCGATAGGCTACCTGTCGGGAATTTTCGCAAGGGTTGAGGCGTTATTGGCGCGCAACCAGGCCTTCTTGAACCTGAGCCGTGGTTGGTCTACGGTGTGCCTCAACCACAGTGTTCAATGGCAGGAACGGGAGCAATCCTTCAACGAGTTAAAGAGTTTGGGGCAGAGATGGTTGCCGGCGAACAGTGAAAACAATCTTTTGGTGTCGGCTTTTGTACCCTGGGTAGTTGTCACCGATACACGCCGGATAGAGGCTGAGGACCCTCGCTGGAACACTGGCTCAGGTCGTCATCAACTGACAGAAACCTATCTGGTTATTTACACCAAGGGAGGCATCAACGTCCCCATTTTGCTGGGAGAAACTTCCACAGTTTTTATTCGCATATTTGGCCGGCACGATGCGCCTCCACCTGTCCTTTTGGCGGTTTCCATAGATGATGCTCCGGTTGGCGAATTGGCCTTTAAGAAGGGAGATGACACTTGGGGAAGTGAAACGCTTACGACTACAATGGTTGGCGGGTGTCACTGGTTGAGCATTGAGTATATCAATGACTTCTTTGATGAAGAGCAACAACTCGATCGCAATGCATATATTGACGGGTTAGTTGTAGAAGTAAAGGATACTGAACAATGAATTTAGTCGTAGTTCCCTTCCACGATTGGCATAAATGTGAGCGTGAGGGCTTTCGTACTCGTGATGCACATTTTATGCAAGAGTTTGGCAAGCATCCGCTGGTCGAAAAGCTGGTAATCATTAATCGGCCTGTGTCATTGACTGAGATGGTGCTCAAACGGGTTAAACGACAACACGGTTTGGTACAGCAGGTGGGCGAAAGGACATACATCATAGATACGGTGTTACCGGATACCTGGCAACCTGTATTGAAACGTCGGAATTGGATACCTGAAGCCTACGGCAGATCGAGAACCGTGAGCGTAGTATGTTCGGGATTACAACAACTGGGCATTCATGACTACAACATTTTTACGAATGAGCCCATTCACGCGCCGCTTATTCAACAGTTGTCTCCGCAAGTCTTTGCATTCGATATGACGGATAATCTGCTAAAGCATGCCGCCTATCACAAAATGCAAAAAATCGGAAATTACTATGATTATTGTATGCATGACGCTGAGATTATCACGACAAATTCACCGGAAAATGTCGCGTGGCTGCAGAAGAAGCGCCCTGATGTCATTTATATACCGAATGGCGTAGACGTGACACGTTTTAACCCTCAAGTCCCATACTCTCTCCCTGATGACCTGCGCGACGTACCCAAACCCATCGTGGGCTTCGCCGGAAAAATGCAGGAGATGATAGATGTTGATTTAATGATCAAGACCGTCGAATCTACACCGGAAACGCATTACGTTTTTATAGGGCAACAGCTTAACCGTCATCATATGGCCCGTCTGTGGCGCTGCCCCAACGTCCATTATCTTGGCGACAAGCACTATAGTACCCTCCCCGCTTATCTGTCGGCCTTTGATGTATGCATTATCCCGTATCATGTACATCGCCAACATGGTGTTGATCCTATCAAATTCTATGAATATATCGCCATGGGAAAACTTGTCGTGACGACCAATATTGGTGGGGTTTCTGCTTTTCAGAACTATCCGCAAGTGATCATCGCCAACACTGACGATGCTTTTGTGACAGGTGTGAAATCGTTTGTACAGACGGTGAAGCGTGGAGAAACTCCCTCTAAGCGAGAACTACCTTCTGAATGCTTTTGGAGCACCAAGGCTGATTCCTTACTACAGATGCTCCAGGAAAAGCTCCAATCAGCGGTTGTTTGAAAATGTTGGGGGCCTTGATACAATCTGTAATCCGCCGCTTGAAGAATGATACGGCCTATCACCTTGATCCGTCACTGGCCGGGCGCGAATTGCTCCAGGTTTTGGCTTTTCGTGGATTGGCTTTCTTACGCGGATATACTTATCGGTTATGGCTTAAAAGTAGCGCCGGCCCGCTATTTGTTGGCGTCCATGTTACGTTGCGTCACCCGCAACGGATGGCAATGGGACGGGGTGTGATTCTGGAGGATTATGTGTTTGTGGATGCGCTTTCCAGAAAGGGGCTTCAATTGGGTGACAATGTCACCATTGGTAGGTTTTCCACCATTCAATGCACCGGCGTTATTCGTCATTTGGGGGAAGGGCTGACGATGGGGAATAATTCGGCCATAGGAGCTTATTCATTCTTAGGCGCTCAGGGTGGAATTCAAATTGGTCAAAATGTTATCATGGGGCCAAGAGTTAATCTGCATTCTGAAAACCATATTTATCAAGACTTGAATATTCCCATAAGGCTCCAGGGAGAGACGCGAAAGGGCATTATCATTGATGACGATTGTTGGATTGGCGCCGGCAGCATTATCGTAGATGGCGTGCATATCCATTCGGGCTGTGTGGTTGCCGCTGCGAGCGTTGTAACTCAAGATATGCCGCCCAACTCGGTCATCGCAGGGGTGCCGGCGCGCGTCATAAAACAACGAGGTGACACAGAATGAAGATCGCCCTTCTCGGTACCCGTGGCATTCCTGCCAGTTACAGCGGTTTTGAAACCTGCGTGGAGCAACTGGGTCAACGTTTGGTCGAGCGTGGACATCAGGTCACGGTCTATTGTCGTTCTCATCATATTAAATATGCCGACCCGTATTACAAGGGAATCCGCTTGATTCGGCATTCAACGATTGCCAACAAATACCTGGATACGATGGTTCATTCCTTCATATCATCGCTCCATGCACTGGTTCAGCGGTATGACGCCGCGCTCTACTTTATTGCCGGCAACAGTCCGGTCACCTGGATCCCTCGCCTGGTAGGCACGAAGACAATTCTCAATGTGGATGGTCTGGACTGGAAACGCGAGAAATGGCCGGCGTTGGCCAAGAAGTATATCCAATTTGCCGAGTTCCTGGCTACGAAATTGCCCACCACTTATATTACCGATTCACGCATCGTTCAGGGGTATTATCAAGACAGATTTGGCAGTAAGCCCGCCTATATCCCCTATGGTTCTGAAGTGGACATTCTCCCTGCCGGGGAAACCCTTGCGCGTTTCGGCCTGGAACCTCAACGTTATGTTCTCTTCGTGGGACGTCTCGTACCCGAAAACTGTGCACATCATCTGGTAGAAGCTTTCCACAGCTTGGACACAACTCTGAAATGTGTCATTGTGGGGGATGCGGCCTATGCGGA
This sequence comes from Anaerolineae bacterium, assembly GCA_034429675.1. Taxonomy (GTDB): domain Bacteria; phylum Chloroflexota; class Anaerolineae; order B4-G1; family SLSP01; genus JAKQHY01. The sequence goes on along the minus strand of DAOUFX010000201.1, from coordinate 4,335 downwards.
CGAGTACATCGCTTCGCTCAAGGCCAGCGCAAAGAATGACCCACGGATCATTTTTACCGGCTATGTCTTTGGCAAAGGCTATCAGGAATTAGGCTCTAACGCCTATGTGTTTGTCGAAACTTCAGGTGTTGGCGGAACACACCCGGCGTTAGTGGAAGCCATGGCTTTTGGCAATTGCATCGTTACGCATAACACTCCAGAAAACTTAGAGACCATTGGAGAAGCAGGTTTTGCCTACGATGGGAAACAGGGCGCAGAAAGTTTGCGATTGGTTTTGGCTGAGCTTTTGAAAGATCCGCAGCGGGTTGACCATTATCGCCAAGAAGCGCAACGCCGGGCGCACGCCGTATACTCGTGGGAGAAAGTTACCGATGCGTATGAACGGTTGTGTTATCGGTTGACCGGCGTGCCTTTGCCTGAAAGACTGGCCAATACCGAAGAAGTCTATGACTGAGAAATACCAGCGTCTGGCCCAATCCGCGCTTCAAGAAACTGCCATCGCCGGAGTCTTGCGAGATTTTCACACTCATCAGATTCCGGTGATTGCTTTGAAAGGACTGGCGCTGCTAAAACGCGTGTATCCACAACCGGGCCAACGTTCGATGTATGATGTGGACCTATTGGTTTACACGAATGATCTTGTCCGTGCGGAAAAGGTGTTACAGGTCTCAGGATATGGCTTCTCCGATGAAGGGTTGGGCTTGACTCCTGCGTTTCAACGCGAGTTTATGGGGGAAACCGTGTACCGTAAAGGGGCCATGGTGGTGGAATTGCATCAGCATTTAGTGGCTATGTCCTGGTTCCGTCATACCACGCGCCTGGATTTGAAAGATCTTTGGGCGCGCGCCTTGCCCTTTGCTATTGACGGCGCTCCCGCCTTGCGCCTCTGCCCTGAAGACGAAATCCTTCACCTCTGCTACCACACGGCCATTCATCACGGCCTGACCCATCCCCATGGCTACCGCGACATCCTCGGCGTGCTGCGCGTGGAGCGGGAACATCTCGATTGGGCCGTATTGGCTGAACGTGCCCGCGCCTGGCGCGTCAGTACGGCAGTGTGGGCCGCATTGCGTGTGGCAAGACGGAAGGCAGAAGGCAAAAGGCAGAAAGAAGAAGGCGGGGAACAGGAAGTAACAGAGCTCATAGCTGACAGCCAAAAGCTATCAGCCAGTGCAGACTTAATTCCGCTCACGGCTCTGGAGATGTTGCGCGTCCCCCGCTGGCGGCGGCGACTCTTGTGGCCTTTCGTGCAACAGGCGGCAGACGGGCAGACGGCGTTAATCTCCGGCACCATGCGATTTTTGGGGGTGCTGTTGGTGGACCGCCTGCGCGACTTGCCCGGCGTCGTGTTGCACGGACTCTTCCCCGGGCGGCGTTGGCTGCAGTTGCGCTACAATCTTTCTCCTCGACAGGCTTTCTGGCGGCAGTTCACGTATCCGCTGCAAGTTCTCGCGCGCGGCGCCGGCGCGCTCGCGCGGACGGTCGCGCGGCGTGGGTGATTCGCCGGCTCTGGTCTTCTACCATTGCGCCTTTCGTTGTGTGTGTTAGAATTCTGCGCATGAGTGACGGTGCAAGCAGTGTTTAAGATGAAGGGGAACCGGGGAGGGAAGCTGTGTTAAAGCGTTTCAGTTTGCGCTATGTGTTGTTCGCGCTTTTTGTGGATGTGGTGTGCGTGGTCGGGGCGTTGGCTCTGGCGACCTATCTGCGGCAAACTCTGCCTTATGGTTTGATCCCGTTCAATCCGAAGTACCCCGAAGGTCTTCCGCCGGCTTACGTTTACCCCATGTCTGCCGTGCTGTGGCTGTTCACGGCTTTTGCCGTCTCGTTGTACGATCCGCGCAAGAGCTACAAGGCAGTGGATGAGTTTCAGACGTTGACGGTGACGATCTTTTTCTTTGCGCTGGCGTTGACCGGCGCCATCTATTTCTCCTCTCGCGACACCTCGCGTATCCTGATGCTCTATGACTTTGCCGTTTTGGGATTGCTCACCCTGATCTGGCGCGTCTTTATGCGCGCGGTCTATCGCCTACAGCCCAAACAGCGCCCCGGCAGCCTCCGGGTATTGGTTATCGGGGCAGGCGCAGTCGGACAACGGGTCGCCGAGATGATCGCCGCCTACGAATGGACCGGCCTGTCTTTCGTGGGGTATCTCGACGACGACCCGGCCAAGCGTTGGGCGCAGTTGCCCGTCCTGGGACGGCTGGAAGAGGTCAGCGAGATCGTTCAACGCGAGCGCATTGATGACGTGGTGCTGGCTTTGCCGCCGCAGGCGCACCAGCGCGTGAACATGGTGGTGTCGCTGTTGCACGAGTTGCCGGTCAATGTGCGCGTCATCCCCGACTATTTCAGTCTGGCGCTTTTCCGCGCGACGGTGGATGATTTCGGGGGCATTCCCATGATCAATCTGCGCGACCCGGCGCTCAACGATTATCAACGGCTGGCCAAACGGCTCTTCGACCTGGTGGTGGGCAGTTTGTTGACGCTGGCGGCTTTGCCGGTGATGGCGGCGGTGGCTGTAGCTATCAAGCTGGATTCACCCGGCCCGGTGTTGTTCAAGCAAAAGCGCGTGGGCGAGAACGGCCGGCTGTTCGATATTTACAAATTCCGCTCCATGGTGGTCAACGCCGAGCAGTTACAGTCGCAAATTAACCAGGTGGACGAAGAAGGCCACGTCATCCACAAGGTTGCCGGCGACCCTCGCGTGACCCGCGTCGGGCATTTTATCCGCCACTGGAGCCTGGACGAATTCCCGCAATTTTTCAACGTGCTCAAGGGCGACATCAGCCTGGTTGGGCCGCGCCCGGAGCTGCCCTGGCTGGTCGAGGATTATGCTCTCTGGCAGCGCAAACGGTTCGCGGTTCCTCAGGGCCTCACCGGCTGGTGGCAGGTCAACGGCCGCTCCGACAAGTTGATGCATCTGCACACCGACGAAGATTTGTACTACATCCAGAATTATTCGCTGTGGTTGGACATTTACATTCTTATCAAGACGCCGTGGGTGATTCTTAAAGGGAAGGGCGCCTATTGAATTCGTCGCGTCTCCACTCGCGAGCAATCCCCGCGATTTGGAGCGGCGTCACCCTGGCACTGCTCGGCGCAGGAATTGCCTCACTGACGTTGCTCACACCCCGGCTATGGGGTTGGGGATTGTTGGCCCTGGCTTTTGCGGTCGGATTCGTCACCCGGCAGCTGACGCTCGCGCGCACCCCGTTGGATTGGCCGATGGGCTGTCTGGCTGCGATGGGCGGCGTGGCGCTGTGGGCCACGGCATTCCCCGAAATCACACAAGTGCAGGTGCAACGGTTGTGGGCCTGTCTATTGGGATTCTACGGCCTGCGTTTTTGGGCCGGCGCGTGCGGGCGCATCCGGCTCCTGGCCGGCGGCAGCGCCGTTCTGGGCGCGCTGCTGGCCCTGCTCTCACCGCTGCTCATTGCCGAAGTTCAGCAAAACAAGGTGTTTTTTCTTCCCGACCGTCTCTACGCCGTTTTCCCCCGCCTTCTCTCCGATCCGGTTCATCCCAACATCATGGCCTCGGCGCTGGTATTGCTGTTGCCCATTCCACTGGCGTGGGCGCTTGGCGCTCCGCAACCTGCCGGACTGCCGGAACGCCGGCTAAAGATCGCCAGCTGGGTGGCGGCGACAGTGATGAGTGCTGCGTTGCTCTTCACGCAGTCGCGGGGCGGCTACATTGCCGCGGCGGTGGGTGTGCTGGCCGTCCTCTGGCTGACCGGGCGCCGCAAGTTGGCCGTGGCCCTGCTGCTCATCGGCGCCATCGGCGCCGTGTGGCTGTTTTCGACAGGCGGGCAGGCGGCGCCGGAAAACTTGGAGGCAACGCTGGATCCCAACACGTTCGCTTTCCGCTTGCAGGTCTGGCGGGCCGCCGGATGGGTCATCCGGGATTTCCCGTTTACCGGTGTGGGGATGGGGACGTTCAACGAGGTAACGCCGCTGCTCTACCCGTTTTACGAGACCCAGAACCCGGGAACGCACAACATCTACCTGCAAGTTGCCGTGGACTTGGGGCTACCGGGATTGCTGGCCTACGTGGCGTTGTGGGCCTTGGTGTTATGGAATGCCTGGCAAGTATTGCGCCGATACCGCCAGAAGAATGATGGGGCTTTGTCACTGCTCGCCATCGGCGGCGGCGCCGGCGTCCTGGCGTTGCTAACCCACGGATTGGTGGATAACACGATGTGGAACACGCGCGCCGCCTTCCTGCCGTGGTTGGTCGCCGCCTGGCTGATGACGCTGGCCCACGATGCTCGCGATGAGGCGGCAAAAAGTTAGCGCTTGATCAGTGGGGTTTTGGGGGCGGGTACAACCCGCCCCCAAAAC
>DAOUFX010000200.1:0-5496 GCA_034429675.1 Anaerolineae bacterium | reverse complement strand
CCGCTCGCGAAAAACCCCCTTTTTATATCTCTGACGTGTAGACCGTGATTTTCATCCAACCGCTGGTTCCTTACTCCCTACTCCCTACTTCCTTCCTCAAAAATACAATTGTGTGCGTCGCCATGTCCTGGCGTTTGAATTCGTGGTAGCCCAGTTTGTGATAGAGGTGCAGCGCCGGCTCGCTTTGGTGGCCGGTGAACAGCTCGAAGCGGCGCACCGTGGCGAAGTGCTGCTCCAGCGCCTGCATCAACCGCGCGCCGATGCCGCGGTTTTGCGTGTCCGGGTGGACGATCAGCCGCCCGATGTGGCAGGCGCCGTCTCTCACGTAGCCGCGCACCGAGCCGACGATGCGCTCCCCGGCAGTGGCCTTGAAAAACGCCATACGCTCGAAGTCCGCCCGGATTTCTTCCGGGGTCTGGAGCAGCGGCGGCAGGTTGAAATCGTGGTAGCGCTGCGCTTCGCTCTGATAGGCCAGCTTTTGCAGGGCCAGGATGGCGTCCAGGTCCGGTTCTGCGGCGGGGACGACGGCGACGTTCTGCCAGTGCTGCAGCTCTTCTTGGGTGAAGCGGCGCACCATCTCGCGGAACAACGTCTCGATCAGGTCTGGGCTGACGCCGGCTTCTTCGGCCCACGCGCGGCGCTGTTGCACCATCGCCATCACGCGATCCGCGGCCTGCACCTCCGCCGTGGTTGTCTTGAACTTCGCTGCGGCCCGCACATACTGCGCGCGCCGCCCGACGAGCGCGACGATCTGCCGGTCGAGCGCGTCAATCGCGTTGCGGACGTCGGCTAGAGTTTGGCAATCTGAGGCTGATTTTATCATGTCCATTGTAATTCTCACCATTGTGTGGTGCTTATTTTGGTTGTTCTCCACGCGGGCTTTTGTTCCACTCGCCGCGCAGGACTGATAGACCATAGAGTGTCGCTACGGCGCCATTCAACAAGGTTATGAGCACTTCCAGGAGAAAGCGCTGGTCAACCGGTACATGCCCCGCGACATCCTTGAGTGCTCTGGTCCAACAAAATAAGGCAGTACCAACCGCCAGCCAATTGTATTTTTGTGTCGTGGAAATGATCCGGGCGGTGAAAATGCTCCAAATCAGTGCAGAAATGACTATTGCAATGGTTATCCACAAAGGGGACGACGGAATCCGTATTCTTTCGCTGTTGAAGAGCTGCTGTCCCAAAACGCAAATCTGCATGCACAGGGAAACTGCAAGCAAAACGAGAAAGACTTGCTGGAGTCTTTTTGTAGGCCAGCGCCATTTCGGTTCTGGGTTTTCCACCAATGCCGCCTGTTTTCTCAAGTTGTGCGAACTGCTTGAAGCGTTTGGACACGGATTTTACGGATGCCACGGATTTTTTTTGTTTTCTATCCGTGTTATCCGTGTCCTGATCCTCTGCCTTGCAGGTTGGTTAGTGTCTTAAAGTATTCGCCGCGCCTAACGCCAAGCTGCCCCCCCCTTAATCCCCCCCAACGGGGGGGAATGCGCACGATAGAATCTTTCCTCCCCCCCATTGGGGGGGAACTAAAGGGGGGGGAACTTGCTCAAGTACGCTGAGACAAACTATGGCGAATACTTCATGACAGTAACCAGGTTGCACCTTGCGTGTAGTTTAGCCTGCCATCCTCTGGCTGCACGCCACCAACTCTTCAAGTTTACGCAATGCTGCGCCGCTGTCAATGCTCTCGGCGGCTTTGGCGACGCCGTCCGCCAGGTCAGTCGCGAGGCCGCCGGCGTGCAGGGCGGCGGCGGCGTTGAGCAGGGTCACGTCGCGTTTGGGGCCGCGATCCCGGCCGGCGAGGATGGCGCGGGTGATCTCGGCGTTGGCCGCCGGGTCGCCGCCGCGCAGATCGGCGGGCGCAGCGCGCTCGAAGCCGAGGTCGCGCGGATCGAGCGTCTGCGTCACCACGGCGCCGTTGCCCGGCGCGACGCCGAAGACGCTGATGCGGTTCGGCCCGGTGGTGGTCAGTTCGTCCAGGCCGCCGTCCCCGTGGACGACGTAGGCGGCGCGGGAGCCGAGCGCCTGGAGCACGTTCGCCAGCACCTCGGTGAGCGCCGGGTCGTAGACGCCGAGCACCTGCGCCTGCGCTCCCGCCGGGTTGGTGAGCGGCCCCAGGATGTTGAAGACGGTGCGCACGCCCAACTCGCGGCGCGGGCCGATGGCGTGTTTCATCGCGGGGTGCAGCTTGACGGCGAAGAGGAAGCCGATGCCGACCTCGTCAATGCACGCCGCGACCTGCTCCGGGGTCAGGTCGAGGTTGACGCCCAACGCGCCCAGCACATCGGCGCTGCCCGACTGGCTGCTGACGCTGCGGTTGCCGTGCTTGGCGACGCGCAACCCCGCGCCGGCGACCACGAAGGCCGTCGTCGTGGAGATGTTGAACGTGCCGGATTTGTCGCCGCCGGTGCCGCAGGTGTCCACCAGACCGTTCTTCTGCGGTTTCACCTGGATGGCGGCGCGGCGCATGGCGCGGGCGCAGCCGGTGATCTCGTCCACGGTCTCTCCCTTGACGCGCAGCGCAATCAGGAATCCGGCGATCTGCGCGGGCGTCGCTTCTCCCGCCATCACCTGATCCATCACGCCTTCGGCTTGCGCCATCGTCAATGATTTCCCCTCTAACAGTTGATTCAATGCTTCCTTAATCATCGCTTTTCCTCCTGTGATAAGTGGGGGGCAATTAAGGGGATTAGGGGATTGGGCAATTAGGGGATTGGGTAATTAGGGGATTAGGGCAGATTGGTCTTATACCCTAATCCCTCAATCCCTAATCCCTAATCCCTAATCCCTAATTCCCCATCCCCAAAAAGTTCTTCAAAATTGTCTTGCCGTGCTCGGTCAGGATACTTTCCGGGTGGAATTGTACGCCGATGAGGGGGGCGCTTTTGTGTTGGAGCGCCATCACTTCGCCTTCGGTGGTGAAGGCGGTGGCCTTGAGGCAATCGGGCAGCGGTTCCTGGACGAGCAGGCTGTGATAGCGCATCGCGTTGAACGGGCTGGGCACGCCCTCGAACACGTCGGTGCCGTAGTGGTAGACCGCGCTGGTCTTGCCGTGCATCAGCCGGTCGGCGCGATCCACCGTGCCGCCAAAGGCGGCGCCGATGCACTGGTGGCCCAGGCACACGCCCAGGATCGGCGTATCCTGGTAGAACTCGCGGATGATGTCGAGCGAGACGCCGCCGTCGTCCGGTGTGCCCGGCCCCGGCGAGATGACGATGTGCGACGGCTGCATCTCGCGGACCTCGTCGAGGGTCACGGCGTCGTTGCGGCGCACCGTCAATTCCGCGCCCAATTCCCCCAGATATTGCACCAGGTTGTACGTAAACGAGTCGTAATTATCAATCACCAGAATCATCTCAAACCTCCTTGAGTCGAAAGTCTAAACTCTAAAGTCCCTGCTCCGCCATCTTGATGGCCGTGCTGATGGCGCCGGCTTTGTGCAGGGTTTCGTGATATTCTTTGGCGGGGTCGCTGTCGGCGACGATGCCGGCGCCGGCTTGCAGGTAGGCCACGCCGTCTTTGAGCACGATGGTGCGGATGGTGATGCAGGTGTCCATGTTGCCGTTGAATCCGAAGTAGCCCACCGCGCCGCCGTAAGGCCCGCGCCGCAAGCCTTCGAGCTCGTCAATGATCTCCATTGCGCGGACTTTGGGCGCGCCGCTGAGCGTGCCGGCGGGGAAGGTCGCGCGCAGCAGGTCGAAGGCGTCCAACCCATCCCGCAGGCGCCCCTCGACGTGGCTGACCAGGTGGATGACGTGTGAGTAATATTCCGTCACCAGCAGTTCGGGGACGCGGATGGTGTTGAAGTCGCAGACCCGGCCCAGATCGTTGCGGCCCAGGTCCACGAGCATGACGTGCTCGGCGCGCTCCTTGGGATCGGCGCGCAACTTCGCTTCGAGCTCCTTGTCGGCATCGGGGGTTGCGCCGCGCGGGGACGTCCCGGCGATGGGGCGGACGGCCGCCGTGCGCTCCTGGAGCCGCACCAGCACTTCCGGCGATGAGCCGATCAGGCAGGTATCGCCGCCGAAATCGAGGAAGAACATGTAGGGCGACGGGTTGATGCGCCGCAATGCGCGATAAATATTGAAGGGGTCGGCTTCCGTCGGTCGCTTCAGCCGTTGCGCCAACACCACCTGGAAGATGTCGCCGGCGGCGATGTACTCCTTGGCGGCGCGCACGGCATTTTCGTATTGCTCCTGCGTCATCGTGGACGTGATCGGTTGTTCGGCGTAGACCGGCGCCGGCTGATGCGCCAGCGGCGTGTGAACCTGCGCCTCAAGCGTATCCAGGCGGGCGACGGCCTCATCGTAGACCGCGTCCAGGTCGCAGCCGGGCGTGACGATGGCGTTGGCAAAGAGCAGCAGGCGGTGCTGGACGTGATCGAAGACGACGAGTGTGTCGGTGAGCAGCAGGTGCATATCGGGCAGATTGCGATCGTCCGGCAGATCGGCCCAGGTCTGACCTTCGGGCCGCGTCTCGAAGAAGCGCACCATATCGTAGCCCAGATACCCCACGGCGCCGCCGAAAAAGCGCGGCAGCCCCTTGACCAATTCGTGGATGGGCGCGACCGGTTGGTAGCGGGCCAGCTCGGCTTTGACGACGTCCAGCGGGTCCTCGCCGGCCGCCAGTTCGCGGGTGGTAGCGTGACCGTTGTCGCGCACCGTCACCGTGCGCTTGTAGACGACGATCTGGCGGCGCGGATTGAACCCGAGAAACGAGTAGCGTCCCAGTTGTTCGGCCCGCTCGACGCTTTCCAGCAAGAAGCCCGCACCGTTGCCCCGCAGCTTGAGATACACCGAAACCGGCGTCTCCAAATCCGCCGGCAGTTCCCGATAAACCGGCACCATCGCCCCCTGCGCTGCGGCTGTGTGAAATTGTTCGCGTGATAATGTATTCATGTTTCCCTCACTTTAGTCTGGTTGTACTATTCAATAAAGAGGCAGTGGCGTTTTGGAGCGGGCCACCCGCTCCAAAACCCTCACCCTCGGATTCTGGCAAACAAAAACGCCTCCCATCCCCTTGCAGGGACGAGAGGCGTTTAGCTCCCGTGGTGCCACCCTGGTTGAACCGGTTTTCCTTCGCCTGGAAACAAAAAATCGCGTCCGGTGACGCGATTCTGTTTGCCTTATGGCTATGCCAGCTCCACTCTTTGCAAGTACAGCCCGGTGTGGGCGATACTTTCGGCCCTGATAACGGTGGCGACTCCGGCTAAATCTACTTAATTCGTTCGATCTAGCAGCTCCCCGGCCCATTCACCTCCGTCGTCTGCGAGTGAGCTTTCACCGTTTTGCTCACATCTCTGGCGCACGTTCAGAGGTTACTCTCTCGGATCAATGCTTTTGTTTTTTAAACTGTCGCTAAATATACCCGAAACCTTCCAAAAAGTCAATAGGGAAAATTTCAAAAGCTCGAATTCATGGTACTATAACGGTTGGATAAAAATCACCGTTTACACGTCAAAGATGCATAGAAAGGGTTTTCGCGGGCGGGTAC
>DAOUFX010000199.1:0-4160 GCA_034429675.1 Anaerolineae bacterium | reverse complement strand
GTACCCGCTCGCGAAAAAACCCTTCTTCATATCTCTGACGTGTAGACCGTGATTTTCATCCAACCGCTGGTGAACTGCAGGTTAATGATGAATTCCTTTGAAAATAGTCGAAAGTTGAAGAACTTTAGGGGGGCGCGGGCGGGTACCCCCGCCCGCGAAAAACCCTTTTCTATCTGAAGTGCCGGGTGTACAGCCTCAGCCCACCATATAGAGCGGCGATGGAGATGAGAATGGCGACGAAAATGAACGCCGGATGGCCGGTCACGTCGCGGAGCTGCGTGAAGGTGGGAAGCGCGCCGGCGATCAGCGCCAGGGTCGTCAGTCCAAAGGCGAACCCGCTCTTCCCCGGCAGCATCTCGGCAATGCCAATGAGTGTGATCGGCATGCTCAGGTTGAACAAAAAGACGCCGAGGATGGCGATAGCGGGAATGTGCGCAAAGAACGTGAGCAGCGGGATCGAGGCGACCAGGCCCGATAGCGCAACGGCAACCCATCCGAATTTGTCGCCCAGGACGCCGCCCAATGCCTTTCCCAGAACGACGGCGCACGTCAGCGCCATCAACAACGTGACGTTTGACTTCCACGGTAGAACCAGGCTCATCCCCACCAGACTGCGGATCGCGACCGAGACGAGCAGCAGCAGGATCACCGCCTCGAACCATTTCAGGTCGCCGGGCAGTCTGCGAGGCGTGGGTGTTTGTGTCTTGGGAATTGTCAGAACCAGCGCCGTTGCGCCCAACAGTAGAAGGATAAACGGCCAGGCGACGAAATGCCCACCTTTGCCGATCAACGTCCCGATCGTCAGCCCCAGCGCGCCAGGCGCCACGTAGATTCCCGGCAGCGTTGCCTTGCCGCCGGCCAGGTTCAGGCAGGCGACGCCCCCTCCGACGTGAAACAGGGCATTGCCAATGCCGGTGATCAAAGCTGCCCAGAGAGGTAGCTGTAAAAGCAAGGTGGCAATTGCCACCAGCAGCATCCCCAACGCCGCCACATACGCGGGTATTTTGAATTTGTCCACGAACAGTCCAAAAAACGGCTGGGTGGAAAATGCCAGGACATCGTAGAAGACGACGAGAAGGGCCGCGTTTTGTAGCTCGATTGAACCAAGCGCGATGCTGGCGAAGAGCGTGGCGACACATGCCGCATCCACCAGCGCGTGGGCGGCCCCGTATACGGCTACGTTGCTCAGGATCGTCTTCGTGTTCATCTCCCGCACTCTGTGTCCCGTTCGCTGATGGCGCTACGACCGCCGGTACCACACATTGCCCGATGTGGGTGTGTCTGCTGCGCGGTGGCATGGCTCAAATCCGTGCGGATGCAACGCCGCCGCGATCTCCTGGATCCGGCCGGAATGATATTCCATGCGCACCGTTTCGACCCGCGCCAGCGCGGTGAGATCGGAATTGAACAGAATATCGTATTCGGCGCCTTCGCAATCCAGCTTCAGGAGGCCGATCTTTTCGGCGCGGTTGAGGACGGTAGCCAGGCTGACGGTTTCAACGAGTTCGTAGTCGGTTTTGCTTTCGTCGGTGATGATGGCATTGTACATGCTTGTCTTTATCGGAAATTTGACGGTCTCGCCGTCCTTGCTGGTGACGGCCAACTGTTGGGGGATGATTGTCTCCTGTAACCGGTTGGCGTTGATGTTTTTTACAAGATATTGGTACGATTCGCTGTTGGGTTCGTAGGCGAATACTTGTGTCGCGTTGCGGCTGGCGGCGTACAAAGAAAAAATTCCGATGTTCGCCCCGATGTCAATCACGGCGCTGCCGGGCGGGATTTTGCCGTAGTCCTCGCGCACGAAGATAACGAATACGGTGATGATGTCGTGAGGATGCTCGGATAGGTGAATTTTCAACCCACTGCGCAGTTCAACCGCACGTTCAGGAAGCGATGACTGCGCCAGGTAAGCCCGAATAAACCGGAGCGGGTTTTTGAAGAGAAGGAAACACTTGACGAAATACCCAATGTACTTTGGAATTTCAGGGATGCGTCTGATATAACGACTTGGGTGTCTGCCAGGAATTTTTGTCATGTGTTGTACCCTCGACCGGATTTTTCCTGGCTTTAGTATACCACTTTCCTAACCGGTCGGGATGTTTGCGCCGGGGTGCGTTCAGATTTCGGGGTGTGGTTTTTGCGTAGAAGAAGACGCAAAATTTTGCGTCTCTACCGGGCTGTTGCGAATTCGTGTATAATAGTGCGCAACGAATCCGATAACAAATGGGGAGGAAACTATGTCTGGAAATGATCTTCAACCAACATCCAAAGAGCCGGGATTTTTGCTGAAACCGCTGTCTGCGCACGGGATTCCGGCGTGGGTCGCGTATTTCATTGCGGTGTTAGGGTTGGTTTACATCGTCAATCCCACCGCCGGACTCCTTGAATTCATTCCTGACAATCTCCCCTTTGTCGGCAATCTTGACGAGGGTGGGGCTTTTGTTTTGCTTTGGTACGGACTGGTCGAGTTTTTTGAAGGACGCAAGTATCGCTCCTGATTTGAATTTCTCATTGAGGTGTGACATGGCAATGGACATGACGTTGCGGGAACAGATCTTGATGCGTCTGGTGGAGGTGATTGACCCGGAGACCGGGGTGGACGTTCTGCGCATGCGCCTGGTCGAGGATTTGGTCGTTGACGAGGCGACCGGCGTGGCGACATACCGTTTTCACCCATCGTCGCCGCTGTGCCCGTTGGCTCACAGTCTGGCCGTAGACATCAAGCGCGCCGTCGCCGGGGCGCCGGGCGTGACCAGGCAACACATCACGGTAACCGGGTATGTGAAGGCCGAGGAGTTGACGGCCTTGATCAATCGCGAAGATGTATAAGTTCAGATTTTGAATCGGTGAGGTGAATGATGGCTATTTATGAATACAGTTGTCAGAAGTGTGGACATCACTTTCAGCTGCGCCGGGCGATGAAAGACGCCGACGCTCCCACTGAGTGCCCGAAGTGCGGCAACAAAGACGCCAAACGTGCACTCTCTCTGTTTTTTGCGAGCGGCGGCGAGGGCGCGATCAAAGGCGCCGGCGGCGGCGGTTCGTGCTCGTCTTGCGGCGGCGGTTCGTGCTCGTCTTGCGGCGGGCATTAGGCGTATTTCTGGGCAAGGCGGCGGCCCTCTCTGAGGCCCGCCGCTTTTTGTTTGATAGCAGTGGACTATAATGCTCCGTAGTCTTGTCGGATAGGTGTGATGTGATTCTTAATATTGTTTTGCTCCTTATCAGTGTTTTTGCGGCTTCGACAGCCGTCATTATGATCAAAGCCTGCGCGGTGCATCCGGTGTTGCTGTCTTCGCTGCGCTTGCTGGTGGCGGCGGTGGCCCTATCGCCGGTCTTCTTCTATTATTATCGGAAACATCGCGCGACCTATACGTGGGCGCACTTCTTTGCTTCCATTCCGCCGGCGATCATCCTGGGCATTCACTTTATCACGTGGATCATCGGGGCGCGAATGTCGCCGTCGGCCAATGCCAGCCTGATCGTCAACCTGGTTCCGCTGGCGATGCCCTTCTTTTTGGCGATTCTGCTGAACGAGAAGGTGACGCGCACCGAGATCATCGCCACGGCGCTGGCGCTGTGCGGCGTGGTGTTGCTCACCGCCGCCGACTTGAACCTGAGCGCGCAGTATTTCTGGGGCGACCTGATCTGTTTTGTTTCGATGCTGTTTTTTGCGCTCTATCTGGCGTTGGGGCGCAAAAATCGCCATTTCCCAAGCGTGTGGTTGTATCTGGTGCCGCTTTACTTTGTGGCCGGTGTTTTCTGTATGGCCGTTGCGCTGTTCTTTGTCAGTCCCATCCAGTCATACTCCACCAATGACGTGCTGATGATTTTGGGCCTGGGCATTATTCCCACCATCATCGGGCATTCGTTGCTCAACTATTCCATGAAGCATCTGCGCGGCCAGATTGTCAGCATCGTCAATATGGGGCAGTTTATCTTTGCCGGATTGATGGCCTACTGGCTTTTTCAAGAAATCCCCGACTGGACGTTTTACATCGCCAGCGCTTTGTTGGTGGCCGGCGCCTGGTTGGCCGTGGGGCGCGGCGACAGGGAGAAAGCATAGAAGTAACCTGCGGTTCACCCGCGGTCGGATGAAAATCGCAATGCGATGGCAGAGATTAAAAGGAAGGTGTTTTTCGCACACGGGATACCGTGTGCGA
>DAOUFX010000198.1:0-15209 GCA_034429675.1 Anaerolineae bacterium | reverse complement strand
CGCGGGCGGGTACCCCCGCCCGCGCAAACACTTCCCTTATATCCGGCTAACGGCTAAAACCTGAAAGCTAAACGCTATTTTCCGAGGAGGTGCTCTGTGTCCATTAAAGAAATCGTTCCGGGCGTACACGGCGTCGCGTTGGGCGGCGTGAATGTGTTCTTGGTGGAGGGCGACGAGGGGTTGGTGTTGATTGACACCGGCATGCCACACCGCGAGGCGAAGATTCTGTCGGCGCTGCAAACTTTGGGCCGCAAGCCGGAGGATGTGCGCTACATCTTGATCACGCACGCTCACATTGACCACGTCGGCGGCCTGGCGGCGCTCAAGAAGGTGACCGGCGCGATCACGATGGCGCATCCGGTCACCGCCGGCGACTTGCGCGAGGGGTTGTCGCTGCGCCCGATCAGCCCCGCGCCGGGATGGGCGAACAAATTGCTCTTCAATGTATTAATGAAGAACGCGCAGGCGTCACGGGCGGAGTCGTTTGTGGTAGACCGTGAGGTGAACGGCGGCGAGGTGGTGGCCGGCGGGCTGACCGTCGTGCCCACGCCCGGCCACACCGCCGGGCATTTGTCGTATCTGTGGCCGCGACACGGCGGCGTGCTCTTTGTGGGCGACGCCGCGGCCGCATTCTTCCGGTTGGGCTATCCCCCGCTCTTTGAAGATTTCGATGAAGGCGAGCGCACACTGGCGCGGATCGGAACGATGGATTTCCAGGTAGCCTGTCTGGCCCACGGCGACGCGATTTTGAAAGATGCGCCGGCGCGGTTTCGGGAGAAGTGGGGCTGACCGCGAGTTTTATATCGCGACGCCCCCGCGCACCCTCTCTTGTCTTTTCTCCAAGAATAGTCTGAGCTGGCGAGCGCAGTTGGGAGGATTTTTTTACTCGTCTGCGCCGGGCAGATTGGGGCAAGTGGCCTGATACGGGCCTTGTTCTTCCATCATTTGTTCCCACTCCGTCTGCGTCATGTTGCGCAATGTTTGCTCGCAGGCGGCCGTGAGCAGGTCATCCAGTGCGACGTAGAACTGTCGCACGTTGTTGTCGTCGAGACCGATGGTGAACACGCGGCTTTCATCGGCATTCCACACTATATCGGTGATGCTTCCCATGTGGCCCGCGAATGTGGCTAACGTCTGTATGGCTTCGGAATCGGTGTTGCCAGACGCCGAAATGCTCCACAGCCTTGCCGTTCCATCCCCCGAAGCCGTCAAAATTCGCTGTCCATCGGCGCTCCACTCAACATCAGAGATTTCACCGCTGTGTCCTTTCAATATGGCCAACGCCGCGCCTGTCTCCGCATCCCATATCCTCGCCGTGTGATCTTCGCCTCCGGTGAGCAACCAGCGGCCATCGGAGCTCCATTTGACGCTGTTGATTGCCCCGATATGTCCTTCAAGGCTATGTAAGAGCCGCCCCCTGGCGGTGTCCCAGATGTATCCCATCCCATCCTGACCGGCGGTCACGATGCGCCGGCCGTCGGCGCTCCACAGCACATGAGAAACTGCGGCGGTATGTTCCTCAAGTGTTTGCACGAGGTCCCCGGTTTCCGCGTCCCATACCCGCGCCGTATTGTCTGATGCGCCGGTGAGGACCCACGTTTGCCCATCCGGCCCCTCCAGTGGACTCCAGGCGCCGGTGTGAATGCTACCCTCATGTCCGATCAGGGTATGAAGATGTTCACCGTTCGTTGTATTCCAGATACAGGCGGCGCCGTCCGCGCCTATTGTCAACAGACGCGTTCCATCTCTGTTCCAGAAAACGCCATAGACGTCGCCGATATGACCCTCCAACTGCCATACCATCTCTCCGGTTTTTGCGTCCCAGATGCGGGCCGTTCCGCCGTCATAGGCCGTTGCAATCTGTGCCCCATCTGGGCTCCAGGAAATATGCCAGATATAGCCGCCGGGTTCTCCCAAGGTGAGCTTGGGGGCGCCGGTCACGACATCCCACACGTGTACGACGCCTTCCCCATCTCCCACCATGAGCAAACGCCCGGAGGCGTCCAAAGCCATATCCTGAACCCCCCAATCGCTATAGGTGGAGAAGACAGGCAACTCCCCGCGTGGGGCGTCGGCCAAAGACAGTTCCCAGATGCGCGCCGTCTGATCTTCACTGCCGGTCAGAATGGAGGCTCCGTCGGGGCTCAAGTCTGCGTCGAGAATTCTGCCCTGATGCCCCGCCAGAGTCATCAGTTCATTCCCTGTCGCGGCATCCCAGAGCCGTACGGTTTTATCCCGGCTGGCGGTGAGGATGATTGTATCGTCGGATATCCACATGCCCACCAGAATTTCTTTCGTGTGTCCGATCAAGACGCATTCCATTTCTCCGGTCTCTGCATCCCAAATATATCCGGCCTGATCTCTTCCAACCGTCAGGAGGCGGTTGCCGTCTTGGTTCCACGCGACACGTTCGACTGTGTCAACATGGCCGATGAGTTCATACTTTAGCTCCCCGGTTTGGGCATCCCAAATCTGAACCAGGCCGCCGTCCTCTATGGTCGCCAAAAGGCGCTCGTCCGGGCTCCAGCTACCATAGCGAACCCAGCCGGGGTATCCTGCGAATTCGAGCAGTTCGTCGCCGCTGAGGGCGTCCCAGATGCGGATGCTGCCGCCCGTACCGGCGGTCAGAATGCGGCGGTCATCCTTGTTCCAGGTCACTTGCCGTACATAGCCTTCGTTGTCGGTGAGCGTCAGCAGCAACTCGCCGGTAGCTGCGTCCCAAATGCGCGCCTGGCCATCATCGCAGGCGGTGGCGATACGGCTCTGGTCGTGACTCCAGGCGGCATCGTACACCATGTCGGGATGTTCCAGGGTGAAGCGTTGTTGCCCCTCCGCTACGTCCCACATCTGGACGATTCCATCCAAACCGGCGGTGAGCAGAAATGCGCCGTCCGCACTCCAAGCCATACTCTGAATCCAGTCGGTATGGCCGACCAGATCTTCTACCGGTTCCCCGGTTTGGGCGTTCCAAATCTTTACCACGCCGTCCTCATCGCCGGTGGCTGCGTATTGTCCTGTTGGATCCCAGCGCACACTGTGAACACTGCTCTGATGGCCGTTCAGAATCCATCGAGTAGTTTGGGGCGTCGCCAGGATTACCCGTAATTGTTTCTGTACCTCCGGAAGCGGTCGGGTTTTCAGTGCCTCAATCGCCAGCAATTGCGCCAGGTCCGGGTTCAAGCTGTTCATCTCGTTCTGCGCCTGGGCCGCCAGCCGCTGTGCGAGGGCGATGCGCGCTTGTTCCTCTGCTCTAGCCTGGGCCTCCTCGGCTTCGACGCGGCGGGCTTCCGCCGTCACCCAAGCGGATTCGGCCTCTTGCCGTTTCACTTCCGCCGTGGCCTGGGCGACTTTGGCGATGCGTTGCCCGTTCACCGCCAGGATGGTCAGCACGGTCATGAGGACGACGATGACCGCGCCCGCCGCCACGCCTACCAGGGTCAGCCGCTGCCTGCGAATACGGGCTTGCTCGTCCTGCCGGCTGGCGGCGATGAAATCGCGCTCGTAAGGCTCGGCGTCCGCTTGTTCGAGGGCGCGCAGCGCCTCTTTGAGCGCCGCCCCGCGATACAACAGCGAGTTGTCGCCCGTCTCTTGCCACTGCCGGGCAACCAGGCGCAGCGGCGTCTGGCGCGCTTCTTCCCAGGCGCGGTTGGATGCCAATACCGGCTCCACCAGGCGGTCGTGACACAGCTCGTACCAACGGGCGCCGGCGCGCGCTTCCGCCCGGATGATGTGCGCCGCTTCCAGCGCATCCACCGCCGCGTTGGGCAGCCCGCCGGTGCTTGCTGCGCCGCGCAGCACCAGACCGCGCGTCTGCATCGGGGTGATGAGTTCCTCGCCAAACCAACGGCGCAGGTTGCGTTCGGTCACGGTCGGGCCGGGCTGCTTCTGCCAAACCTGGCTGGTCTGCCGCAGGGTCTCTTCGTAGAAATCGGTCAATGCCTGGTCTACGTCGCCGAATTGCGCGACTTCTTCCCACTGGATCAGGTGATCTTCTTGCTCCGGGAGATTTTGCCACAGGCGACTGCACACCACCTGCAACTGCACCGGTTCGACGTAAGGCCCCAGCCCGACGTCTTGCGCCCGGCCCCCTGCTTCCTGCGTTTTGATCCGGCGCAGGTTGTCCACCAGTTGCTCCGCCGCGCCTTCTGCAAAGGGGCAACCGGCGCGCAGGGCGGGGCTGCGGATCGCTTCCAGCGCGCCCGCGTAGCCCAGGCGTTCCATGCGGAAGCGGGCGCGCAGGCGGCGGGGCAGCCGGGGCGCGTAGGGTTCGACGGCGGCGATGTGATCCTCGCGCATGACGAAGACGACGCCCAATTCCGGGATGCCCTCCAGCGCGTCCGCTACCTGCGCGAAGAAATCGGCGGCTTCCTCCCAGCGATCGCGATGGGTGGTGAACAATTCCTCAAACTGATCCCAGATGAGGACGGGCAAGATAGGAGCGGTGGAGGCTGCGTCTGTTTGAGATTCCTCACTGCGTTCGGAATGACGGGGAGTGGTGAGGTTGAGGGACTGCAAAAATGCGAGCAGGGTGTGGCCGGTCAACGTCGCCGGCGGCGTGTCCGGGTCGGCCAGGGAAAGCAGGGTGCTGAAGACGAAAATGTTGGGGATGGCTGCGGCGTCAATCCCGGGCGGCGCTTCGCTGCCCACGCGCAACGGCGGCAAGACGCGGAACCCACGCGCTTCGAGTTCGGGGATGACCCTGGCGTTGAGCAGGGAAGACTTCCCTGCGCCGGATTGAGCGTAGAATAGCACCGCTCGCTCTGCAATCAGCATATCGAGGAGGTCGCGCGCTTCGCGGTTACGTCCGTAGAAGTTATCGCGGTCAGCGTGGGTATAAGGGCGAGGGCCGACGTACGGGTTATTTTGCATGGTTACCCCTTGGATTTATGTTGTGGACAGAACCTTCCATTTGCTCGCGCAGTTCGGCCATGAACTGCGCAGGCGTTCCCCAGAAGATGTTGATGTCCGCTTCTTGAAAGTATTGCTGCAAGAAGGTCTGGACGGCCTCGGTTTCCGTTTCCCCCGCGCCTTCCATTTCCAGTTGGACGCCCACGTGTTTGAGCTTGCGCCTGCGGTCGCGCGTCGCGACCAGGCCGCGCAGGACGACGCGGAACTCCCAATCTTCGAGGCTGAAGCCGACGAAGAGCAGCGCGTTGTCGGTCAGCGAGGCCCATATCCGGTTGGGGATGCGGGTCATCTGCGCCGAGATGCGCACCAGGTAGTCCAGGTAATGGTCTTCGGTCACGACCAGCGAATTGAGTTCTTCGTCGCTGCCGAACAGATGGTACACCAGCGGCGACTCCGGCGACGGCTCGTAGTCGGGGTCGTTCTCGAAGCGCGAGGGCCAGGCGTCCAGCCATTCGTTCCAACGGCACAGCTCGCGGTCGGGTTGCCTGCCCGCCGCTTTCAAGGCTTCGACCATAAAGCTGTCGGGATTGGTGGTCAGATAGATGGGCAGGTTCAGGCTTGCCAGCACCCGGTGTATCTCGTTGGGATTGGCGGACGTCAACGTCTGCCAGCCTACCGTCTCGACCAGTTCGGTCAGCGTCGCGAATTTCTGGCGCGGGCGCAGCGCTTCGGGCAGCCGCGCGAGGAGGTCATCTTGCAGCAGGTACAAGAGCTGGTCGCGCGGGAAATCCTCGCCCTGGCTGCTGGCCATGTAGCGTGCCACGCGCGGCAGACTGTCCCGGTCGGGGAAGGGATAACCGTGTTCCTCCGCCCAGCGGTCGGCGATTTCTAGTGGGGTGGGCAGCCACTCCCCGTGGACGCGCGGCCCGACGATGGGCGTCACCTGGCCCTGCTGGATGTTGCGCAGCAGGCCGCTCCAGAAAACGCGCGGGTTGGCGGCGCCGAGCAGTTGGCCGTGGGCGTCGGCTTCGGCGCTCCACACCTGGCCCGACCTGAGCCGCATGAAGAGCACCGGCACGGCGGCGTCCGGGCGGCCGCCGGTCAGGAGCGTGCTGCGCGCCTCGTTGAGCGCCAGGTCTACGGCGCCGTGTTCCGCCAGCCGCCCGTAGAACGCCGCGCCGAGTCTGCGCGCCGTCTCGATGGCCACGAAGTCCTGCATGGCGACCACCGCCGGGACGCCGGCAGCGATCAGCCGGGGGCCGAGCCCGCGGAAGGCGTCGGCAGTGTCGCGCGCGGCGCTTTGGCACGCCGCCAGGAAGATCAGGCGCGGGCGCGCCGGCTGCCGCGCCAGCATCCCGATGAAGGCGTCGTCAGGCGCGATCTGTGTTGCGCCGGCAGCGTCTTGCAGGTAGAGCGCCGCCTGCCCGCGCCGGCTGTTGAACGCGCCGTGTCCCACGTAATGTAGCGCGTGGTAGCCGTCGCGCATGGCTTCTTCGATGCGTTCCAGGGTTGCCGGCGCGTCGAGAAAGGTCATCGCCACGTCCCCGGAAGCCTGAGCGGCTTCCAGTGCGGCGCGTTCCTGCTCCACGTTCAGCGGCGCGAGGTTGTATTGGGATTGCAGATTGTCGGGGTTGGCGATGACGACCAGCACGCGGATGGGGTGCGCCTCCACCGCGCCGCCCCAGGGCAGCGCGACGGGAAGGTAACGCGAGAAGGGGGTGGCAGCGTTGGCGGAGAGCATGACGGCATCCTCGCACAGCAGTTCCCAGGGCAATGTGTGCAACTCGGCGGCGGCCGGATCAATGCGCAAGCGCAGGCGGCGTTGCGGCGCCTGCCCGCGCGCTGCGGCCCGGGCGCTGCGCAGGTTGGGATCGGCCAGCAGGGCGTCGAGCAGCTTTTGCCCGTCGGCCAGCGGGTCGCCGCTCGCCATCCAGGAGACGATATCGGCGCCGAGATAGCCGCGCGGGAACTCTTGTTGCCCGCCCAGGGTGATTTCTACCGCATAGCCTTCATCCTGCGCTGCGAAGATACGGATTTCGAGGTCGGTAAAGTTTGTGTCGGCCATCGTTGTTGTGTTGTCTCCTTCGAAAATAGCGTTTAGCTGTTAGCCAGGAATTATCGCTGAAGGCGATGGGTTAAAAGGGGTGTTTGCGCGGGCGGGTACCCCGCCCGCGCAAATACTTCCTTATATCCGGCTAACGGCTAAACCCTAAAAGCTAAACGCAATGACTCCGCGCATTTCCGCCAGGCTTGCATAGCCCTCGGCGGCCATAAACGCTGCCAACTCCTGCGCGATTTCTTCCAATGCTTCGACGCCGCGATACCACACGGCCGAGCCGACGCCGACCGCCGTTGCGCCGGCCATGATCATTTCGGCGGCGTCGCGCCCGGTGGTGACGCCGCCCGTGCCGATGATGGGGACGGGGCAGCCGCGCGCGCTCAGGGCGTGGGCGATGGCGGCGACGCAGCGCAGGGCGATGGGCTTGAGCGCCGGGCCGGAGATGCCGCCGGTGCGGTTGGCGAGCACCGGGCGCCCGGCTTCAGGTTGGATGATCATCCCCGGCATGGTGTTGATGGCGGTGATGGCGTCGGCGCCGGCGGCGACAACGGCCAGCGCGATGCGTTCGATGGCGGGCACGTTGGGCGCGAGCTTGACCGTGATGGGGATGTCGCCGGCGTTCTGCTTGACGGCAGCCGTGACGGCGGCGGCGCTCTCCTCGGTCGCGGCGAACGGCGTGCCGAAGTCGTCGGCGACGTTGGGGCAGGAGATGTTGACCTCGATGAGGTGCGGGCGCGCGGCGGCGATGGTGCGCGTCACCGCGCCGAACTCGGCGACGGTCCCCGCGAAGATGCTGGCGATGAGCGGCGCGCCGACTGCATCGAGCCGCGCCCGCGCTTCTGCCAACAGCTTTGCTTCCTCGGCGGCGCCGGGATTGGTCAGGCCGACGGCGTTGATCAGTCCGTGGCCCCAGTCCACCGCCACCGGGTTGGGATGGCCGGCGCGGGGCGCCGGGCCGCAGCTCTTGGCCGTGACCGCTCCTGCGCCCGCGAGGGCTGCCCGTTCCAACAGCGTCGCGCTCGTTCCCAGGATGCCGGACGCCAGCACAATCGGATTGCGCAGCTTCACGCCGGCCAGTTCACACGTCAGGTCTATGGGCATAGGGAGTCCTTTGGTTGAAATTAGCGAGTTAGCGAATGAGCGAATCAGCGAGTCAGCGAATTACGAATTACGAATTGGCATCGCGCATCGTGTTTCATGAATCAGTCCGTGTCCACATTTGCATTTTGTATGTCGTGAATCCTTGTTTGGCGAAGAAGGCTTGCGCGGATTCGTTGAAGGCCCACGTGTCGAGCGCGATGGTCTCGATGGCGAATTCGTCGGCTAGATCACGCACGGCCTGGATCAACGCGCTGCCGCAGCCGCGCCGCTGGTGGGATGATTTGACGGCGATCTGGTCAATGTATACGAGGCTCCAGGGACGCATATACTCGTTGCCCGTGCGTCTTACGAGCCGGGCGAAGACGTACCCCACGTCCTCGCCGTCAACTTATTATCGCCGTTTACCCCGCGAGGTACAGTCGCACTTCGTCGAAGATCGCTTCAGTGATGCACCCCTCGTCCCGCAGGGTTTCCAGGATTTGGCTGATGGTGAGGACGGCGTGCAGCCGGCAGTTGGCTGCGGCCAGCGCCGCGCCGCCGCCTTGTTCGCGGTCAACCAGGACGACGACGTCGTTGACTTTGAGCCCGCCGTTGCGCATCATTTCGATGGAACCGAGCAGACTGCCGCCGCTGGTGACGACGTCCTCGATGGCGACGGCGACCTGGCCGGGCTCGTAGGCCCCCTCGATAGATTGCCCGGTGCCGTGTGCTTTCACCTCTTTGCGCGGGTAGATCATCGGACGGCCCAGCGTCAACGCGACGGCGGTGGCGGCGGGCATGGCGGCGTAGGGCACGGGCGCGATGCGGTCGAAGGCAAGCTCGCGGACGATGACGGTGTAGGCGGCGCTCACCCGTTGGAACAGGTCCGGGAACGAGATGACGCGGCGTAGGTCAACGTAGATCGGCGAGGTCTTGCCCGATGCCAGGGTGAACTTCCCGAATTTGACGCAACCGGCCTCGAAGAGGCCGCGAATCAGGAGGGTTTTGCGATCCGGCAGGGCCGCGTCGGCGAGGGCCTGCCGCGCCTGATTGATCTGCGCGCGCAGCTCGTTCGCGGCGGCGCGCGGGTCGGCGGCGTAAAGGACGGCACGCGAGACCGGCACGATCAGGCCGCTGCCGCGCGCATCCAGCCCGGCTTTCAGGGCCGCTGCCAGATCGCCGCCCTGCGCCCCGACCCCCGGCGCGAGAATCCAGCTGTCAGGCGCGAGCGCACGCACGTCGGCCAGCGCTTCCGGCTGCGTGGCGCCCACCACAAACCCGATCTGCGCGGCGCTGCCCCACGTCTGGGCCTGGATTGCGATCTTTTCGAAGAGCGGCGGGATTCCGTGGCGCTGTATGCTTGCCGCCGATGGATTGGAGGTGAAGCACAGCACGAAGACCGCCTTCCCGGCATAGTCCAGAAAAGGCGCGATGCTGTCCTGTCCCAGGTACGGGCTGGCCGTGACGGCGTCTACGTCCAGGCTCTCGAAGACGGCCTGCGCGTAAGCTTTGGCCGTGTTGCCGATGTCGCCGCGCTTGGCGTCGAGCAGCACCGGCGCGCCGGCGGCGTGGCAGGCGGCGACGACCTCTCTCAGGGCCGCCAATCCCTCCGGGCCGTATTGCTCGAAGAAAGCGATGTTGGGTTTGTAACAACACACCAGATCGTGAGTCTGTTCGATGAGGTTCAGGCAGAATGCCTTGATGCGCTCAGGGGCGGGGCTGCCCGGCAGAAAATCCACCGGCAACTTGCCCACCTCAGGGTCCAGCCCGATGCACAACAACGATTGATTGCGGGCGACGGCGGCGGTCAATTGGTCTACAAAGCTTGCGGTCATTTTATCCTCCCAGGATTATGAATCAAGAATCATGAATCATGATTGGAAAAATCACGCTCATGATTCATGATTCTTTGTTTCTATGCTTTCCCCAGCACGGCTGCCAGCAACGCCATCCGCACGTACATCCCGTTTTTTACCTGGCGGAAGTAGGCGGCGCGCGGGTCGCTGTCTACCGTGCTGTGGATTTCGCCGACGCGGGGCAGCGGGTGCATCACGACCATCTTTTCCTTGGCGCGGGTCATCAGTTCGGGCGTAATCTCGTAGCAGTCCTTGACCTCTTCGTATTGCTTGGGGTCGCCGAAGCGTTCCTTCTGGATGCGGGTGACGTAGAGCACGTCGGCGTTCTCGATCACGTCGGCGACATCGTGGGTCTCGCGCACCTTGATGCCGCGGTCGCGCAGGTCGTTCATCAGCGTCATCGGCAAGCGTAGCGTGTCGGGCGAGACGAAACGCAGGCTGATGTTCTCGTAGAGCATCAGCAGGCGGGTGAGGGAGTGCACGGTGCGCCCGTAGCGCAGGTCGCCTACCATCGCGATTTTCAGGCCGTCAATGGTCCCCAGCTCCTCGCGGATCGTAAACAGATCCAGCAACGCCTGGGTGGGATGCTCGCCGGCCCCGTCGCCCGCATTGATGACCGGGACGCCGGCGGCCTCTGCTGCCACCTTGGCCGAGCCGATCTCCGGGTGGCGCAGCACGATCACGTCGGAGTACTGCTCCAGAGTGCGGATGGTGTCGGGCAGCGTTTCGCCTTTGCTGACGCTGCTGAACTGCACGCCCTGCGTGATGGGGATGACGCTGCCGCCCAGGCGCTCCATCGCCGCGATGAAGGACGCGCTGGTGCGAGTGCTCGGTTCGTAGAACAGGCAGGTCAGGATGTACCCCTTGAGCAGATCGCATGCCCCCACACGCTCGACCAGCTCGCGCATCTCGTGGGAACGGGAGAAAATGTAGAACAATTGCTCCCGGTCAAATTGCTCCACCGAGAGAATATCCTGGCCGGTCATCCCGTTGCCGTTCACCGATTTCTGCATCATCTTCTCGAAATCAAATAACCTGGGTAACTCTTTGCGTTGCATCGTGCGCTCCTTTTCTAGCTGTGAAATTTGGTGATCGGGGGATTAAGGGATTGGGGGATTGGGGAGGATGTGTTGCGGTATACTTTCATATTTCCTGACCTCCTAATCCCTTAGTCCCTGATCCCCAATCCCTAAAATACAAAAAAAGAACCCGCTCAATAGCGGGTTCTCTACGAAACGATAAGACCATCTTCAAATACGACACGTCCGCGCAGGTGCACGCGGTGCAGCTTGCCCTGGACGGGCATCCCAGAAAACGGCGTCCATTTGCACTTCGTGTGCAATTCCGCGTCGCTGAGGGTGTAGCTGGCGTTCAAATCTACCTCGATCCACGTCTGCGGCTGTTCCGGCAGGCCGAAGAGGCGCCGGGAATTGTGCGCCATCAGGGCGACGAGGCGTTCCAGTGAAAGCCGTCCGGCGGCGACGGCGGTGAGCATCAATGGAAGGGCCGTTTCCAGGCCCGGCACGCCCGGCGGAGCGTCCGGCCCACGCTTCTCATCGAGCGTGTGCGGCGCATGGTCGGTGGCGATGCAGTCCACCACGTCGAGGTGCGCCCAGAGCGCGTCTACGTCGCTCTGATCGGCCAGGCGCGGGCGCATGTCGCCCAGCGGGCCGAGGCGTTCGGTGTCGGCGGCGGTGAGGAAGAGGTGGTGCGGCGTGACCTCGCAGGTGACGGGCAGGCCGCGTTCCTTGGCGGCGGCGATCAGCGCGATCTCGTCCTTGCGGCTGACGTGGCAGAAGTGCACACGTTGGTCGAAGGCGGCGGCCAGCCCGATGCCGACGGCCACCGTGCGGCCCTCGGCGTGCAGCGCGATGGGTTTGCCGCGCGGCCAGCGTTGGAAGCAGGCGAGCAACGTCGCCAGGTTGTCCACGCGCAGCGGGCCGAAGGTCTGGTCGGCGTAGATTTTGAGCCCGACGGCGTCCTGCGCCAGCTCCGGCAGCGCGTCCAGGTGATCCGGCGCAGCGCCGGCGAAGAAGTGCACGTCGCACAATGCCTCGGTTTGGGCTCGTTGTTGGGCGGCGCGGAGTCTTTCACGAGTCGTTAATGGGGGAGTGGTGTTGGGCATCGCCAGGAGAGTGGTGAACCCTCCGGCGACTGCGGCGGCTGTGCCGGTAGAAAAATCTTCCTTGTGCTCACCGCCAGGGGTGCGGAGGTGAACATGGACATCGGCCAGGCCGGGAAGTCGCGTCAGTGTTTTGTTCAACATACTTTCAAAACCTGCCGGATGATACCAGAGAGTGGGATTTTGGCAAGTTGAAATTGGCCTTAGGGTGCGATTTTCGCGCGGAAGAAGACGCAAAATTTTGCGTCTCTACGAAGATACGGTTTTTCCCATCTTGAACCGCATTCATCGCGGGGTTGTTGTCTTTTACGATTTTCTGACCTGTGCTATAGTAGCCCCATCAGACTTTCTATTTCCAGAGGTCGTCACAGATGTCGCCACAGTCGCTTTTTTTGCTCTCTCCTCCGGCCATCGGCTTCCTGCCGATTCTTCTTTTGCACGTGGGCATCCTGGGCTATCTCTTGAGCCTCAGACGCAAGTCGGTCTCCACCTGGCTTTTTATCGGCTGGGTGGGGAGCACGGGGCTGGTAGCTCTCTCGATTCTGACCGGCTATACCCTTTACGCTCCTTGCGGCGGTTACGTGAACTGGTTGGGCGGCACCGGTTTCTCGCTGGTGGGATTGGTTTTCTTGCTCCAATTCGTCTATCATTTCCCGCGCCTGTGTTTCCCGCGTGAAGGCCGAGTGGTGCTGGTCGTATCCCTGTTCGTCGCCTTCGGGCTTCTGGCCTTGATGCTTTACGAGGCGCTGACCCCGCCTGTCTATTCGCTTTACGATTTCGAGCAGTTTGTCTACGGGGTCATCCATTCGCGTTATGAGCGCGGCGTCGTTTCGGTAGATGTCTTCGGGTGGCTGAATCCGCTCGGTTACGTGTGGGCGATGCTGGTGTGTCTGCGCCAGGCCGTTTGGGGCGCCAAGGGCGGTCCCGGAAATTTTCTGCGCGCTCTGTGGCGCCCGCCGGATACCGCGAGTCGGGCCGCGCGCGCCTTTGCCGTCGTCCTGCTGATCGCACTTCTGCCGGTGCTCACGTCGCTCCTGGAGGCGCGGCGTTTGTTGCCGGTGGGCACGCTCACTGTGACGTATTTGTTGGCGCTTTTCGCTCTGGTCGTGACCTACCTCAACTATTCCCCGGAGCCTACGTCTTTCCTGGTCAAGTTGGTAGGAATTGTTTTGGTGGCGTTGTTGTCGGTGGTGGGCGTGGCTGATCTGATGATCCTCGGTCTGCACCGCCAGGCCTATGACCAGACGCGGCAGGCCGAGGTCGCGCACATCCGGACGCTCGTCAGAACCGGCGGTTTGGAATCCGCGCTTTCTCAGCGCGACGCCGGACCGCTGGCGGATGTGCTGTATATTGCCACCCGCCCGGCGGACGGCGGTTTGTTCCCCGCTGCCTACCGCCTGCTTTTTTCGCGCGTCTCCGGACTGGATGCGCAAACTTTCATCGCGCAGGAAGCCTTCTTCCGCAGTAGCTTGGCGCGCCAGGTGGTGCAACTGGCCGTGTCCCACGAAAACCCCTGGCTCGGTCTGGGACAGGCGCGGCCGGAGACTGTGGGCCGCCTGATCGTCCCTGAGGGCGGCCCTTTCTATCGCGGGGTCTACGCCGGCTCCGATCGGCAGATGCTCCGCTACACCTTTCGCGTGCGGGATACTCTCTACGAGGTGGGCTACAGCTATCTCGCTTACCGCCAGATGTTACACCGGAAAGCCCTGCCTCTGGCTTATGGAACGGTGGGGGTGGCTTTACTGGTATTGCTCGTCTTTCCCTTCTTTTATCGCGCCACTCTGGTGGCGCCGTTGGGTGATTTGTTGCGCGGCGTGACCCGCATCAACGCCGGCGATTTGGACGTGACCGTACCCGTTCGGGTCGAAGACGAGATCGGGTTTCTGGCACGTTCTTTCAACGGGATGGTGAACTCCTTGCAGACGCTCACCGCCGATCTGCGGCAGGAAATTGCCGAGCGCCGCCGCGCCGAGGCAGAGGTTCAGGCGCTCAATGTCACGTTGGAGCAGCGCGTGACCGAGCGCACCCACGATTTGATGGCGCTTTACCAGGTTTCGGCTGTGACCAGCCAGGATTTGGCGCTGCCGGCCTTGTTGTCCGAGTTGTTGTCCCGGACGACGGCGGCGGTGAGCGGCAGCGGCGGCGGAGTATACCTGCTGGAGGGATCGGCGCTGCGGGTGGCGGCGCACAAGGGAATTCCGGCGGCGATGCTGTCTTCGTTGGCCTCTTTTTCGCCCGACAACAGTCTGTTGCGCTGGGTGATCGAGCAACGCGAGCCGGTGCTCATCCCCGACATGAGCGCCGATGCGCGGGCGCCTGAGGCGTTGCGCCGGGCCGGCGCGCTGACGTTGATTTTGTTGCCGTTGCAGGCCGGCGGGCAGGTCGAGGGCATTCTCGGATTGGTGCGCCCTGCCGGGCAGACTTTCAATATCGAGGCGATCGCGCTGCTGTCATCCATCGCCGATCAGATGGGGCAGGCCGTCGAAAGCGACCGGCTGCATCACCTGGCGCGGCAGGCGAGCGTGCTCGAAGAGCGGCAGCGCATCGCGCGCGATCTGCACGATTCCGTCACCCAATCGTTGTACGGCCTGGCGACGCTGACCGAGGCCGGACAGGCGCAACTTGAGAGCGGCGCCGGAGATGCCGCCGGGCGTACGCTGGCGCATATCGGCGAGACGACGCGCCAGGCGCTCCGGGAGATGCGGCTGTTCATCCATCAACTGCGCCCGCCGGAGCTCGACGAAGAGGGTCTGGTGGGCGCGTTGCACCAACGGCTGGCCGCCGTGGAGGGCCGCTCCAACATCCAGGCGCGTTTGCTGGTGGACGAGTCCGTCCCTGCGTCGTTGTCCGCGCCGGTGCAGGCGGCTTTCTACCGGATTGCCTGCGAAGCTTTGAACAATGCACTGCGTCACGCGCGCGCTACCGAAGTGACGTTGTATCTGCGCCTGGTGGACGGGCGCTTGAACCTGGCGATTGTGGACAACGGCTGTGGTTTCGATCCCCGGACGCAGGGCGAGGGCGGAATGGGGCTGCGCAATATGCGCGAATACGCCGCGCAGGTGGGCGGCGCGCTGCGCATCACTTCCGCGCCCGGCGCCGGAACCCGCGTTGAGGTCGCGCTATGAGTCTCACGGTTCACCAGCGGTTGAATGAAAATCGCAATTCAGTGGAAGAGATAAAAAGGGCCGTGTTTTTTCGAGCGGGTACCCCCGCTCGAAAAAACATTTCCTTTTTACCCTCCGCC
>DAOUFX010000197.1:0-2831 GCA_034429675.1 Anaerolineae bacterium | reverse complement strand
CCCCCGCACGAAAAAACACTTCCTTTTAAACCTGCCGCGTCAGCGGCTATTTTCCGAGGAGGCAACGTGGACGAACTGACGATGCGCATTGCGCGCTACAAACAACAAGGGTTTTATTGCAGCCAGATTTTGATTCTGTTGGGATTGGAGCAGCGGGGGCAGGGGAACCCCGATCTGGTGCGGGCGATGCACGGCGCGGCGGGCGGATTGTGCGGCTCCGGCGAGCTGTGCGGCGCGCTGATCGGCGGGACGTGCCTGCTGGCCCTGTACGCCGGCAGAGGTCGCGCCGCCGATGTCGAGGATCCGCTGATGGCGACGATGGCGCAAGACCTGACGGCCTGGTTCAAGGAGACCTACGGCGTCCCCTTCGGCGGCATCCGCTGCGACGAAATTCTCGCCGGCAACCCCTCGAACAAAGTGCGCTGCGGCCAAATGGTGCGCGGCGTCTACGAGAAGGTGCAGGCGTTGTTGGTTGAGAATGGGTTTGATCCTTGTGGGGTGGTAGAATAGGGCGCTATGGACGAACGATATTTAGAAAACCGAAAAGCAATGGAGCCGTTCTTTGTCCCGGAAAGCAAAATCGCCGACTCGGGCAAGACGGTGATTTCTCCCTCAGGCCGTTATGAGTTGGAAGTGTATCGTTATGCCACCGGCCCAGGGACGTGGGACTACTCGCGAGGAATTGTGAAGCGCCTCTCCGACAACAAGGTCATTGCCGATGTCAGGCGGAATTATGGGCACTTCTGGCATGCGTGGGTAGAACATCCCAACGGGAACGAATATCTTTTGTGCGGCGAGGACTATCAAGGCTACTCCGTCGTCAACTTGACGGAAGAAACATACAATGTATTTTTCCCGGAAAGCGGCTATAAGGGCTTTGGTTTTTGTTGGGTGAACGTGTATCCCTCCCCTGACGGCCTCGTTCTGGCCGTTGATGGCTGCTATTGGGCGTGCCCGTATGAAGTCGTCTTTTTCGACTTCTCCAATCCGGCCGTTTTGCCGCTCCCGGAAATCGAACGGTGTAACGGCGTCACCGATCCTGTTATTGGCTGGGTTGACAACGATACGTTCGCTTTTTCGGTATACTATGACATCCGAAAATCTGACGGGGCGAGGTACGATGATCTTTCCGAGGAAGAGCAAAATGCACTGGATGCCGATCCCTCGCAGATGGGAGACGCTACCGAGCGATTTGAATGGAAGCGCCGGTAACTTTTTGACCCGCCGCATGGCGGTCACACCCGCCGAGGAGATCATAACTCATGCCCGAATCCCTTCTGACTTACGCAGACAGCGTCATTGCAACCCACCGTTTTCAGTATTGCCCGATGTGCAAAGCCCCTCTCAAGCGCGATCCCCTGTTCGACGACGGTATTCCGCGAATCCACTGCGCGGCTTGCGGCTGGATTCAGCTCCTTTCCAATTGTATCTGTGTGGCAGTCGTCGTGAAACACCAGGGCGGCATCGTGGCGATCCACCCGCCCGACGGCGACGGGGCGGGGTTCCCCGCCGGGATTGTCGAGTACGGCGAGAATCCGCGGGATACCGCCATCAGAGAGACGCTCGAAGAGACGGGGTTGGAAATCGAGATCGTGCGCGACCTGGGGTGGTCGTTCGTGACCTACGACGACTTCCCCGGCCCTACCTTGTACGTGCTTTTCGAGGCCCAAGCTATTGGCGGGGAGCTGCGGGAGGGCGACGAAGGCCCGGCGCAGGTTTATGTGCTGGATGCTTTGCCGCCCATTTCGCCTAAGCGGCATGGGAGTTATACGGCTCTCAAGAGGTACCTGGAAAGGGTTTAAGCTCGGAAGCCGGAGTTGAGGCGGATTCAGGAACTGGGAAACATGATGCTGGGTATATGCAAACGACGAACAAGCCTACTAATTTTCCGGGCAGTGCACAAATCAGATTCGCCAAGTATCAACAGAAAGGCTGAAAATGAAGAGTCACACAAAGATAGCGATTGTTTTTACGCTAATAACAACAGCTTGTAGTGCGATTGCTGCACCGGTACAAACATCTACGCCATTGTCTGTGATTGAGCCGATGCCCGATTACATTCTGGAAGTTCAACCTTCACCGGCAAGTCACGTTTCTTTGGAGTGGTACGAGGTCAACCTGGTTGATGAAGTTATTACTGGCTATGAGGGCAGCCGTCCAGTCGAGGAAATAGGCTACCGGGCAAACATTTGCGTTTATTTGGATGTTGGTCCGGTTATCCAGAGCGGTGATCAAATCATCAATTATGAGGATGCCGTCAGCAGAACTATTCTATACGTTGACGACACACTACTCATTCCAGAAGCAGATGACCATTGGTTTCACGTAGAACTATTGCGAGAGTATCCTGGCATTGGCCCAAATACGTTATCCGGCGCTCCTTTCTGGCTCTGTTGGCCAACAGAACTCAACGTGGGTGTACATAAAGCGACCTTTCAATTCAACCAGACGAATGGCACGATCCAGGAATTCACTTGGTCGTTTGAGATCACCAAACAATGACTTCTAGCACCGAATCCCTTCTCGCCGCCACCGAGAGCGTTTGTCCCGAATGTCTGGCGCGCGTCACGCACCGGCTGGACGACGTCGTGAGGTTGCGAACCGGCGCCGCTCTCACGCCGGTTGCTCTGGACGAGGTGTTGTTTGCGCCGGAAGGTGTGGTAGACTTTGCAGCGGACTGCGTGCCCGGCGACGAGCTGCGGCTGGCGTTGGCGACCCATCGCAACGAGGTGATCGCGCCGACGCTGCCGCACTCCGTGCCAGCACAAAGATTATGGTTTACCTGTCAGAGATATAAAGGGGGTTTTTCGCGGGCGGGTACCCCCGCCCGC
>DAOUFX010000196.1:0-13534 GCA_034429675.1 Anaerolineae bacterium | reverse complement strand
CGTTCTGATTGCGCGCCGGCGCGCCAGGCTTCTTCCCCGTCCCACCGTGAGCCGCACAGCGCGGCGGATTCGATCCCGGCGTCGCCGCAGCCCGGCACGGCTTCCCCGCGCGCGTCGTCGCCCCGCAAAGCAACTTCTCGGTCAAGCGTCACCCCCCTGACAAAACGGAAAGCGCAGTGATAGAGAATACTAGATATGCTGTTTAGCGTTGATGTATCCACTATATGCAGGGTAGCACACTTGTTCTAATTGTCAACAAATTGAGGGAAGCCAGATTGATTTTGTGAGGACTTGACCTATACTGAATTAGTTACATACAAAGAAATCGCCCCGCGATGTTTCGACCATCCGGGGCAATAACCATCGGCGATCGTCGCGCCGTGGTGGGAATAGCATACCATACCCGCCCCCGCGCGTCAAACGCCGGGGGCGCTGCTGTTCTCAGCTATTTTTGAAAGGGGGAAAATGAAAACGTCAAAACTGATCACTTACCTAATAGGAAGTACAGCGATTGTCATTCTAATGGTGTTCATAGCTAAATTCGCTCCACGTTTGTTGTTGGCATCGCGCCCAATGTCAGTAACACAAACAATATCAACAACATCGCCGATCGAAAATGCGTGGACAGTTACGCCGGCTGCGTTGCCCATGCTTGCTACTTCGAGTGCTTCTCCCAACTCAACAAATGTGAGTTCAAATCAGGAGATCACTTCAGAGATTACTACGTGTACCTTCGACGCATCGTTAGGTTCTATATTGTCAGTATTGCCGCTGGACGCCTATACTTTCTCGGAGCCGAAAGTAGTGTTAACCAATGCAACGACTATTAAGTTGATTCAGTGGTTGCCGGATGGACAACGCATTCTCTTAACTCGATCTTCAAACAGTTATTTGCGCATAGAAACTTTTAATGTAGACGCACACAATGTACAAATATATGGGGAAACTGCGCAAGCTATAGTTGGTCAGCCGGTTTGGCTACCGGCTGACCAGAGTGTGTTGTTTGTAGAAAATACCGCGAATAATCGAAATATACTTCACATTGATCGAGGTGTGAACCAATCAGTTAAGAGTTTACAAACTAATTTCGCTACACTGTTTTTCTCTGTAGACGCGGATATTCGTCATACGATACTTTCTGCAATTGCCTCTACCGATTCGACAGACATATTACGTACCGCTTATAGTGTCCACCCATCACCTCAGGTTGAGTCTTATAGATTGTTAATAGCAAATTCGGAAGAGGAATATCAGGCCAGTTTGTTTTCCGATGGAGGTAAGGTCACCCTTTACAATTCTAAAGGATTCTATCTTGTGAATCTAGCAGGGCAAACGTGCAAATACGAGAATTTGTCACTTGATGGGAAATGGACATTGAACGCCAAGTGGAGTGCTGATGAGCGTTACTTGGCTCTTATAACTGCGCCTAAGTTTTATCCTAACCTTCTAAGCCTTGAAATCTTTGACAGCCTTACTGGTAATCAGCGTGTAGTTGATCTAGCCGGAGGGATGGTAAGTAGTATTGATTGGCATCCAAGTTATGATACTCTTCTGGTCACAGCGCAAAATACCCCACAGGATCCAGTACAAAATTATTATGATGGTTTGTATTTGGTGAATGGGGATGAAGGTATCGCGAAAAGGTTCCTGGAAAACCACCAATACATAGCGATAGGATACTGGGGAGCACTATGGTCTCCTTCAGGAAAAGCGATCGCTATAGCTTGTCATCGGAATGACGCGCCAAATCCTACGATTAAAGAAGGTCGCATATGCTTGGTCGAAGTGGAGATACAACAATAATGACCCTCAAAGATTCTCTGAAACGACAGGGCAGATTATTCGGAATAGTGAACGGCATATTGTGTTTAGCTATAATCATCTTTAGTCATTCTCGTAGTCAAGCATCCCCCGCCGTACCTGTATCATGGGTACCACCAGATAATATCGAGTTGGAAATCTATGAGTTAACAGTAAGTGGCGCTAACACCGGCGTTTTGTGTTCATCCGATAACTATAACGCTAAGAACTATGGATGTACCGCATTTTGTAATAACCAACCAAATCCCTATTGTCCCCCCGTCGGTGATCCTGCGCGTGGCTCTCGCGCGTATCCTTACCCTAACTCTGTTGTAACAATTCCATTTGAACATGATTATTTGTTAGACGTAGTTCCTCAAGAAACAACACCAGGTCTATTTGATCAGATAGTCCTCAATGCACAGGCAATAGCAGCTCGTAGCTATGCTGAATATCAGCTAAACAACCCTTATGACGGTGAACCCTATAACAATTCAACAACATTTCAGGCGTTCATTCCCTTAACGTTTGAGCGCTTAGGGGTTACGCCAACGAATACTACTATTCCATGTAGTAGTGGTAATCTCAGTGAACATCAATACGCTATCTGCACGGCAACCGGATCAGGATATTATCTATCTTGGGCCGATGATTCTAATTCAGATTTT
This sequence comes from Anaerolineae bacterium, assembly GCA_034429675.1. Lineage (GTDB taxonomy): Bacteria > Chloroflexota > Anaerolineae > B4-G1 > SLSP01 > JAKQHY01. The sequence continues at coordinate 11,066 of DAOUFX010000196.1, read as the reverse complement.
CTTCCGGCGAGCGCGAATTTCTTCGGCGATGTACAGCTACACACTGCAAATGGAGGCAAGGATTATTTAATAGAAATTGAAGATCTTATTAGCAATCTAAATTCCACATGTTCTGCTTATAATACATCTGTTTATAGCAGTGGCATGAGTCAAGAAGGCGCACAACGCTGGGCTGAGGGGAATCAATGTGGGCCAATTTATTATTCAGATTCATTTTTGCCGTGGAATGTGCAATGGACGCGCACTGAGCAGATTCTCTTCCACTATTACACTGATGTGCATATTCGGGACAACAACAAGCAAATTGTGACAGCGCTTTCGCCGGTAGACCGCTGGAATCCTTTGAAATTTGAGGGCGCTCTTCTCGAACCTGTGCCGGTCCTGGTACGAGGAGTTACACTGCCGTCTGCGGCGCTGGTGCAAAACACCGGGCTGAGCAACTGGATATGTGACGGCGCAACTGCATCCGATTACCGCTTGCGGTATTGGTGGCAGCGTGAAGGGCATGTCGCTGAGATTGGCGAAGTGAGTCAGAGTTTGTGTGGTTTACAGCAGGGTTCATCCGCGTGGACGTATTTCTTTGTAAGCAGTATTCCTAATTGGGGATACGGCTATTACACTTTACAATTCGATATCGTCAAAGATGCACCGGGCGGCGACGCCCGCTTCAGTCCGGCCTGGGCGACCTACGATAAGCAAGTCTTTGTATTTCCTACATCTTTGTCGGGTGGTTACACGTCGCCGGCGGCAGGCGCAGGTGTGAACTATGCAGTAGATTTGACGGCGCAAGTGAGCGGCGACGGTAACAGCGCCGGGGTGACGCGAGCGACCTTTCAAGTGAATGTGGGCGGCGCGGGGTGGACTGTGGCCGGCGTTGACGACCACGATTGCGCTCCTGGCAACAGTTGTGTATATGCTGCTGCCTATTCCCTGAACGGGATTCGCAACCACACAGAACTTGTCCTCCGGGTAAATGTAGAAGACCAGGCCGGCAACGTTCAGGAGGGATTGGGCGGGACGCGCTCTATCGTGATTCACGACGATCCGCCTACGATTAGTCTGGATACGGCCAATGGCAACGCCGCAGCTTTGATCTGGAGCAACCAATCGCAATGGACGTTCGCCGGAACGGCGTCCGATCCTGAAAACCATCTGGGGGCGTTGGAGTTCCGGTGCAGTGGGGATGGCTGCGGCGTCAGCGGCGCGCACAGCGAAGGCGCAGCCTGGACGCATACGCAACAAGATATGTGGGGACAGGTGGACATAGCCTTTGCAGTCAGCGATCCGGCGCTGAACGAAGCCGAGAGTCGCCGCCTGGATTTGCGTATTGACGGCGCGACGCCGGTCACGACGCTTACGCTAAATAGCGCTGCCCCCACAGCCTGGTATAGCGGCACGGTGCGGGCACACTTGGCGGCTGTGGATCGCGGCAGCGGGCGCGCCACGAGCGGCGTGGGGCAGATTCAATATCAGGTAGACGCACAAACGCCGCAAACATATTCGGGCAACCAGGTGGATTTTGCCGCACCCGGCGAGGGGCAACACATAGTACGCTTTCACGCATCGGATGTAGTCAGCAATGCCGAGGCCGAACAACAAGTCGGTTTCGGCATTGACAACACCGCGCCAACTGCGAATAACCTCAGCGTGATCGTTGGCAGCGGTCTGGGAAACTGCCCTGTGCCTACGGGAACAGTGTGGTTGGCTGTAAGCGCCAGCGATGCCGGCAGCGGCGTGCGCCGGATGCGCTTGAGCAATGACGGCGTGATTTGGTCGCAGTGGCGCGCCTATTCATCTCAAACTCTGTGGGCGCTGCCGAGCGAAAGCGCGCCGGGTTCAGTCTATTTGCAAGTGCAAGATGGCGTCGGGTGGATATCCACGCCCATTTCGCGCACCCTGACGTATGCCGCGCCTGATGTGTGGTGCGCGTACATGCCGGTAGTGCGCCGCTAACTATCGTTGTCGCAGGCGCCGCCAACATCGCTTCCGCCCAAGTCAACTTCTCACCCCAATCCATCAAAACCAGGCAAGGGAGCAAGGTGTGTTATACGGGCTGCGGCAACCTAATTCACAGGAATTACCCATAAACTGGCGTTCACCAACGTTTGGATGAAAGTTTCACCACGGAGCCGCCGAGAGCACGGAGCTTTTCTTCATATTTCTCTGTGATCTCTGTGTTCTCTGTGGCTATTTCCCAGGAGGTCATAACAATCCAATGGCATCATCCGATCTAACCTTCTTCACCAATGAACCCGGACGCATCCTGCGCGAGCGCTTCAGCCTCCTGCTCGGCAATACCTGCGCCTTTGATTGCCTGGTGGGCTATTTCTTCGTCAGCGGCTTCTACAAGCTCTACCCGGACCTGGAAAACGTGGAAAAAATCCGCATCCTGGTGGGCTTGCAGACCGATCGTATGGTCTACGAGTTCATTCAGAAAGCCCAGGAACAGCCCGTTTTGCCGCTGCCTTCTCATGCGGTAACCCAGGAGCAGGCGGCCACCGAGGTGCGCAGCGAGCTTGAAGCCGCCGCCGACACTGCCGAGATCGAATCCGGGGTCCTCAAATTCATCGCCTGGCTGCAATCGGGGAAACTGGAGATCAAAGCCTACCCGGCCGGCAATCTCCACGCCAAGGTCTACATCATGATTTTCAAACCCGGTCAGGTTGACGCCGGGCGCGTCATTACCGGCTCCAGCAACCTCACTCAGGCCGGGTTGCAAGATAACTTCGAGTTCAACGTCGAACTCAAATCCCCTGCTGATTACGACTTCGCGCTTGCCAAATTCAACGAGCTGTGGGCCAACGCGGTGGACGTCGCCCAACCCTACGCCGAAGTCATCCAACAGCAGTCGCCCTACGCGCAATTCACCCCTTACGAGCTCTACCTCAAATTTCTCTACGAATACTTCCGCGCCGAGCTCAACAGCCCGGTGGATCTGGACGATCTGTATATCCCGGAGGGCTTCAAAAAGCTGCGCTACCAGGCCGAGGCGGTGAGCGCTGCCCGCAGGGTGCTCGCCGAATATGGCGGCTGTTTCCTATCCGACGTGGTGGGTCTGGGCAAAACCTATATGGCGGCGCTGCTGGCGCAGCAACTTGAGGGACGCACGCTGGTCATCGCTCCGCCGCATTTGCTGGACCGCGACAAGAAAGGTTCCTGGCCCAATGTCTTCAGCGACTTCCAGGTGCGCCAGACGGATTTTGAGTCCAGCGGCAAACTGGAACATCTGCTAAAGCGCGATCTTTCCCGGTATACCAACGTCTTCATTGACGAGTCGCACCGCTTTCGCACCGAGACCACCCTCAGTTATGCCAACCTCGCCCAAATCTGCCGGGGCAAGCGCGTGATTCTGGTTTCGGCTACGCCGTTGAACAACTCGCCCGGCGATATTCTCAGCCAGGTGAAGCTTTTCCAGAACGGGAAGGCCAGCACGTTGCCCAATCTGCGCAACCTCGAAGCCTTCTTCGCGAACCTGGAAAAGAATCTCAGCGGCCTGGATCGCTTGCGCGACCGTGAACAGTACTTCCAGGCCGTACAGGCAAATGCCCGCGCCACGCGGGAGAATGTGCTGAAATACCTGATGATCCGCCGCACCCGCACCGAGATTGCCGCCTACTATGCAGACGATTTGCAACAACAGGGGTTGAAATTCCCCGAGGTGCAGGACCCTGAACCTCTTTTCTATCAATTCAACCAAAAAGAGAACGCCACCTTTGAAGAAACCTTGCGCTTGTTGACCCAGGAGCTTACTTACGCTCGCTACAAACCTCTCACCTACTACACCGGCGAACGCCCCACGCAAGAACAGCAGGGGCGCAACCTGGCGCGCTTCATGAAAATCCTGATGATTAAGCGGCTCGAAAGCAGCTTTCACGCCTTCCGTCTCAGCCTCGGCCGCTTTACTCGTTCCTACCAACGGATGATTACCGAATTCCAGAAAGGTTACGTCTATCTCAGTAAAGAGTACAGCGCCAAACTCTTCGAAGCGTTGGAGACCGATGATCAGGAAACGCTGGAGCGCTTGTTGCAGGAGGAAAAAGCCGAACAGTTGGACGCCGCCGATTTCCGGCCCGAATTCTTCCTCGACTTGCAACACGACGCCGAAGTTTTGCGTGAAATCCAACGCCTCTGGGAGCAGGTCAAACGCGACCCTAAGTGGGAAACGTTCCGCGCGGTGTTGACCACGCAGCCTCGCATGCAGGCGAACAAGCTCATTATCTTCAGCGAATCACAGGAGACGGCGGTTTACCTGGCGGAGCGCATTGCCGCCGAAGTCGAACCGCGCGTGTTGGTCTTCAGCGCGCAGTCCGGCGATGCCGCACACCGGGACGTTATCGCCAACTTCGACGCCAACGCCTTCCAACCCTGTGACGACTATCGCATTCTGGTCAGCACCGAAGTCCTTTCCGAAGGCGTCAACCTGCATCGCGCCAATATCGTCGTCAACTATGACATCCCCTGGAACCCCATCCGCCTCATCCAGCGCGTCGGGCGCGTCAACCGCGTGGACACCACCTTCGACGCAATCTACACCTACAACTTCTTTCCCACTGCCGAGAGCAACGACGCGCTTAAACTCAAGGAAGCTGCGGAAGCCAAGATTCACGCTTTCATTGAGATGCTGGGGGCGGATGCGCGCCTGCTCACCGAGGGCGAAGAGGTCAAGTCGCACGACTTGTTTGCCCGTTTGAATTCCAAAAAGACGCTCACCGGCGAAGATGACGCCGAAGAGAGCGAGCTGGCGTATCTGTCCGAGATTCGTACTGTACGCGACACACAACCGGATTTGTTCACACGCATCAAGCGCCTGCCCAAGAAGGCGCGCTCGACGCGCAAATTGGACACTGAAACGTCGCCCGGTCCGGCTCTGCTCACCTATTTCCGTCAGGGACACCTGGACAAGTTCTACCTGACGACGCAGGAGACATCCCCGCCCGACGAATTGGATTTCCTGGCAGCCGCGAAGCTCCTGCATCCCGCCGATCCCGCCGAGCCGCGCCAGGCCATCGGCGCCGACTTCTACACGCTGCTCGAACGCAACAAAGCGGCATTCGCCGTAACCACCAGCACGGCGGATGACGATGTCAACGCCGGCGGTTCGCGCGACGCCTACCTTATCAACCGCCTCAAGGCCAAAGAGATTCGCCTCTACCACGGCTTTACCGAGGACGACGAAGCCTACATCCAGGAAGTACGGCGCCTGCTTGAGGATGGCGTGCTGCCCAAAGCCATCCTCCGCAAACTCAGCGCCGCCTTCAAGAAAGAATCCGCGCCGCTAAAAATCCTGGGCATCCTGCATCGCGACATCCCCGCGCAATTTTTCCAACCCGTCCAACCCGCGCAACCCGCCCAGTCGCAAAACCCGCGCGAAGTCATCCTTTCATCATACCTGAGTCGCAAGCCGTAAACGACGCTCTTCCCAATATTTCTCTGTGATCTCTGTGTTCTCTGTGGCTATCCCTAAGGAGGCCCTATGGATCGCACCCAAGCCAATGCTCTGGTCAAACAAACCTTTACCCAGGCGTTTGATAAGACCCGCTTCCGCGCCTTCATCCTCAACCTGCTCAATCATCTGGATGAAACCAAAGCTCAGATGTGGAACCATACCTACGTCAAGGATGCTTTCAAGGCGCACGTCCAACATTTCGAACGCCTGGGGACATACACTTCGCCGGACGGCGAGACGTTGGATGTGCTGGTCGTTCATTTGACCCAGGCCGCCAAGCTCGAACGCGCGCGCACGGCGTTGCGCAACTTCGTCGCCGATCACCTCAAGACGCGCGACAACAAGGATGCCGCGTTGGTCGCCTTTGTCGCCCCGGCGACCGACTCCTGGCGTTTTTCCTACATCAGAATGGAATACGCCACAGTCACCCGCGACTCCGGCGCGGTAGGCGTGGAAGCGCACCTTACCCCGGCGCGCCGCTTCTCCTACATCGTGGGCGCCGGCGAGAGCTGCCACACGGCGCAGACCCGCTTCCTCAATTTGCTGCAAGACACCACTGCCGATCCCACCCTGCCTGCCCTCGAGTCTGCCTTCAGCGTAGAAACCGTCACCAAAGAGTTTTTCAAGGAATATGTGGCGCGCTTCGACGCGCTCCATACCGCGCTCGACGATTTGTTGGCCAGTGATGCGGCGCTGCGCGCCGAATTTGACGCGCGCCATCTCAACAGCGTAGACTTTGCCAAAAAGCTGCTCGGTCAAATCGTCTTTCTCTACTTCTTACAGCGCAAAGGCTGGCTGGGCGCGGAGCGCGGCGCGGAGTGGGGCAGCGGGCCACGTGATTTCTTGCGCCGTCTGGCGAACGGCGCATACGGCGCATACGCTAACTTCTTCAACGATATGCTTGAGCCACTCTTCTATGACACCCTGGCTGCCGATCGCGGGCACGCCGCCTGGTGTGAACGCTTTGCCTGCCGCATTCCTTTCCTCAACGGTGGATTGTTCGAACCGCCCGGCGGCTACGATTGGCGCGCAGTAGACCTCCATCTGCCGGACTCGCTGTTCACGAACACCACCTTTGTGGAAGAGGGCGTGACCGGCGATGGCGTGCTAGACGTCTTCGACCGCTACAACTTCACCGTCAACGAGGCCGAGCCATTGGAAACCGAGGTCGCGATTGACCCGGAGATGCTCGGCAAGGTCTTCGAGAATCTGATCGAGGACAACCGCCGCAAAGGTCTGGGCGCGTTCTACACCCCGCGCGAAATCGTCCACTATATGTGCCAGGAAAGCCTCATCAACTACCTGGATACTGCCGTCAATACGCGCGGCGAATCGTGGTTGCCCCAGGCGCCGCAGCAGGACGCGCTTTTCGGCGATCCCGCTCCGGAGCAGGCCACGCTGGCGACGCCGGTGTACGCTGAACTTGTCCCCCGCGCTGATCTGGAAACGCTGGTGCACTACGGCGAGCAGATCGCCCACTATGAATCCGTCGCCGCCGAGTATCCCATCAAAATGCCCGCCAGCGTCAAAAAGCACGCCCGCGCCATTGACGAGGCTCTGGCTGCCGTTGCCGTGTGCGACCCTGCGGTCGGATCAGGGGCGTTTCTGGTGGGGATGATGACCGAAATCGTGCACGCCCGCTCCGCGCTGACCCCCTACTTCACCGCCGTGACCGAGCGCACGCCCTACGTTTTCAAGCGTCACGCCATCCAGAACTGCCTCTATGGCGTAGACATTGACCCCGGCGCGGTTGAGATCGCCAAGCTGCGCCTGTGGCTTTCGTTGGTGGTGGACGAAGAGGACGTGCAGCAGATCAAACCGCTGCCCAACCTGGATTACAAGATCGTCGTGGGCAATTCGCTGTTGGGCTTCCCCTTCAAATCGCAGCGGTTGGGCGAAGTGGAGCGACTCAAGCAAGCCTTTTTCGACGAGACCGACCCGCCGCGCAAGGCCGTCTTAAAAGCGCAGACGGACAAGCTGCTGGCGGACTGTTTTGCCGCCTCGGAGAAAAGTCTGGGGTACAAGGTGGATTTTGACTTCGCGATTTATTTCTCGGAGGTCTTTCGCCTCAAACGCGGGTTTGACGTGGTGATTGGGAATCCGCCCTATGTGCGGCAGGAACAGATCAAGGAATTCAAGCCGCTGTTTCAGAAGCAATTTACGTGCTATACCGGTACGGCGGATTTGTACGTGTATTTTTATGAACGCGGTTTCCGCTTGTTGCGGGATAACGGCGTTCTGACGTTCATTTCATCCAACAAGTATTTCCGGGCCGGCTATGGCGAAAAACTGCGCCGCTTTTTGAGCAGCCAGATGACGCTCCGGAAGCTCATAGACTTTGGCGATGCGCCGGTGTTTGAGGCCATTGCCTATCCCAGTATCTTGGTGGCGCAGAAAGCCAAACCCGCCGCGCGCGAGCTGGACGCCCTGACGTGGGAAGCCGGAAAGCCGCTGGCAGCCTTTGAAAACGTCGTGCGCGCCGATACCTTTGCGCTGGCCCAGAACGAATTGACCGCCGACGGCTGGCGTCTGGAGGCGCCCACTGTGTTGCGCCTGCTGGAGAAACTGCGCCGCGCCGGTACGCCGTTAGGAGAGTATGTCAATGGGCAATTTTACTACGGCATTAAAACAGGGCTGAACGAAGCCTTTGTCGTAGATCGCGCCACCCGCGACCGGCTGATTGCCGAACACCCTTCTTCGGCGGAAGTGCTGAAACCCTTCTTGCGTGGGCGGGACGTGAAGCGGTGGAGAGTGGCCCCGCAGGACTTATGGCTTATTTTTACACGGCGGGGAATTGACATAGAAAAATATCCTGCAATTCATAAGCATTTGGAACAATTCAAAGACCGACTGATGCCAGGAGTACCAGGTGGGCGCAAACCGGGGAGCTATCAGTGGTATGAAATTCAAGATAACATCGCTTATTGGCAAGAGTTTGAAAAGCCGAAGATCATCATCCCCGCCATTGCACAAAGAGTCGAATATGCGCCTGATGACACAGGTTACTTCTCCAACGATAAAACTTCAATTTGTGTTACCAATCAGATAAATTACCTCTTGGGCATCCTAAACTCGCAACTATTTTGGTGGTTCATTCAGCAAACTGCGGCATCAAAGCAGGGTGGCTTCTACGAATTCAAACCGATGTACGTCACCCAAATCCCCATTCCCGAATCCCCAATCCCCAACCCCATCGCCCCCCGCGTAGACCGCATCCTCGCCGCGAGGCGCGCCGATCCCGCCGCCGACGTCTCCGCGTGGGAACGCGAGATTGATGCGCTGGTGTACCAGCTCTACGGCCTCACCGCGGAAGAGATTGCCGTGGTGGAAACGTCCGCGCGCGAGAAATAATCCCACATTTCCCAAAACGGGATAAATATCACTTGAAATATTTCCCAGAAAGGGATATAATCAAAATGCGTATTATTAGCAGACCCATACTGATCGCATGTTGGACAAAGCACCCAGACGTGGAAAAAGCTCTGAAAGCCTGGGAAAGAGAAGTCGAACATGCCCATTGGCAATCCCCAAGCGACATCAAATCCCATTACCGCAGCGCTGATTTTCTATCAGAGAATCGCGTGGTCTTCAACATAAAAGGGAATCGTTACCGGTTGGTTGTGCAGATCCATTACAACACTCAAATTGTTTATATTCGATTTGCGGGTACCCACAAGGAATATGACCAGATCCATGCGGAGAAAATATGATGAAGCCCAAGATTATCAAAAATGAAGCCGATTACCAGACGGCGCTGGCGCATCTCGAAAGCTTGATGGACGCTCAACCCAATACCCCGGAAGAAGAAGAATTGGAACTGTTCGCCATGCTGATCGAAGCTTATGAGAAAGCCAACTTTCCCATTGGCTTACCCGACCCCATCGCCGCCATCCAATTCCGCATGGAACAGCAAGGGTTGACGCGCAAAGATTTGGAACGTTACATTGGTAATCAGAGCAAAGTTTCTGAAGTATTAAACGGCAAGCGCCCTTTGAGCCTGACCATGATGCGCGCCTTGCACGCCGGTTTGGGCATCCCCGCCGAAGTACTGCTGAGTGAACCAGGCAAGAGCCTGGCAGCGCCCCAATATGACAGCAATGACTATCCTTTTGCCGAAATGTTCAAGCGTGGTTACTTCAAATCTTTCAATGGCGCCCTCTCAGAAGCTAAACTCTATGCCGAAGAATTGCTCTCCGAATTGTTTGCTAATTTGCAAGGGGGCGCCATGCAGCGCGTTTATTGCCGCAACTCCACGGGACAACCGGACGAGCGCGCGCTGATAGCCTGGCAGGCTCGTGCATTGGCTTTAGCTTCTGAACAGGAATTGCCACTGTACAGTCACAATAACTTGACCCAAGAGTTTATCCGCGATGTGGTAAAACTAAGCAGCTTATCAACCGGGCCACTCTTAGCACAAGAACGACTCCAGCAACGTGGTATTCCGTTGGTTACACTAGAACACTTGCCCCATACTTACCTGGATGGCGCATGTTTTATGTCCCCCTCTGGGCGTCCGGTTATTGGTATGACTCTCCGCCATGATCGTCTTGATAATTTCTGGTTCACGCTGGCCCATGAATTGGCGCACGTGTTACTACACCTGACAAATGGCGATGTAGCCTTTTTTGACAATACAGAAGAAGGCCTATCTAAGACATGTGATTCGCAGGAAACAGAAGCCAATGATTTGGCCTCCAAACTTCTCATCCCTGAAGACGTTTGGAACAGAGAAGGCCGCACCCTGACAAGCAAAAAAGGGATTGTGGCTTTCGCCGCTCGATTAAGCCTCTCCCCGGCAATTGTTGCGGGCCGCCTGCGGTGGCAAACGGGAAACTATAATAATTTTGATGGATTATTAGGACGTAGAGCCGTTCGTAAGTTATTTTTTGCCACAGGATGAGTCAACATCTGTATTAAGCCAAGACCCGCACTGTAAACACAATACAGCGCGGGGCTTTTTCGTTTTGATGGCCCTCAAGTAAAAACAGCCCAAGCTGAGCACAGCACCTCGGCCATACCACTTTGGAACAACACCGCGCCGCCGCGCTACCTTGCGCACACAGCAATGGGGCGCGCGGCGGCTTCCTGCACGGCGATCTTTCCCCAGACTAAACCATGCCTTCCGTCTTGGCCCTCAGAAGAAAGAATAGTGAGCGGGCCAAACGGCGCGGGGCTCGTAGCTCGCGTTTCTGTTCGCCCCGCGCCGTAAGACGTTGGCCCTCCGCAAGACTCCGGGCCAATGCAAAGGGGGGGCCGCTTTGAAGAGACCCCAGGGACGCTTGCCCCCCCCTTGCATCCCCCCCGCCGCCGCGTGGCTCATTGTACCCCGCCCGACCCCACCGCCAGCCGCTCTGTGGTACGCCCGGCGGGTGCTAGGGGCCGCCACTTAGATGTGGTACGGCCCCGCACCGTCCCCCTTTGACGAATAGAGGAGCGGGGGCCTGGGGCGGGGCCTTTTTTTGATTGCTGTGGCGGCGCCTGCCCCGGCGGGCTTCGTGCGTCACCGCGAAGACGCTCGCGCAGGGCTGGCCGGTGGGGGCCTCCGGGCGGGGTGCGCCGGCTTCGTGCGGCGGTCGTTGCCGGGCCGGTCGTTCGCGTTCGTCGTGTCCCGGGTTCCTTT
>DAOUFX010000195.1:0-2148 GCA_034429675.1 Anaerolineae bacterium | reverse complement strand
ACCCCCGCCCGAAAAAACACGTTTCCTTTGTCAATCGCTGTCAGAACTCAGTATTCTGTCCATCCACTGAGTGGGTTGGCAGTGAGAAGGTATTCCTTGCCGTCACCCAGGTAGGTCGCCGGGACATTGTCTACGATGCTGGCGCCAATCCAGGTCAGGCGGGTGGTGTAAGCCCCGGCCGGGACGCTGCGCCAATAGGTCGTGTCGCCACACCAACCGCTTTCGTATTCCACGGAGGCGTTGATAGGCCCAAAGAGTTCCACGCGCAGGCCGTAGGCGCATAGTGGCTTGATGTAAAGATAGGCGAAGTTGCCCACGTTGACGGTTACCACATTGCTCCATTCAAAGTCCTGCTCCGAGTTGTACGCGCGGGCGCGCCAGTAATACGTGCCCGGCGTCAGAGTCTCGGCGCTGTAGACGGTATTGAATGACGTAATCTTTGTCGCGCCGGTGAACTGGGGATTGGTAGCGTACTCTATTTCAATGCCATCGTAACCGCCGCCGACAATCTTCCATTGCACCTGGTACACGCCGTCGCCGTCGGGGTTTTCAATCGGGGACATGATCACGCCCGGCGGGAAGCCCACAATGATGGACGGCAGGAAGAGCTGCTGCATGATGGTCACGCTCAGCACGTCGGTATCGGTCATATACGAGTAATTCCAGGATTGCACTTCGACCTGGTAGGTGCCCGGTTTCCCTGCCGGCGGATTAAAGGTCAGGAAATAGCAATACTCGTATGAACAGTTTTCCGTGCCGGTGATGATCTCCGCGCCCAACTGGGGCGGCACGTCTCCCACGAGCTCGAAATGGGATGCTTCCGCGTACGGGCCGCGTATGAAGCTCTCCAAGGCCTGGGGAGTTTCGTATCCATCGTAGGTGAGGTGGTTTGTTTTCCCGAAGTAGACCTTGAGCGGGTTCGGCGCAACCCGGTAATAATCGCCGTAGAATCTCAGGGTGGGCGTCTCATCGGTCGTGACGACGATCTCGCTGGAGAAATACAGGTCGCCGTCGTCAACTTCTACGACCACATCGGCGGATGTGTCTATCCCGCTGATCGCCGTCATGCTCAGGTAATGTTCGTTCGCCAGTGCCACCGTGAAGTTACTGGTTCCGTTGAGCAGCGTCACCGTATAGATCAGGCCCGATTTATCGTTCAGGTAATAGGTGGTGTGGTCCCACAGGTTCAGCGTGCGATGTCCATAGTACGGCACTCCCAACCCCTCAGGCCCCGCGGGTATGGCAAGGCTCAGCGTTGGCGCGCTCGTGACGGTGACGGTAAAGGCATCGTCCGTTGTGGCGACGCCATCGCCGACGGTCACATCCACGCGGAATTCCCCGCCATCTGTCGTCGAGGTGGAGGTGATGTTCAGGTAATGTGTGCCGGTGATGCCGGCGGCAAACAACGCGCTGGCGGGCGTCGTAGCCGTGTAGAGCAAATCGGCCGGATCGCCGCTGTAGGTGGTGTACATCCGCAGATCCAGCGTTTTCGTGCCGTTCAACGCCAACGTCTGGTCGGCGATGTCCAGCGCCAACTCGGTCGCCGCGGTCACCGTGACGGTGAACGGGTCGGTGGCCGTGTACACGCCGTCCGTGACATTTACATCCACGCGGAACTCCCCGCCGGTCAGCGCGGACGTGGACGTAATGGCGAGCATCTGGCCGGTCAGCGTCAGCGTGAACAAGTCGCTCGGCGCGGTTTCGGCGGTGTAGGTCAACGTCCCGGTTCCGCTGTACGTCGTGTACGCTGCCAGGTCGAGCGTCGCGTTTGCGTCGAGCGCAAGCGCCGTGTCAGGAATCGCCAGCGTCAACGTGGGCGCCGCCGGGGCCATGACACCCCTGGCGTAAACGGACGCTTCCGCCCGGACCGTCTGGGGCGTTTCCGTTGTCAAAAAGACGCCGCCGGTCAGCAACAGCGCCAACGTAAAGGAAAGAATCAACCATCGAAATTTACTCATTTTGAACCTCCGTCATTTATTGAACAAGAATATAGTTTTAGTCACATTTTCACAAGCGCTTCCTTATTTTTCCATCGTCAGAATTGTCTTACTTAGCACCTCCCTTGAAAATAGCCCGCTAAAGCGGGGGAATTAAAGGAAGGTTTTTCGCTGTCGGTCTCGGTGAGCGTCCCCGCGATGCGCAGGGTGG
>DAOUFX010000194.1:0-3412 GCA_034429675.1 Anaerolineae bacterium | reverse complement strand
TACCGTGTGCCAAAAATACCTTCCTTTTTATTTCTGCCATCGCATTGCGATTTTCATCGTTGACGCGGCGGAGGGTTAACGGGAAGGTTTTTTTTCGTGCGGGGGTACCCGCACGAAAAAACCTTCCCTTTATGTTTCTGATGTGAAAATGAGCTTACATAAGAATGCCGAGGATCATTCCTCGGCGCGCAGTGTAGGGTACCCATCTTTCAGAAATAGTCAAGCATTCCTTTGTCCAGGCGTCGCGGTACGGCGGCGAAAAGCACAAGGGTACTCAACGACCTTGCGCGGAAAAAGGTTCCATCAAAATGGGGGGATTTTGGAGATTGCTTGAGTCCGGGGAGCTCAAGGGGGTTCTTGCGACTCGAAGTGCCCGCCGCGCACTTCATCCGCTTGTGTGACGATGACGAATCCGTCTTTGTCTATTTCATGGACAATGTGTTTGAGATGGGGAATTTGTACGTCGGTGACGACACACAGTAAGACGCTGCGTTTTTCTCCGGTATACATTCCCACTCCTTCCATCGCCGTGACCCCACGTCCCAGTTCGTTCATCAAGCGGGTAGCGACTTCTTCCTTGCGGCTGGTGATGACCATGGCCATGCTGGGTGTTCGCTGCGGTTTGAACCAGGAGGGCCCGCGCCGTTGCCATTCTGAGCGCTGGGGAATGCCGCGTTTTTTGTAGCGCGCGTAACCGATCATGGTGAATACGTTGAGCAACAAGTAGATCGAGATGACGGCGCCCATCACCAACGGGCCGGGGAAGGGATGCCCGATGGCGGCGCGCGACAGGATTTCGCCGAAATTGGCGGTGGGTGTGGGGTGCACGGCGAGCTTGAGAAACCAACTGGTGATGATCAGCGTGATCAGCGGGGCGTAGTTCCGCCGGAAGCGGTTGCCGATAGCTTCCCAGTGTGAAATCGGAAAAAGCGGGTGGATCAGCGTGTCGCTCAATGCATTTCCCCAATCGGGGGCCGGCTGGAACGGCGGCGCGAGCATCGCTGCGAAGAAATTGGTCTCGATCAAACGCACGCGGTGGTACCACAAGGAATAATAGGAGTAGCGGCGGGCTTCAATATTCAGGAAGACCAAAACCAGGGCCAATACCAACAACATCACGAAATGCGGGTTCTGCGCCGAGCTAAAGCCGAAGGTCAGGGCGCCCGCGGTGGTCACGACGGCCCAGTTGGTGGTCGTATCCAGACGGTTGCGCCACAGGTTGACCCGTGTGACTTCGGCCCGGTAGAAGTGGACCATAGCCGTGGTGAAATTGCCTTTGTCCAGCTCGTAACCCTGATAGGTCCAGACGGGGTCTTTGCATTCGGGCGGTGTAGCCATAGTGAAATCCTTATCTCGTTTCTTGTTTTTAGTATAACACCGAAGTACAAAAATCCCGGTTTCGTTTGAGAAACCGGGATTTTTTATAACCTCGCGGTGTTTTTACAACACCAGAGCTCCGATCAGGAAGGGCAGCAGCGCCAGCAATCCCAACCACGGGGTTGCCTTGCGGGTCTGGTTGCGACTGTCCCAGTTGAAGAGGTAGATTGCCAGGCCGAAGGCGAGCGCGCCGCCGGCGAACAATACCAGCGCCGATCCGACCGGGTTGAACAGCGTTTCGCGCCCGTAGGCCGACCCTTCGAAGGCTTGCATGGCGTGGGTGGTGGGCAACAAGCCGGCGAAGGGCCGCACCGATTCGGGCAGGATGCTCAGCGGCATCATCAGCCCGCCGATGAGCATGGAGGGCAGGAAGAGCAGCTGCGCCAGGATCACGGTCATCCGGCTGTCTTTGGCGACGACGCCGATGAGCGCGCCGAGACCGCTGCACGTGAACGCCATCAGCACCGAGAGCCACACAAAGTGCAGCCAGTTCGTGGGTGTTGCTCCACCGAAGAGCGGTCCGGCGGTGAGCATGATGGGCGTCGCGGCGATCAAGGCATGAAATATGGTCGTCAGGACCGGGATCGCCACGATGGAGATCGCCGGCACTCCGTTGATCTTGTAGCTGCGGTAGATGCCCGCCTCGCGCGCTTCCACCAACGGGCTGGGCAACCCCAAAAAAGTACTCGCCAGGATGGTGAAGATCACCATCGCCGGGAGCATGGAATCTTTGAACAGTGGATTGATCTGGGTCATCACTACCCCCATCAGTGCATAAAATCCTAACGGGAACAGGTAGTTGAGGAACAGCAGCGACGAATTGCGTAGTCCGGTTTTGAATTCAAAAGCGAAATGGTTTAGAAAAGCAGTCATTGTGACCTCCAGAGAATAGCGAATTAGCGAGTCAGCGAATTACGAATTACGAATTACGAATTACGAATTACGAATTACGAATTACGAATTACGGATTACGGATCACGTTTCACGTTTCACGTTTCTGTCCCTTACTCCTTACTCCCTACTCCTCCCGTGATTTCCAGGAAGCGTTCTTCCAACGATGGGCGTTCGACGCGCAGGTCTATGAGGGCGTCGTTGCGGGCCTGGATGTGAGCGAGCAGGGCGGCGACAGTGGCGCCGGCATCGGCGCTGAAGTAGACGGCGTAATCTTCTTCGATGAGGTGGCGGGCGACGCCGGGAAATTCCGCGCCGTCGCGATGCAACACCGATTGTTCGGTGCGGGCAGAGACTTTGGTGTAGCCCGCGCCGGTCGCCGTGATCTCGCGGGGGGTGCCGGTGGCGGCGATTTTGCCCCGCAGCAGGATGGCGACGCGGTCGGCCAGTTTTTCGGCCTCGGCCATGTCGTGCGTGGCCAGGACGATGGTGGTCCCTTCCGCTTGCAGCTCGCGCACCAGCTTGTGCAGTTCGGTGCGCGATTCCACATCCAGCCCGGCGGTAGGCTCGTCGAGGAAGAGCACGGGCGGGCGGTGCGCCACGGCCAGCGCCAATGCGAGCCGGCGCTGTTGCCCCGTCGAGAGCTTGCCGTAGGGCTCGCGCCGCTTGGCTGCGAGCCCCAGGCGCGTCACCAGATCGTAGCGCGGCGCGACATCGTGGTAGGCGCAGAAGAAGCGCATGGCTTCGTCTACCTGCATGTCGGCGGGCAGCCCGGATGTTTGCAGTTGCACGCCGATGAGATTGCGCAGTTTGCGCGGCTGGCGCGCCGGATCCACGCCGAGGATGTCCATCGCGCCGCTGTCGGCCTGCCGCAGCCCTTCGAGGCATTCCAGTGTGCTGGTCTTCCCCGCGCCGTTCGGGCCCAACAGCCCGAAAATCTCGCCGCGATGCGCTTCGAAACTGATGCCATTCACGGCTACCATCTCACCGTAGGCTTTGCGAAAGTTATTGACTTGGATGACGGTTTCGTTCATGTTTCACTCCATTGAAAATAGTTAAAAGTTGCAAGTTTGAAAGTTGAAAGTTATTGGTTTCGTCTTCGACGGACCGGGCAAAGGGGGGTGTTTTTCGCACACGGTACCCC
>DAOUFX010000193.1:0-5726 GCA_034429675.1 Anaerolineae bacterium | reverse complement strand
TCTTTCTCTTAAAATCTTTGTGGTTTGCGCATCTTTGCATTTTAACCAAACCGGTTATACTGGAGCCGTCATTAAAAAAAAACAAATTGCCCCGCAGCTATGGACAGCTCGGGGCAATGACCATCGGCGATCGTCGCGCCGTGGTGGGGATAGAGTACCACACCCGCCCCTGGCGTCAAATGCCGGGGGCGTTGTCATTTAAAGAGCTTGCTAAAAACCGTGATCGCGGGAGGGTGCTTGAAGGACTTACGGCAGATGTGTTCAATGCTGTGCATCTCAATCACCCTCGGCAAAGCTCCGCTCCGACTCTTAGGAGAGGACAAGTAGTAGCATCGCCTTTATATCCAACTACTCATCAATATGTCGGTTAACATAACAAAGCAAAGGAGAAATTTATGTCCAAGAAACTGCGTGGATGCTTGACCATTTTGGCGGTTTTCATTGTGGGTGTAATTGTCATCTATTACGGCGCGCGTTGGGGTTACTACCAAGGCTGGTGGGGCCAAAATAACCCGGTGGCCCGCTACCTCTGGCTTTGCGACGCGCCGCCGGGCTTCGAGCAGACGCTTTATCCTGAGAATGTGGAGATTCTGGTACCCGCCTGTGAGAATTTGGATAAATTAGACCATCGCACAATTTATTTCACTTCGGATAAGCAATATTTGCGTGTAGGGAATTTGGAGCGTAGTGGTTACTGGATTGAAATTGCGGGCGGGCAAGTTACAGTTAAGCCAAGCCATGTGCAATATCTGACTGAGCGTAGACGAGAGGGGAATGAATGGGTTACCCGTTGGTTTACTCTGGACTCAAATGAAATCATCACGAGTGATCCCGGTGGTGTAATTTTAAAAGAATGTGGGAGAGATTATGATTTTTGGGAGGGCTTGTTTTCTGAAGATAGGCGGCGGATTGCCCGGTACGACGGCATCTACGACGCGACCAGCGGCAAAAAACTGTTGGACTATGGTCTGGGGTACAACCTGCCATATCCGCAACCTTCGATTCACTATTTTACTCCCTGTCTCTGGTTGCCGGATAATCAGGGTCTCATTCTAGAACCCGGTGTACCCTGGGGGCTCGAGTTGTTGCTGTTTTCAAACTATGACGACTACCTTCCCCATTCCGAATACCCGGTGCCCCAACCGGTACTGAAATTTACTGTGCCGGACGCCTACCGGTAAAACTGCATCTTCAAGCGAGGAAACACTATGACGCACAAACGTATCTATGTAGTAGGTCTTTTGATTATCGTGAGCAGCTGGTTTGTAGTGCGGAGCGTCCTGGCACGTCCGGCAGAGTCCCCGCCAGTGCCTGAAACGGCGACGGCAGCTTTGTGCAATGTTCCCACCGGCGCCGGGCGGCTCTTCCGCCAAACCTGGCCGAAAATCGCCACATTGCCGGACGAACCTTATCTCTGGCAGATCGCCAATGAGGCGCCGCCCAGCCACGCGGCGGCGATCACCCGACCACTAGGGGGGGAATGGCGGGTAGAAGGCTGGGACCTCTGGCAGGTAGGTACGGAGGAAGGCCTGAGTGTTGCCTATGAAACCGCGCGCGACGTTGGCGATGGCGTGATTGAGGGCTGTATGCAGTTCACCTCAGACATCACCGGCGTGGTGCCAGGCGGGATCATATTCCGCTACCAGGACCTCCAAAACACTTATGGCGTAGGATTTGCTCGGATTGATGACGAAGTGGTGTTTGCCGTGGGCAAAAAAGTGCATGGTAATTCCTCGCTTTTGATGTCAACCGTCAAGTACGATCCAACCGTACCCCATCCCGTCAAGATTGTGCTGCGTGGGCGCAACATCAAAGTATACATAGACGGTGAACCCACCCCGGTGTTTGATCTCAACGACGCGTCCTTTGCGTCCGGCAAAATCGGCTACGGCACGTATAGCTCCTCGGCCCGCTTTGGTCCGCTGTGGGCCGATCTGGATTGCAGCACGTTTGAAGCGGGGTTATCGCCCATCGGGCAGGCGGTGCTCGGGACGCTGGAGAATCCGGCCTTCTGTGGCAACCAATATCAGGATTTGTTCATCATTCGGGATGTAGATTCGGGGCGAGATGCCTTTGAGAAGATGGCGGCGGCAATTGTCAATGCAAAGTATGAGGTGGATTTGACGGCGCTGACTTGGGAGCCATCTACTATGCCAGTAGAACAAGCTGGCAATATCATTTTACAAGGGTTAAAACCGTATAACAGCGGCCTCAAGGAACTTTACGGCCGGGTGGTCGAGAATCCAGAGAACTACCCGGAAGGGATGCGTGTGCGCATTCTGATTGGCGGCACGGGGTCCGAATTGGGACAGACACAGAACAATGTGCTGGACGCGCTGCAAAGTATCACCGGCACCGCGTCGGTCACCACGGTCGGGATTCCGGTATATCAAGAATTCAAAGTGGGGGCTGATACCATCTCCTGGCAGATTGAAGTGGCGACCTTCCGGAACGGTTTTTGGTCTGGTCACTATAGCCACGCGAAGATGTTGGTAGTAGATGGTCACACCGTGTTGGCGCGTGGCTACGATCCTCATAATTATTATACTAGGAGAGACCCCGTGCGCTATGACATGGGCCTGCAAGTGCGCGGTCTGGCGGGTTTTGAAGCGCAAACCGTCTTTGACTTCTTGTGGTATGGGGCTACGCTGCATCCTTCCGGGGAGCACGCTCCCTACAATCCTAACTATCCACCACCCCTTACCCCTCCCAATATCTATGTGATCGAACACGCGCCCCAGATTTGGAGTCATACCGTGACCACTGATACGGCTGTATTTTCGCTATACCGTGATTCCATGGACAAAACCTCCGACGATGCCATCCTCGCGGCGTTGGGGGCAGCCAACGACACGATTGACCTGGCGCAAGCCGTGTTCACCAGTGATGTGTGGGGCGCAGCGTTGCCGTTTGAACCGGCTCTCCAGGACGCCATCCTTAACCGCGGCGTCACCGTGCGTTTGTTGACCGGCCCCGGCGGCGAGGCTCATCAGTTGTTTTTGGGTGGCAATCGCCGGGTAGCCGTGCGGTTATGGCAAGCCCTGGGCAGCGATGCGAATAAATTCCAGGTGCAGGTGTACCCCGGTACTTTCCCACGTATTCACACGAAGGCCTTGTCCATTGACGGACAATTTTTGATCGTCGGCAGTCAGAATTGGGACAACGCGGCATGGGGCGACGGCGGTGTTGATTTGACCGAATACAACCTGGGGCTGGATGGCGGCGTGAGCGCGACGCATCCGGCTATTCAGGCGTATGCGACCTACTTCCAGCAAGAATGGGATTCGACAGAGACCCACCCGCCGGACTGGTTGCCGGCCGGGAGCGATCTGGCTGCGACGGTGGCGCAGGCAGAACCCGGTGCGGTTATCTGGCTGGCCGATGCGCCTTTCGTCACGACGGCCACCGTTGTGATTGACAAGCCCTTAACGCTGGTGGGCGGCGGGGGCGTGAGCACAAGTTTGGCCGCCCAGGGCTTCACCGGACCGGCCTTGCGGATTACCTCTGGCGACGTGACTTTAGCCGGATTGTCTCTGACGAACAGCCTGGGCTATGCCGTGGAAATCGGCGACGGCGGAGCCACTCCGTTGGATAATCTCTACATCGGCGGCGTGCTCTTTGCGGACAATGCTCTGGGCGGCGTCCAGATCAATGTCGCCGACGGCACACCGCTGACCTACACGCTGGAAAACAATACTTTTGTGGGCGGCCAAGTAGGCGTGCGCCTGAGCGGGGGTGGGACAGAGGTGGGGACGCGCATCATACGTAACAACCTGTTCTCCGGGCAAACATTGGCATCTATTCAACTACTGACGGCAAATGACGGCGGGGCGCGCTATGCTTACAACCTGTTCGACCAGTGCGCACGCGCGGTGGGCGGTATATGCCCGGAAGACTGGCTGGACAGCGCAACGCCATTCACCCCGACCGCATCGCACAACCTTCTCAACCTCGATCCGCGCTTTTACGACGCGGCGTATGGCGACTACACCCTGGCGGCGGATTCCCCGGCGCTGGATGCTGGTGATCCGAGCAGCACGACATGCTACGATACGGATGATGATGGCGACGGGTTCATCCGCAGCAATATCGGCGCGTTCGGACGCGCGTACCCGCTGTCTACCACGGGCTATGTCTCCTTACAGTCCCCGGCGGCGGGCGCGGTAATAAACCTCACGCCCGCTTTACAGTGGCGGTGGATGCAACCTATCAGCAACACACAACCGCTGACGCCCACAAGTTACCAGGTGCAAGTCGCGGCCAATGGGCAATTCCACGCGCCGCTGGCAGATACCACCGTGGCCGGATATACCTATGTCTTCCAGTCTCCGCAAATTGAGAACTACTATTGGCGCGTGGGATATACTGATACCCTAGCGCAAACCACCATTTGGACGCCGGCACGGCAATTCACTACAGGCTATTACATCTACTTGCCCGTCGTGGTGAGGAGCTCCCAAAGGCTAGACCAAGAATAAGAAAAAAATAAGGTGGATTATCACCTTCTATCCTCCCAACAACAAGACCCCAGGGAACCCACTCCCTGGGGTCTTCAATGTCCCGGACTGTATCAGGCCGGCAATTGAAAAGGCCCGATAGAGCACTTTAATTGACACGATCCTGATTAGTCGCGTAATAGATGTCGGCCTGGCACAACCCGGGAAACTACTTCAACACCCTGAAGCCGGGGCCGCTGCCGCCCGCTGTCCCGCGATACCCCGCCACCTTCACCGCTGATCTTGCCCCGGTCGTTGGATTGTACAATCCAACTCCGTACAGCCGGCTCGTCTTCATAAAATCCCCGGAGAAAATCCGGTAATCCGTGCCGGCGAGCTCCGCCATGCGCGAGCACGGGCGCCAGTGCCGGCCACGAGAGAGGACGCTGCCCTCGTTGCGCCCGATCTGGCACGTCCACACCAGCAGCTTGTACCCGGCCGGGATGCCCGACGCGATGAAGCCGTTCGTGTTCCGGTCGCTGTACAACGTCCCCAATTCGCCGTAGCGCTTCTGATTGACCCAGGGAACGCTGACGTTCAACGTCGCCGGCGTGCCCTCCTGCAACACACACTCGCGCACCTGCACCGGATTGAAGAGCATGCGCTTTTCCAGCCACGTCACCGCCCAGACTTCCTGCACTGTCGTGACGTGCCGGCGCAGGCACCAGGTCAGGTCTTTCACTGTGCCGTCGCCATAGGTGGCTTCGAAGCTGGCCAGGCCGTTGCCCGGCCAGTTGTCGGTCGGCGATAGACTCCCCCGCGCCAGCTCGGACCAGACCACGCCATATTGCGCCGTCCGATCCACACCGTCCACCAGGATTTGCGTCACGTGGCGCGGGCTGCGCCCGGCCTCGTAGAAGTGATCGCGCGG
Organism: Anaerolineae bacterium; assembly: GCA_034429675.1. GTDB lineage: Bacteria > Chloroflexota > Anaerolineae > B4-G1 > SLSP01 > JAKQHY01. Next base: position 359 of record DAOUFX010000193.1, on the reverse strand, counting down.
CAGGTAAAAGTATTTCGCGCCCACGGGTAAAGTTGCCGTGGCCGTGAAAGTAAGCGTGATCTCCGGGATTTCTCCGGGCAGCAAGGCCGCCAGGTCGCCTTGGAGCGCCGCCAGGTCGTTCTCCAGCTCGTAGTGAGACTTGCGCCCAATCGAGGTCAGGTCGTTGTGGTCGTCCATCACGCCTCCATCGAATATTGCGCCGAGATGGCAGCAATGGCGATTTGTGTAGCGTTGCCGGCATTGGTCAGGGTGTAGCGCAGTTGCAGTTGGTAGAATTCAATCGCGAGATCCTGCACGATGATGCGCTGGCCGGTTCCCGCCGCCAGGACGGTCGTCCAATTCGTCTGCCCCTGCACCCG
>DAOUFX010000192.1:0-15631 GCA_034429675.1 Anaerolineae bacterium | reverse complement strand
CGGGCGGGGGTACCCGCCCGCGAAAAACCCCCTTCCTTTGTTTACTCCGCAACCGGGAGCGTGAATATGAAGCGGCTGCCTTCGCCCAGGCGGCTTTCCACCCAGATGTGGCCCTCGTGATGGGTGATGATCTCGCGGCAGATCGGCAGCCCCAGCCCGGTGCCGCGCCGGCGCGTGCCGGCCTGCAGATTGCCGGCCTGCTTGAATTTCTCAAAGACCTGGAGCAGGTCGGCTTCGGCGATGCCCACGCCGGTATCCTGGACGCTCACGGCCAGCATCCGCCGCGTCGCCGGGAGCCCCGTCTGCGTGTCGGAAGGGCGCGCCCCAACGGGGCGGACGTCGTCGCCCGGCTCCAGCCGCCACGCTTTTACCGTGATCACGCCTTTGTCGGTGAACTTCAGAGCGTTGCCGAGCAGATTTTCCAGAACTTGGGACAACCGGCCACGGTCGGCCATGACCGGCGGCAGATTCAAGGGAACCTCCACGGCGACGGTCAAGCCTTTCATCTGCGCCGCATCTTGAATCGCTGTGACGCTGGAAGCGATGACTTCGGGCAGGCCGACCCGGTGCATTTCCCATTCCATCCGGCCATCTTCGAGCCTGGCGATGTCCAGCACATCGGCGATGAGATGGGTCAATTGCTCCCCTTCGTTGGCGATGATAGCGAGATTGTTCTCAATGCGTTGGACCGCCCGCGTCCATTTGACGTTGCCGGGCGCCAGTTCGTCGGGCGGGAATTGCGCCAACTGCTTCTGGACGAGGCGCGCAAAGCCGAGGATGCCGGTGAGCGGCGTGCGCAGCTCGTGCGAGACCATCGTGACGAAGTCGGTCTTCATCCGCGTCACTTCCAATTCGCGGGTAATGTCGCGCAACACCAGCACCACGCCGAGCACAGTTCCGTTGGGCCCGTTCAGCAACCCCACCGATGCCCGCAGCACCATCCCGGTTGGCAAGACAACATCGGCGGCGGCAACGGATTTGCGGATGTCCAGGGCGCTGGTCACAACGGCCTTGAGCGCCGGGCTGGGGAACACGTCCCAGGCAAGCGCGCCGGTCATCGCATCGGCGTCGCGGTTGAGAAATCCGGCGACCACGGGATTGACCATCAAAATGCGCTGGTCGGCGTCGAGCACGGCCAACCCATCGGCGATGCTCCGAAAGACCACGGCGAGCTTGTTCTTCTCCTCGGCCAGGTCTTGCGTGCGTTGGAGCACCCGTTCCTCCAACGTGTGATACAGTTGGGCGTTTTCCAGCGCCATCTCACTCTTGATGGCGATTTCGGTCAACAGATCCATATCACGCTGCATGAATGTGCGAAACTGCCGGTTATAGAGCACCAGCGCGCCAAATGGCAGCCCCGAACTGCGCAGGGGTATCGCCAGCACATCGCGTATCGGCGGTTGTGTCGGCGCAACCACGAAATGCGGATTCATTTCGGGGTTTTCGACGCACAGGGGGGTGTTGTAGCGCACCATCCATTCTACGAGCGTGGGGATGTCGCCTGAAGGAGGAGCCTCGGCCACCGGCGCCGGCCCTTCATTGGCGACCATGCGGCATTGACGGCCCTCGCCCTCGCTCAACCACAATTCGCCGCTCTCGGCCTGCAAAGCGCGCACCGTTTCGGCCAGGATGACGTGGGCCAGTTCGTCCCTATCCAGCTTGCGTCCGAACTGCTCGCTGAGGTGGTTGAGCGTGCGATAGCGCTCCTTTTCCAATACCTCCCGCTCGGCCAGGTTGCCGCCCAGTAACGCCATCACGTTGAAAAGGAGCAGCGTCAAGAGCAATTCAACGGAACTTACCGATTGCCACCCTGTATCCAACAAAACATCCACCAGGATGGGCAAGAAGAGCGACGTCACCAGGATGGACAATCCCAGACCATACCGTTGCCCAAAGCGCAGCGCCACGTAGACGATGGGAATGGCATAGAGATACCGCAACGTTGCGAAAAACGGCAGCTTGAGAGATTCGGTGTAATAGATCAGAAAGGTGATGGCGATCAGACTGAGGCCGATTCTGATCCAACGACCGAGATTTGCTTGAAAGGTGTTTTCCGTTTTCATCGAATTGTCAGGATCGCATCCTACCATAACATCGCGACAAAATGAAAAACCAGCGCCGCGATGTAGCCGGGCCACAAACTGCGCGTCCAGCGATAGAGGGTGGCGCTGATGACGCTCAGGACGAGAACATAAAACAAAACCCCGATGGTTACAACGAGGCCGCTGGTCCAACGGACTTTGACCAGGTACTGCGAGACGGTGGCCAGCGCCGAGAGCGACGCGGCGGCCCAAAACGGCCAGCGCCATTGTCGCTCCAGATAGTGATAGATGACCGCGCGATAGAGCAGCTCAATGGACATCGTGGCGACCGTCTCGAAGGACAATTGCCAGATCGCGTAGGGCAGCGGAGGGATGCGCAGCGTTCCGGAGCCGGTAAACGCCACCGCAAAAAGAAAATGGCCTGACAGCACGCCGCCGCCCAGGATGCCGACCAGGAGATCGCGGCGCCAATGCGTGCTGCCCACGCCGATGGCGCTCATCTCAAGCGGATAGCGGCGCATCAGCCATGCCACCAGGCCCCAAAACGCCAGGTGCCACAATCCCCAATAGAGCATTGGAGACTGAGCCACCGTCTCCTCCGGCGGCCAGACGGCGAGGTTCCATTTGGGCAGGCTGTTGACGAGGACGGACAACGCGATGACATACAACGCGCTCAGAGAGGCCAAACGATTGCGTTCCGGGCGGTAGCGCAAGGCATACCACACCGTCAATCCTATCGCAACGCCCCAGCCGGCAGCATCCGTGAAAATTGCCTGGTAGACCAGGCGCGAAGTAGCGCGCTGAGAAATCGCCGTGATGACCAGCAATACCAGCATCCACAGGGGAATCACCCACAGGGCGCACTGCCGTCGCCGGGTGACCTCCTGCTCGCGGAGGCGCCAATCGGGTTGGACTAGAATGCTACTCATGAAGGTATTGTACTAAGGCTCGATAGCTACGTCAACCGGCGTCAACGTCAGCGCCCGGTCCAGATCGCCGGGCGTCACTTCGACTAAGAATCCGCGCTTGCCGCCGTTGATGAAGAGGCGCGGCAACGCCAGAATGCTGCGCTCCGCGTAGATCGGTAGGACGCGGCGGGTTCCCAGGGGGCTGATGCCGCCGACCGTGTATCCGGTCACTCGTTCGGTTTTCTCCATCGCGCAGGGGGCGACCGATTTAACCCCCAGGCTACGGGCGAGCTGTTTGGTGGAAACCTCGCGGTCGCCATGCATCAAGATGATCAGCGGTGACCTGGCATCGGTTTCCATCACCAGGGTTTTGATGATGCTGTGTTCGTCTACGTGGAGACAGGCCGCCGCGTGTTGGGTGCCGCCGTGGTCAACATAGGGATAGAAATGCGGCGTAAAGGCAATTTTCCGATCTAACAACGTCCGCACGGCGCGGGTCATGGGATAATCAGGCTTCGTCATCGGTCAGATCCTCGTCCTCCGGGTCTGCGTCGTCGGTGGGCAGTTTCATCAATTCGCGCAGCAACATCGTCGCAAACGCCCCTTCGGGCGCGAAAAACGACACCGCCAACGACGAATCCGAGTCCTGACGCCAGCTCAATCCTTCCGGGCGATAGCGCAAAGGCCGGCGCGTGCCCTGCGACTTGGACGGGCGGAAATCGGCCAGCGTCAGCCCGGCGCTCTCCAGAATTTGCGCTTCCAACTCCCCGGCCTCGGCCAGCGCGGGCCGCATCTTGAATCCAAAGATCGGTCCGGTCGGGCTGATGGCCCAGACTTTGACCCGGGGACGCTCGACCTCGGCGTCCTCGACCGTAAAAATGCCGCCGGTGTCCAGCTTTTTGGCGACATCGCCGGGCAGCACGTCGTCCATCGTTCCCTGACGGATGCGGGCGGCGAGCACCTGGTTGAACAACGCCGACTGAAGCGCGCTGATGAAGAATGCTCGCATAGAATAAGCCAGATGCCGGATTCCGTGCGCTTTCAACCCTTCGCGATCGTTGCGCAACAGCAGCAGCCCGACCTCGTGATTGGTCCCGCGGTTGCCAAAACGTTGTACCCCGTAGCCGTTGGGCACGCCGCGCTCGGCCAGGAAATTCAGAATCGCCTGCGCCCGCCGTTCCGCCCCCGGTTCAAGGCCCCGAATGCGAATGCAGAAACGATTGCCCTTGAGGTGCCCGCTGCGCAGCTTGTTCGTATGGCGTTTGGCCCACAAAACCTGCGCGCGATCCAGCTCAAGCGCCAGCAGCTTTTCGGGGGGAATCCAATGCACGCAGAGCGTCTGGCGCGCCACGGCCCGCGCATCTTTCAGCCCCGCGCGGCTGATCTCGCGTTCGGGAATGTCCAATGCCTGGGCCACCTGTTTGACCACCACCTGGGTGGCGATGCCGCGTTTCTCGATGCCGAAGAAGGTGTGCTCGCCCTCACCGCATGGCTCGTAGGCGGGGACTTCCTCAACGATGAAGTCTTCAATCTCGGCGCGGATGACGCCCCCGATGCCGGGCAGATCCGCCGTCAAATAAGGAATTTGCCAATCAGCGAACATATAAAATCTCTGTGTCCTCCGCATCTCCGTGGTAAAAATCCCAAAGCTTCACGCCGCCGGCAAACGCTCGCTCAGCAGGTAAGCCACGATCAACTGCGCGGTGGCCTCGATAGACCGGCTATGCGTGCGTTCGTAAGCGTGCGAGGCATCCACACCGGGGCCGAGCAGCGCCACCTTGAAGTCGGCGCCGGCGCGCCACGCGGCCTCGCCGTCGGAGCCGTAGTAGGGATAGATGTCAACTTTGTGCGGAATGGTGTGGGCGACGGCCAGCTGCTCCAGGTAACGGCGCAATCCTAGATGATAGGGCCCGCCGGAATCTTTGGCGCAAATGCCGACGCTGAACTCATCCGAGTTTTGGTCTTTGCCGGCAGCGGCCATATCCACCGCGACCAGTTCCTTTGCATCGGTGGGGATACCGACGGAGGCGCCATGCCCCACCTCTTCAAAGCTAGAAATGAGCACGTTCAGGCGATAACGCGGCGCCAACCCGGCCTGGTGCAACGCCAACAGCGCGCCGTAGATACAGGCGATGCCGGCTTTGTCATCCAGATGCCGGCTGCGAATGAAACCCGCGTTGACTTCGACGCGCGGGTCCAGGTAGACAAAATCGCCAACGCCGACCCCCAGCGCCTTGACATCCTCTTCGTCGTCAACCTCCGCGTCCAGGCGCACTTCGTAGTTTTCCGCTTTGCGTTCCAGCTCGCGGGCTTCGCTGCCGTAGATGTGAACCGAAGCCTTGATCGGCAAGATGCTGCCGCGGTAAGTTCGCCGGTCTCCGGCGACGATGGTGCAGCCTTCGCCTTCGACCGAGTGCCAGTCATAGCCGCCCACCTGCGTCAGCATCAATCGTCCGGTGGACTTGACCGTGCGCACCATCGCGCCCAGCGTATCCACGTGCGCCGTCAGAGCGCGTGGATAATCGGCGGCGCCGGCCCAGGAAAGCAACAGCCCGCCTTTTTCGACAGACGCAGTCTGCAGAGGCAGGCTCGCCATGGCATTTTTGACAAACGCCAGCGCCGTCTCCGTATCGCCGGTGGGACTGGGTGTATTGAGCAGGCGGGTCAAAAATTGAATCGTTGCATCCATTGGAATTTGGGGAAGGTTCATAGGTTAATCCTCAGAACTCGCTTCTATGATTTAAAAAAACACGGGCTAACCGGCGGTCAGCCCGTGCAGAAAGCGCGACAGCCGCTTAATGTTGGCGCATCACAATGGGTAAATAGACAAAGTGGTAGAGAACCTCTGTGTCGAATTCAGCGTGGCTGGCATCGAACAACCCGGGGCCATCGGTATCGGCCACATTGTGCAGCGTCCGTCCGGGCGTGCCGCCCACCGTCGCCGTGAAGACGACGCGACCGCTGCTGTCTGCGTCAACCGTGGGAAGCTCCCAGACGAGACGCTGCGTGTTGCTCACGGCGGGCGTGTCGCTGACTCCGATGATGGTGATGTTGGTCGGAAGTGTGTCGGTCAAGCGGACATCCTCGGCCTCCACATTGCCGATGTTTTGATAATCCAGCGTATAGACGATTTCATCGCCCCAGTACAATTCCTGCGCGGAGCCGGCCTTTTCCAGATAGATGATGGCGCCTTCGGAAATAACCTGGGTCGAGAACAACCCGCTGGTCATGTCCAATAGATCGGCGTCCACCATCACTGTGTTCGTGATAGTCCCGACCTCTGAAGGCGCCGTGGCGGTGATGAGCACTTCCCAGGTGTCGCCCACGGCCAGATCAGGCGTCGTCCACGTCACCAGGGGGTAATTCACCGTAGACGGCGTGGGCGACGCAGTTTGGATGGTCACGCCGGGAGGCAAAATATCCACCATCGAAAGATTTTCGAGAGCGCCTTCGCCGGTATTCTCACAGCGAACCCGGTAAAGCAGCGTGCGGTTTTTGATGACATAGGGATACCCGCTCTTCGTCACGCTCACCTGGCGCACTAAAGGCGTGACATTGGTCGCGAGGGTGGCATGGGTGGGGGTGACTCCGTCGGCGACGACCAACGCCTGGTTGTTGAGGGTCGTGTACCCCTCTTTGACCAGCACGGTAACTGTGACCAATCTGGGTGCGGTCCCCGGCCCGATAGAATCGGCATTGAAGATCAACACACCATCGTCGTTGTAGTCGGCGGGCGGGTAGGCCGAAACGAAATCCACGCCATCAGGCAGGAACTCATAGAGCCGGACGTTGAACGCTTGCGAACCATAACGTATATTGGAGTAAGCCAATGTATAGGAGAGCTCATCGCCCGGTTTGGGGTTGGCGTGATTAGCGGTTTTGTTCAACACCAGTTCGGGATTGCCGATGGGGCTGCGGAACACCAACAAAGCGCGGAATGACTCTGAATTTGCGAATGAAGAAGCGGAAAGGAAAGACGAAGAGAATAACCAGACACCTATCAAGGCGCTTAAGATTAAGATTGTCTGCAATGTACGTGAATTATGTTTCTTCATTACTGAATCTCCCTTTGGAACAATTTAGATACAAACAAACCGTTTCCTTACATTCTTCCTTAAAAAACCATACCCCCGCGATTGCGGGGGCATGGTAAAACACTTTGACACAATAGATTAAGCAGCTTCTGGCTCGATTCTGCCGGTTTCGGCGGCGGGCGCCGCATCGCCTTCTTTCTTGCCCAAGGACTTGAGCTGCGCCTGTTTTTCTTCGACCATCGCTTTGGTCTGTTCTTGAAGCTCACGTGCGCGTTCCTGCAATTGCTTGGTGGCGTCTTCGAGTTTCGTGCGCGCGTCGGTCCAGAAATGCTCCGCCTTGGAGCGAGCCTCATCGGCTGTGTGCGTGGCCTGTTCGGTTAACTCGTGGCTCTTAAGACGAATCTGCTCACGGGTATCCGGGCCGGATTGCGGGGCGAACAGCATCCCTACCGCGGCGCCGACCAATCCACCGACAAGAAATCCTAGCAAAAAGGCTCCGAACTCGTTCTCCTGGTTGGACATCGTCTTTTCCTCCTAAATTTAACTGAGTAGATGCAGGTTGAGAGACCTGGGATTTAGACGGCCCCTTGGGTATCCAAGGGGCCAAAAGCATTACTCGGAAACATCGCGACGGGGTTCAGGGACATCCGGGCGCGGTTCAGCAACGTTGCGTCGTGACGATTTCGACCGGGGTCGAAAGCTTGAGGCGATGGATAGCACATCGCTGGTGACGCGCTGCACGCCGGCGGCGAAACCGGCGACTTTGATGATGGGGGAGACCATGTTCTGGCTGACAAACTCTGTGGTGCCTCTGACGGTCGAGGCCGTGTCATTGACGGACTGTATCAACGGCTGAATCTCGTCACGCAGCACCTGAATGAGCATCTGAATTTGAAAGACCAGCATAATGGCGGCCAACCCGATGAGAAAGGTCTCGGCGGCAACCAGCACGATGGCAATGTCCCGAATCGTCGTGGCGACTTCCTTATTCATGGCCATCAGGACGATGGCCGCAATCAATGTGCCCAGAACAACGACGGCGATGGCAATATAAATAAACTGCGCACGTCGGGTGCTTTTCGCAATATCCTGGGGTGTTTCTGGGGATGCCCCCTCTGCCGGGGCAGGTTGAAGTGAGGGTTGTTTTGTGGGATCCTTAGGTAGCGCCTGTGAAGTTTCTGACTTCATCGCATCCTCCTCCGCTGAGACCTGACCGTGATCTTGATTATCCCATGAACCTGACGCGCATTTTTTGTCTTGTTGAGGTCTATCCGGTCAGGCGACACGAATTCATTATACCACGGTGAAAAAAAAGAAACAAGAAGCGTGAAAAATATCTACTAAAACAAATTGCCCCGGACGCACAAACGTCCAGGGCAATCATCCGGCGATGGCCTATTTTCAAATTACTCTGTGGCCGAGCCGCCCAGGTAGCGCTTCGCAATCACCGCAAACACCACGGCGTTCGGAATCTCGGCGACGCTGGCCTTGAGCCAACTGCCCCAGGCGCCTTTCTTGGTGATCACGAGGCAGCCACTGTTGAAGTCTACTTTCCCAACTTCACTCCAGGACAGGCTCTTGTTGAAGTGGTAGACGCCCTTCTGGTCGAATCCCAACGACCCGAACTCAATCCGCTTGCCCGCTTCCAGATCGGCCAGATATTTGGGCAATTGCGCGTTGGCCATCCGTTCCTGCACCGTCTGGGCGAGCTTCTTGACCTTGCTAAAGCGATTGTCCAACGTGAAATTCGACCCATTCTGAGCCTGCAGATTGATCCAATAACTGGTCCCTGACGGGATGAAGCCGTACTGATAATAACGGATAACCTGTTGGCGGACGCCCTCGACGTTCTCCCAAAGCACAGTCTGTGTCCCACGCTGGTCTGTGTACTCAAAACCGTTTTCGTAGAGATGGACGGCCAACTTCCAGTTGCGCAGCACATGGAGTATGGACAGCACCCCCATGATGGCGGCAATGAGACCGAGTCCTATGGGCATATACTGGAAGAATGGCGTGGTTTTTATCATATCATTCAGCACCGGCGAGTTCATGTTCGCCCAGAAAAGCGGCAACCCAAAGTAAAGCGTTGGGCCCAAAAGAATGCCGATGATCCCGCCGATCAGCCTGCCCCACTTCTGGTCAAAAGCCAGGGTGTGGGAACTTATTGGTTGTCCCAGTGATGCTGTGTTGATTGGATTTGTATTCATATTTATCTCCCTCAAGAAATTTCTCCGCTAATGCGGCTTGGCTAAAGGAAAGTGTTTTTTCGAAAAGGATAGCGGGGTTTATTATACCAGGGTCTATTTGAAGACAACCCGTTCTTTCTCCTCTTACGTCAAGTCAAAAGAAAAACTTACCGAATAGCAAGACCGGCCTCCTTTGCGAGGGATGAGGGCCGCGCGCGCGTCGTCGGAAAGACAAGCGGTAGCACAAAGACGCACCAGCGGCGTGTGGGCCGGCGCGCATACCGGGACGACCTACAGCCAGCTCTACGTTGGCAGCGACGCCAGGATTCTCGCGGTTGTCGAAAACGAAGTCTATATGCTCCGCGCCAACGGCGCGGTGATGCGGTTGAATGCTGCCGAGACGGCCTTCGAAGCCTACTACACGCCGGCGCATCCGCTCGACCCGCAATTCCTGACCCACTTTCGCGGCTACATCCTCTACGCCGCCAGCCGCCCCGACGGCAGCCTCGACATCTACCGTTTGAATTCGGCCGGCATCTCCGAGATCGCCAGCGTGGCGGGGTCGGGACGTTACCTGGGGTATGGCTCGCTCTTTGCCGTCCACGACGACAACTTCTACTTCTCGCCGGGCATCCAACGCGCCAGCGAGCTGGTCTGGGGCGGCAGCAATGCCGACTCGATCATGCTCTATGAATTCAATGGCAGCCAGATTGCGCTGATCGCCGAGACCCCCAGCGTCGGCCTGGCGCAGGAATACCAAAACTTCGGTATCCTCAACTGGCGCGCCCATCTGCTCTACTACGACCTGCGCAGCCAGTATTCCTTCAATCCGGCGCCGCAATATATAGATTTGCTGCGGCCCAACAAAACCTTCAGCACTTTTATGCCGCTCACGATGATAGCCCACGCCGGCGCGCCGCATGTCCCGGCGATCCACAACCTGGGCGGCGAGCTGCTGCTCATCGGCAGCGGCACTTACACGGACGAGAACCCGCTATGAGCAACCAACTCGGCCTCCATCACACCAGCACCTACAAGCGCGCCGCGACGGCCACACTCACGACCGCCTGGCTTTCGATGGACTCGGTGCACAAGCTCAAAATGCTGCACGCCATCGGCATCTTCCTGGACACCCACGACGCCAACATCAGCGTGAAGATCGAGTATCGCGTGCAGGGGCAGACCACCTGGACGACCGCCCTGGCGAGTGGCGCCGGCCAGCGCATCATCGTGCAGGATCTCGCGATTGAGTTCTACCAACTGCAACTGCGCTACACCCTGAGCAACGCCGGGAACGCCACGCAGGTGGCCATCGCCGCCATCTCGGCGCAATACTCGATGGAGGCGTGATGAGTGACCACAACGACCTGACCTCAATCGGACGCAAATCCCACTACGAGCTGGAGAATGATCTGGCGGCGCTCCAGGGCGACCTGGCGGCCTTGCTGCCCGGCGAAATCCCGGAGATCGCGCTTACTTTCACGACCACCGTGACCCTGCCGACCGGCGCGAAATACTTTTACCTGCCGCGCGACCACTTCTACGAAGCCGGGCGCAGCCCGCGCCACGTCACGCAGGTCTTGGTGAACGGGGTAGACTGGAGCGCGCAGTATGGCGTGATCTGGTCGGAGTTGGCGCGGGGGAGTTTATCGCCAACTGACAACTGGCCAGGCAATGGCCTGGCCGGCTTCGACGCCACCTACGGCGACGGCACGGTGAAAGACCTGACCTGGTGCCTGCGCCGGCACCTGACCACCAACCAGGAAGTGTGGGCGGTGACGTGGGTGGAAAAACGGATGCTGTTCAATCCGGTGCAAGTGCGCGAGTGTGTGTTGCAGGAGGGCACGCCGGCGACGTTGAACCTCAGCGTTCCCTGGGTCAATCAAAAGCGCTACGGCGAACTGGGGACGTTGTACAGTGATCGGAACACCAACGGCTTCATCGCGTCGGGCATCCCGGCCGGGTACAAGCTACTGGTGTGGACCTGCCAGATCGGGCGCAATGAAGGCAGCGTCCTCTCCCGTGGCCGGCACTGGCGCCCCTGCTCGCGGATGGCGGCGCTGGATGGTGTGGATTACCGGATCTTCTCCGGCTACTTTATGAAGACCAGCCGGCTGTATGGGGTCGGGCTGTACAATCCCGCGACCGGGGCGCGATCGGCGGTGAAAGTGGCGGGGTATCGCGGGACGGCGGGCGGCAGCGGCCCCGGCTTCAGGGTGTTGAAGTAGTTTCCCGGGTTGTGCCAGGCCGACATCTATTACGCGACTAATCAGGATCGTGTCAATTGCTGTGCTCTATCGGGCCTTTTCAATTGCCGGCCTGATACAGTCCGGGAGGCAGAAGAAGACCCCAGGGGATAGGGTTCCCTGGGGTCTTTTGCTGGAAGAGCACGAAACGACGAGGGTATAGACGGCCCAACTTAAGTCGCGCGACGGGTGCGCCCTAGACCCTGCAAGAGCCAACCCACTTGTGTGCGTTTGACTCGCAGCCGCATCGGTCTTGAAACGATGTCGGGCGGCGATTGCTCCAGCCCACCTAACTTGATCCAATGTCCGCTTTCCTTCTTCATCAGCCTTTCAAGAGCATACTTCTCTTCTGAGTTTCCACTTTTCGACAGCCAATTCGATCAGATGTGGTCACCTTGCAAGCACGCCTCTGCTTACAATTGGGATGTACACCACATTGTTGATGGGGAATAATGGCAACCAGGCCATTCCCAGGCTCAGGTTCAGACCCTCGTCACCCTCGTCATCCTCGTCACTCCTGTCATAATACGTAACTCGCAAAGTATACTCGCCCGTCTGTGTGGCGACGAAATCTACTGCTTCACAATTGTTGTAGAGTTCGACAGAATAAGCCGCCTGGACGCCAAAGGGATCAAACACATTCAAATCGAAATCACTCGCCAGTTTATCAGTTCCAACCGTCTCCACACTTGCTGAAGGACTGGAATCCCAACACAAGACAGCCCGCACGTGACTTCCGGCGACGGCGTGAGTATTTCCAACATCCCAGATTGCCGTATCCGATCCTTTGAAATCATAGAATGTAGCGTTACCATCGAACGGATTAGCAGGATCCGCCGTGTTGTAGATATCAGGGATAACGTGATGCATCCACCCACCGCGATCAAAGATAGCCATCGCCTGAGCCGCACTGACGCCTCCCGCGCCGTCTTTGTCTCCCAAGACTTTCTGGCCGTTGTCCTCAATGTCGTTAATAGCAGAGGCCATAATGATTGCCTTGAGAGTCTCCGGATTGGTGCGCAGGAAGTAATACCGCTGTATCAACAAAGCGGCGATGCCGGCGACTTGCGGCGCTGCAAAACTGGTGCCATCAACAGGTGTATAACCCTCAACGGAAGGATCATAAACAGTTACATTGACACCAACTGCCACGATATCGGGTTTGGCATAAGTGTTTGTAGCACTGCCGTCGGCATATGGATCTACGTAGCAAGAGTCTGCCCACATGGTATCATTGCCCCAAACGCCGTCGTTATGGTCATCAAACCCGCCCACCGTCATCACGTTATAAGCCTTGCCAGGGCTATTCACATGCCACTCGTTTGTCTTTTGCCCATTGTTGCCCGCCGCTACTGCAATAAAAGGATCGCGATCTCGCACCATTACATCAAACACACGATCTACTGCCTGCACTACCCGCGTTCCCGTAACCCCCAAACTGACGTTAATGACGAAAGCCTCATTATCTACGAAGTAATTAAGGCCGGTTTGCATTTGTTCCCAACTATTTGGGTCATTCCCGGCAGTAAATAGCTCGGTACTACCATAGGCCACGCCACGATACTCAGGGTGCTCAATATCATTACCAAACATAACTCCGGCTACTTCGGTTGCATGATATCTTACATCCGGGTACGGGTTAAATGGATATATTAGCTTTTCAGAGAAGACCGGATAGTTAAACGAATTCACGGTGGCAGTATCCATAATTCCTAATTGCACTTCTTGCCCTGTATAACCCTGACTCCATACTGAATCCACCTGAATGGTCGAGTGCACATTATCTAACCTGAGAGCAATTTTATCTGGATTCTGGAACATTGTTCCTGAATTTGCCATTTCAAGAGAACTACTCGGTTCCGTCTGTGGCACCATCCCAATCTCGCCCAGGTAGATATTGGATAGGTTTACCAACGTAGTTTCGTTCAACTCACGAATCACGCTCACTGGTAGTTCAACATACACGCACGGTGCGATATCCCAAACCTCGCCAGTATACCCTCTGGTTTTCAGAAAAGCGTCAATAGGTTCCGTGGCCTGATGATAAGCTTGATCCAGTAAGTCATTGTAGGTAGCCCTGACTTCCGAAAAAAGCGCCTCATCTAGGTCCACCGGCTGCCCGCGTCCAATGAAAGGCTGCCCTCCGGCGAAATAATCGGCGGGAATCTGTGGATACGCATGCGCAAGCTGCGCGTCTACCCAGGCGTAATCCACGCCAGACGCCCACAACAACACTCGCAACGTGGTATCAGGCGGTAACAGCGGCAAGAGGTAAAACAAGCGCGATTCCAATTTACCAAAGCGGGTCTGCTCGACAGAAGTTCTCGGCAACTCTTGATAGTCCACCTCTTGTCCCCGCATATCCAGCGTCAACCGGTGCAGATTACCGTGGTCATCCATCACTTTTCCCGACCAGACCCACGCGCCGGTCAAAGGATCGCGTTCCAAAGCGCCGGCCACAATTTGCAATCCGGCAACAGTGCACCGCTTGCGTATTGCCGTTGTCTTAAGAATCTGCTTTCGATACTGTTCCCGGAACATCTGCTCTTCTGACTGCCAATAGGTCATAGGATCCATCCGGCCGTTCAAAATGAATTGCGTCTCCTCATCTATCCATACTTCATAGAGAAGGTGTAAACGATTTTGAATGTCCAAAACCTGTCCGCGCCACAAAGTTACTCCGGAAAGAGGAAAGATGATCGTCTCTGCATCCACCAATCGCAACACATCAGCCGGTATTCCCTCTCTGTTCGCAATATATGCAATGGCACGCTGTTGATTCACGTTGCTTGCTGCGGCATGAGCTTGTAAAGAATGGTTAAAGGTATGAGCATATCCAATGTAATCTGTGTGAGCGAACAACAACAAAGTTCCAATCAATCCAAACACGCCATATAGTTTCGAGTGTAATTTAAGCATGGTTTTCCCTCGCTTACGGTAAAGTTACCGTCTGCCGTGAAATCTCTTGTGTATTTGTGCAAAGCACAAAGACAACTTCACCTTGTATATCTAGAGGGCGATCTACCTTGAATACGTAGTAAGGAGAAGTCACCGATTGTCCAACCGCTTGTCCAGGATATGGCTCATGAAACTTTACACAAATCATTATGGTGTTGCCTCGTTGTCTGACACTTAATATCTCTGTCTCAAAACTCGTCGTACTTTTTCTCCCTTGATATACGATAATCGCAAATGCCGACAGAAAGTCCTCTTGTGACATGAACTGTATATCATAAGGGTGCAGGTTCTTAACTGTTGTCCATGTTTCGTAATCCGCAATCACCTGCAATGTAGGGTGAGCATCAGCATAACTATACTCGCCGGCCCAAGCATGAGATATCAAATTTATCCAGGATAGCGGTCTACCTTCCAACATACATTGTGCAGAAATCATCTGATCATCAACGCTTAGGCGAAAGCGCAGGCCTGCCTCAGTCACATCCGCAGGCTTTTGAATTCTCAACACGAAATAAGGCGAGATGGACGGTGCAGGTTGATATTCCGTGCTAGTTGACGGCTTTTGAAATTGCGCCGCAATCGTCACTGTGTTGCTCTGGAAATGCACTGCACTTACTGTGATTGAATATTCCGATTGTTCTCTGCGCCCCTGATAGAGCACCGCCACCCAATACTTCGAGAAATCCACTTGTTCAATCTGTTGCTGATGTTCGGGGCGTACCTGGTTTTGTAGCATGGACATATCGGTAACGTCTGTCAACACCAATAGGCGTGGCTCGCGCCCTATATAAGCAAACTCGCTCCCCGAGAGAGGGCGCATATCCTCCTCAGTGAGATACTGGTAATACTCGTTGACGTCACCTCCAAATTCTGCCAGCTTTTTCCATTTCAGGTCATGTGACCCCGTATCGCTTCCGACACGACATCCCACCAGACAAGAAACGGTCAGCAACAAACACAGTAGTGAACTTAAGACCCTAACGATTGCTTTCACAGATATCCTCCTTTACCTTTCTATAATTAGCCTTGCAATTGCACACATCTGAAGTTACTCAAACAACACCGCCCCCGGCGACTGCTCGCGGGGGCGGAATGTGTGTTATACTGATTCCACCACGGCGCGGTCATCGCCGATGGTCATTGCCCCGAGCTGTCCATAGCTGCGGGGCAATTTGTTTTTTTTTAATGACGGCTCCAGTATAACCGGTTTGGTTAAAATGCAAAGATGCGCAAACCACAAAGATTTTAAGAGAAAGA
>DAOUFX010000191.1:0-9754 GCA_034429675.1 Anaerolineae bacterium | reverse complement strand
CCCCCGCCCGCGCAAACACTTCCTTATACCTCTGACATGTAAATCGTGATTTTCATGCCCCGCAAGAGCATCAAGGCAAAACCCGGTACATGGAGACATAATCGTCCTGATAAGTCAATTTCAACCAATCTGAGGCTGTCTCGGCCAAAGAATCCGTTTCACGGAAGTTTTCCGGTGTGTCTTTGGCGACGATCAACGTATCTGCGGCATACCGGCGTGTACATGCCTCTAAAGCCGGAGCGGATTCCCAGGAGCAGATGAAAATCTGGTTGCGAAAATCCTCGCCATACCAGAAATAGGGAGTGTACCAGCCGGTCAAAACGACGCGCCCTTTGCTCTGAGCGAGCGCGGGTTGTGCGGCAGGGTAAGTGGGAAAAAAGTGGCGGGTGTAGAACAGCGCGTCATTGTTGACGCGATAGCGATGGAAGAAAAAAGCCAACACCAACACGCCCATCCCCACAACCGCCCCCGAAATCAGCCACAACCGGCGCCGGTTCCTGTCGAACCAGCGAAAAGCGCGCTCGCCGGGCGCGGGAACGAGCGCAAAAAAACGCTCAAACGCCACGAACGAAACACAAGCAATACATCCCAGAACCACCCCCGGCGTCTCCAATTGGAAATCAAAGAAGCCAGATGTAAAGGGGGCATAGGTTGGGACAAGCCAGACGTAAGGGAAGAGCGCTACGACAGTCACGAGAATCTTGGCGCCGAACGAATCCGGCGTGATTTCCAGCCTTGACAGGAGCCACACCAGGGTCACGCCGGCCATGGCCCAAAGGGTAAAGCCATAACGGACGGGGGTGTAAGCCAGCTTGAGCAAATTCAGAGTGCCTTGATTATTCTCAACCAACAAAGGCGTGGTGAGATACACCGCGGTCAAAACAACAGGCAGCAGCACATTCAACAACACCTCCAACCGGGACAAATCCTTCTTGATCGCTTTCCACGCGCAGAAAAGGAGAGAAACGCCATAGCAGGGCAGCGTCAAGGGCGCCAGCCAGCCCGATTTGAGCAAAGCCTCCCAGAGCAGTTGCCAGACGATGGGCTCGCGCCGGTGAGCCAGCAAGGTCGAGGTCAACTGCCATTTATAAGCCTCATAGCCGGGAAACAGTTTGATGGGGCCGATCTGAATTTCCACAGGCGTCAGTGGGTTGCCGGCAATGATCCAGTTGCGCACGTACCAAAACCCGCCGAAAATAAAGGCGATGCCGCCCATCAGGAGCGCGTCGCGCACAATAACAGACCAACGCTTGCGTCCGATAGCCAGAAACAAGTAGACGCATCCAAGCGTCGCCAGATAATATGCCCCATAGTATTTCGTCCCCAGCATCAAACCGCCGGACACAGAAGCCAAAGCCCAGGCTCCCCAGGTATTGCTGGCGCTGTAGCGGATGACGAAAAGCAAGGATACAAGAAACAAAGCATTGGAAACCATATCGTTGTTTTGACTGTCGAACTGGTTATGCAACATCAAAACGCCGACAAACAACACCGCACCGCAGGCAGACCAGCGCACGCTCAACCGTTGCTGGCGCGCGATGCCGTATAGCGACAGTAACGAGAGCAACAGGAAAGGCCAGTTTTGCAGGGCGAGGAAAAAATCGTCCCGAAACGGCAGCAACAACCACAGGTCAATCAATTCGGAAGTGCCCGGATAAAACCAGAAGGGTGGATGTGTAACCCACAAAGAATGGGATTGAAACCAGGAAACGGCAAGGGGCAGGTGGTATCCCAAATCATCGCCGTTCAAGGGTGGATGTCGCAAGCCCAGCGCAAATTCCAGAGCGAGAGCGAGTCCAACAAGAAACAGTAGCGGATAAGGAAAGCGGCGCACTCTCTGCCATAAGAGGGTCGCTCCATCCGGGGACACACGCAAATCGTCTGGGAAGGTCAAATCGCGGCGGAGAAAGAACAACAGGGTTATCGAACATAACCCGCCAACGATCCACAAATTGGGATAAGTCAGAATCTTCAACGCACCCAGCGCCAACTGATACACCACGATTTGGGCGAAAAAAATAAGAACGATGGCGCTTAGCCGCTCCGAGCGAGGCCACCCCCGTCCCAGACGCTGCGTAAGAACATAAGCCACGCCCAACAGCAACAGGTTAAAGAGGGAAAACAACGCCAAGCGCCATACAAAAATCACATAATCAAGCATGGACACCACCCTTTGCCAAAAAAGAATAGCTAATCCGCCTTACCTCCGCGCAATCGCCGCCAGAACTTGGCCAGGCTCCGCGTCAATCGGATAAAACGCCCGCGTTCATAAGCCGCGACCTGCCCTCGGAGACGCGCAATCTCGGCATCCTTCTCCGCAACAGCCCGCTGAAGTTCCTGGGGCTGCTCAGAAACCAACTCTGGGGCCGTTGCCAAACTCGCCGTAGCACAAACATTCGCGGCCTCGCCGGGCCCAGCAGGTTTTCGCAGAAACAATAGGATCGAAGTAAACAAATGCTTGCCGGCCTTACAAACTATGCAAGGGAACTTACTCAGATACTCCGTAGCAAGATCAACAGGATCAGCCAACAATGAAGGTGAAATAGTGAAGTCAATATCTTCCACTAACTGCAAACCGCTAGGTTTAACCAGAAAAGAATACACCTCATCACTAAGGAAAAACTCCGGATGAGGCAATTCGTTGAGCACCAATTCCGTCGCCAACACGAGCACCCCACCAGGTTTCAAAACCCGCGCCATTTCTTGCATCGAACGGCTGGCGGCTTTGTGCCCGCCAAAATGCTCAATGGAAGAAAATGAAAAAACGATATCAAAACTGGCATCGGGGTATTTCAGATCGCAACCGTCCATATATTGAACCATCAGGTGATCTTCACGGTAAGGGAATGGAGCATGTTTTTCGGGATGAATCAACATCTCCGCAGAAGAATCGGTTTCCACGAAATCGCCCACGCCATAAATATCCGTTGCGTAAACCTTGCCGATAACATTTGCCAGGTAGTACATCGGATGCTCGTGCCCGGCCCCTACTCCCAACGCGACGGCGTCAGGAGTCAAACACCCCAAAGCGCGCAATCCCTTAATGGCCCAACCGAATTCCCAATGCTTGCGATGCTGTCGTTCACGGCCAAAAGATAGCTGTAGTTCATCCAAAATGTTCAGAAATTCCTCATCCTGCCAATCGCGAATATCGCAAACTTTACATAAATTCATCCTGTCTTCTCCTCACATCAGACAAATAGAAAAATCTACAATTTCTGCACCAAAACGGTGTTCGACAACTCCCCGGATCTCATCCCGGTACAGTTATCCTCAATGACTTCGAGCGGCCGACAACCCTCCTGCGCTACAATCTCAAAAAGGCGGCGTTGAGGCAGCACGTGCATTTCCATCTCCAGACGTTCCCCTTGATCGCTCATGTAATCGCGCAGGGAAAAGTGGTAGTTCAAACGATAAGTCGGAACCTGAAAGTACGCCAAGCCGCCGGGATTGAGCGCCTTGAGCCACGCGCCGAGGATAAATTCGATCACCGGCGTGGGGTTGTGTTGTAACACAATAATGGAATAAACCAGGTCCACTTTGGGGAGGTCGGCGAGCGTTCGGATTTCTTTGGCTTGCTGCAAGGTGACATTCTTGATTCCATTTTCGTCAAGGTACTCTTGCGCATACTGCAAATGCGTCTGCGATATATCGTAGCCATACACGCGATCGAAGCGTTCGGCCAACCAATACGTCACCCGGCCAAGACCACAGCCATATTCCAGGCAGGATTTGAGGGCGCCGTGCTGGATGCCATTCCGCTTCAAGGTATCCAGAAGCCGAACTACGTCCATCCTGCCCGAATCATAAAATGCCTTCCGCGCATTTTGAATATTGGCGACGCGAAAATCCTCCGAGGAGAGCACCGACCAATACGGCTCCGTCTCTCCCAGATGCCCCCAGGCGTCCTGGATGTGCTGGAAAAGCGACTGCAAATCGCTCTCGGCGGTAACCGGCTCGATCGCCATCGGGGGTTCATGGCCGGACATGGATGGTGCATGGATCCCTGCATTCTTCTGCCTGAATTCCGGCGACTCCAAAAAGTGCCGTCGCAACGTGGCGGCGTCAACGTACGTGCTCGCTTTCTCGGCAATCACGGCCCTACTTTCAGGCTCTCTGTCCAAAAAGAGCCGGTATCCCCACTTCACGGCCTGACGCCTTCTCAACCGATCAAAGAAACCGCCCGCGGTCGCTTTCCAGTATTTGTAGAAATTAATCATCTGATTTCAACCCTCTCTTGATTCGGCGCACTTTTGTAGAGCGCGCCGGAAAAAACTATCATAGCGCCGGATCACGGCCTGGCGCCGGTAATTCTGATCAACGAACCGTCGCCCGTTGTTTCCCATCTTCAACCGCAGAGACTCATCCGACAACAACAACCGCAAAGCCTCCAGGAACTCGTAGTAATTCTCATAATACAACCCGGCAGAACTGCGTCGCGTCTGCCCTTTAAGCACCGCGCAGCGCCCGTTGACCAACACCGGCGTGCCGCACGCCATCGCTTCCAAAATCACGATGGAGAAACTCTCGAAGAAAGAGGAGTTGATCAACAAAGAAGCCGCCGCCATCGCATCGCCCTTGTCCTGTTCCGAAAGCCGCCCCAGATAACGGATGTGCGGGTCTTTAGGAATGGTCATCGTCTGCTTGCCCATCAAGAGCAATTGCAATCCCGGCGCCAGATGTGGCCGCGCCGTCGAAAAAAAGCGGAACAGGTGATCGCAGCCCTTTGAAGCATCTATGCGCCCCGCGTACAGAATGAACGGGTCGCGGATGCGATACTTTTCACGGAAACGCTCAGGACTTGGGGCGACATCCAATTCCACCGGCATTCCGATGGTGGCGTCCAGCACGCCGTCCAGATCAAAAGTCGTGCGCACAAAATCGCGCTCCTCCGGCGTCAAAAACACAAAAGCGGGGAAGCGTTCAAACATAGGGCGAAAAATCGGGAAGGCGAGCGAGGCCTCATCGTGAGCGGTCGGAATCAAAATCGTTTTTGGCGCAGGAACCTTCTGTGCCCCAAAAAACGCCGTGGCGTACAAATACGTGAAGAACACCACCAGATCGTACCGCGAATGGTTTTCGGCAATGTACTCAAAGAACGGGGTCGAATAAGGGCCCTGCAAGCGCAAACACTCCAACTGTTTCTCCGTGGAAGCTCGCTCAATGGCCCGGCGCATCATCAGCTTGTGACGATGATAGGACTCAGCCGGCATGCCGCCCAAAATGTTGCCGAAAACATCGTGAAAACTTTGCCCGCGTTCAAAGTCCACCGGGAAGCGCCGCACCGGCACATCGTTGATCACGCTGACGCCCGGAGCGTATTCGTTTTTCCAGGAGACGTAATCTTTGGCGCACGAGGTCAGCACTTCGATGTCCCAATCCGGCGACAACATCTCGGCCACAGAACGGCAGAGCGATTCGGAACCGCCCACAATGTCTTCGCCATACCGCTGAACCACAAAAGCCAGTTTACCCTTTGCCATGGGAGCCCCCCACCGGTATTCCAAGAGCGCGCAAAGCATCCCGCAGGGTTGCCTCGACGCATGCCGGCGTAAATGCTTCCAATCGCCGGCGTTGCCCGGCAAGGAGCTGCCGGCGCAATGGGAGATCCGTCAACAACAGCTGCAACGTTTCGGCCAACACCGCATAGTCAGGGCGGTGATACAAAACGCCCGCCTCCCCCAACGTGTACGGCACGCTCGTCGCGGCGCGCGCCAAAATCGGCAGGTCGAAGTGCATCGCCTCCAACAAAGGTACACAAAAGCCTTCGTGCTTGCTGGCGCATAAAAACAGATCAGCAGCCTCGTAATAAGTCTTCAGATCGCGAAACGGCACATGGTCGGTGAAAATCACAGCATCTTCCAGGCCCAAACGCGCAAGCAGCGCATCCAACACTCGATCGTAACGCGGCAAAGAACGGGCGCCGACTAAAATCAAGCGCGAGCGCGGGTTTGTATCGTGATGATAAACCGCAAAAATCTTGAGCAAATCTTCAAATGCCTTGTTCGGCGCGACCCTGCCCACAAACAGGATGTTGGCGCCACCCTCCGCTTTCAGCCGTTGGTACAGGGACACATTGCGCTTAACATCCGCAAAATCGTCCAACCTCAGAAAAATCGGCAGCACCCCGGTGCGCTCAGCCGGAATGCCGGCAGCGATCAGCTCCTGGCGATTAAATTCTGAGTCGGCCAGAATCATCTCGCAATCTCGGAATTTTGGCAAAAGTGAATACCCCAGACGGCATGCCTGCGCCAGACTCTCGCTGTAGCCGGAAAAAAAACGGGGCGGGGTGATGTTGTGATAGTCTACGATCTTGCGATTCCGTGACTCCAGATACAGCTTAAAAGTGGAACTGTAAATAGAATAGTGATAAATCAGCAGATCCTCGGAATTGCGCATAAACGGCGCATACTCGTAGTCTGGCGAGCCCAGATGCGCCATGCGCGGATCTATGTTTTCAGCGTAAATGCGGCTCTCAATCCCCCATTGTTTCAGACGCCGATCAATTTCTACGATGTGATTGGAGATCGCATCCCCATAAGCAAGGCCGGCCGTTATCTGGTGCACACGCATCTCAGCCCTCCACAGACACGCCAACAGCGCGCAAAACGTCGCGAAGGATCAGTTCGACACGCTCGGGGGCAAAATCCGCCAGCCTCCGGCGCTGTCCGGCGATAATCTGCGCGCGCAAGGCCTGATCCGTCAAAAGGAGCTGCATCATTTCGGCCAACACCGGATAGTCCAGCCGGTGATACAACACCCCTGCCGTTTCCATTGTATAGGGCACGCCGGTTTCAGCGCGCCCCAGGATAGGCAAATCAAAATGCATTGCCTCCAACAAGGGGATACAGAAACCCTCGTGATGGCTGGCGCACACAAACAAATCGGCAGCCTCAAAATAAGTTTTCAAATCCTGGAAAGGGATGCGATCGGTAAAGAGCACCACCCCCGCCAGATGCAGTCGCTCCACCAACGTGTCCAGAACCCGGTCGTAGCGCGGCAAGAAACGCGCACCCGCCAGAATCAAACGGGACTGTGGATTGATGTAGTGATGATAGACGCTGAAGATTTTGAGCAACTCTTCAAACGCCTTGTTCGGCGCCACCCTGCCCACAAACAACACGTTCGTCATGTTCTTGGATTTCAAGCGCCGGTACAGCTCAGGGTTGCGCTCCGCGCCCGCAAAATCATCAACGCCCAGGAAAAGCGGCAAGACGGTAGTATCCCGAAAACCCGCCGAGACTAACTCCTGACGGTTATATTCGGAAACTCCCACCGCCAGGTCGCAGTCGGTCAATCCGGCCAAAACCCGCCGCCCACGAGCACACAAGAGTTCATAGGTAGCATCATAATGATGGTAGTACTCTGCCGGGGTGATGTTGTGATAGACGAGGATTTTGCGGTTCTTCGACTCCTGAAACAACGTGTAGTTGTCGCAATAGGCCGAATAATGGTAAATCAAAACGTCATCGCGATGGTTCAGAAAAGGGCGGTAGGCCGCAGACAATTGCGCTTTATCCGTAGGGCTTAAACTAATTTCGGCGCCATAGATACGGCTATCCAAACCCCAACGCGACAATCTTCGGTCAATCTCAACGATGTGGTTGGTCACGGCGTCGCCATAAGCAAGCACCGATCCCATCTGGTGAATGGTGAGGTGTTGGCGCATAAGAGTTACCGGGAACCGGTCGTCAGGCGGTCAAGCTTCTCATGGAGAACTTCAAGTTCGGCGCGCTGCTGCTCGACCGTCTTGGCCAACATCTGATTCTCAAGCCACATCTGATCAAAGGCGCGCACGACCAGGGCATTGAATTCCACTTGCTGTTGCAACAATCCGCGCACGTACCACTTGGTGGACATCCAGTTCCAGAAGTTGCGCAAGGCCACAATCAGCTTGCCCAACACCGGAACTCCTGACTCGAAAGGGACTTCGCGAACGGTCCAACGAATGTTTAACTCGGCCAAGATGGCGTCCATACCGGGTGCGGCAGAATCACCGGCGTCGCCAGCAGCCATCACCTCGGCGAACACCTCATCGGCGATCGCGTCCACGTCCTCCTGGTACGCACCCTCAGCGCGGCGACGCGCGACGTTTTCACGAATCTGCGTCATGATAGCTTCCACGTCAATGTCAGGGTCGCGAATCTCGATCACGCCTTCCAGCGTGTCCTCCTCAGACGGCGCGACAACGGCAGCCGCTTTACTTTCTTCATTCATCCAGCTTTTCCTCCCACTGATCCACGCGCGCCTGCAAATCCAACACTTGCTGCCGCAACTCCGCAACCTGCCCGGCCAGCGTCAGGTCGCGCTGTGCCTGGTCTTGAATCTGCTGCGCATGATATTGTAGCTGTTGCAGGTGATTCTGCAACTGCGCTTCATGCCGCTGGTCGTTGTATGCCGCATCCTCAAGCACCTGGCGGCGCTGGTCGTATTGGGCGTTCAACAGCCGCACGACGTTCGCATTGAAGATAACTTGCTGCTCAAGGATAGGGTCCACGTACCAACGAGTCGCAAGGTCGTTCAGGATATTCCGAAGTTTTACCGACAACGGGCCGATCAGCGGCGTAGACGACACGAAGGGACGCGGCGTCACTTTCCACGCTCCGTCGTTCAGCGCTGTAAACTCGACGTGAATCCGTTGGGGTAGCTCGCCGGCAAACCACACATCGTACTGAGCCTCGGCATCCGGCGGAGGAGCGGGCGTCGCCGCAATCGCCGCCGCTTCTACCCCCAACGCCGTCGCACGGCGCACCGCAGCTTCGTACAGATCGCGCAGCGCGCTTTGAACGGCGAGGTATTCTTCTCTGGTGGGCAACGAGCGCCGTCGCCACGCCACCGCCGGCCAGAACACGATGCCCTCCAGGGTGCTGGCGATGGAGGCGCGCAGCTCGTCCGGCTGAACCAGCGCCAATCTTTCGATTTCCGCCGGGATGAATTCCGTCACAATGGCCGCGATCGCATCGTGCTTGAACACAAAGCGCAGGCGGTTGCGATAGTACGAACAGTGCCCGCGAAACGAATCGCGCCGCATGCTGGCCGATTCGTGATGCAGCACCCGCGCCTGCGGCGCGTACCACACCGCATAGCCGGCTTCGCGCGCCCGGTAACAGAAGTCCACATCCTCAAAATAGCCGGGGAAAAAGCTCTCGTCCAGGCCGCCGATTTTTTCGTAGACTTCACGGCGCATCGCCAGAGACGCGCCGGTGACGAATTCGACCTCGCGCGGTGTATCCCACTGTCCATCGTCGCTCTCGCCGTAGCCGTTGTGCCAGCCCAATGCCAGGGGCCGGCGGATGTGGCCGCCGGCATGCTGCAAAACGCGGCCGTCCATATCCAGAATTTTCGCCCCGACCACGCCGGCGCCGGCGCAAGTCCGCAGCGCCTCCGCCAGCGCCGCCAGCCATCCCGGTTGCACTTCGGTGTCCTGGTTCAAGAGCGCCAGAACGTCTCCCGTGGCGGCGGCCAATCCCACGTTGTTGCCGGCGGCAAATCCCAAATTGCGCGCGTTGCGGATCAGCCGCACCTGCGGATAATGCTCCGCGACCCACTCCGCCGAGCCGTCCGTGGAAGCGTTGTCCACCACGATGACCTCAAAATCGGGATACTCCTGCGCCAGCACCGCGTCAAGACACGCCGCAAGATACGGCCTGCCGTTCCAACTCAAAATAATCAACGAGGCTTTCATAATCTACCTCCCTTGAATATAGCCCGCTAAAGCGGGGTAAGTAAAGGAAGGTTTTTCGCGGGCGGGGGT
>DAOUFX010000190.1:0-6708 GCA_034429675.1 Anaerolineae bacterium | reverse complement strand
CCCCACCCTCCTAGATGTGAATGAGCCTCAGGATTTCGTCATGCTCGAAATTATAAATCAATTGGGCCAAATGTCCGGCGAACGCCGGAAACTTGTCCTGGATTTGCAGTGTGAGGGTTTCCATCCACTCCATATCTCCTTCCAGTACCGCGCGTTCCATATCGGCGGCCCATGCCGGTTCGAGCCTTACTGCTTGCATGGCAAGGCGTTCCACGACTTGATCTACGTGCTTATCGCTGGGGCTTTCTGATTCGTCGGGCGTAGCATAAGTATACCTTATCCCCAGATGTCGCCCCAGTATTTCAAAAATCTCCGCTTCGTTGAACGGCTTGCGCACGAAGTCATCACAGCCGGCGGCCAGGAATTCATCGCGTTCTTCTTCGAAGGCGCTGGCTGTCAGGGCGACGATCACTGTTGGAACGCCGGATTTCTGGGTTGGGATTTTGGCTTTGATTTTTTGGGTTGCTTCGTGACCGTCCATTTCGGGCATACGCATATCCATGAAGATGAGGTGTGGTTGCCAGCTTTCCCAGATTTCTACCGCCTCGACGCCGTTGACGGCCTCGCGAATATTCAAACCGAGCGGCGCCAGCACCAGATTGAGCAGCTTGCGATTGATGGGATCATCTTCGGCGATGAGGATGCGATAGGTGGGCTGTCCCGGTTCGGTTCCGATGATTTGCCGCTTCGCGGGGATGCTGTTTCTTTCGGGTTGGGTTTGCGCAACCTCTATCTGAATATCGAAGGCGAACACGCTTCCCACTCCCAGCTCGCTGTGCACCGTGAGATCGCCGCCCATCAGCCGCACATATTCGCGGCTGATCGGCAATCCCAATCCCGTTCCCTGCCGCGATTGCCGCCCGCTTTCTGTTTGCACAAAGGCTTCAAAGACCTTTTCGAGTTCATCGGGCGCGATGCCGATGCCGGTATCTTTGATCTCAAAATGTAATCGGGTGGAGTCGGATGGCTGAGAATCCGATGAATTTGCGTTTACTTGTAGTGTAACTTCGCCATGTTCGGTAAACTTGACCGCGTTGCTCAGCAAATTGATGAGCACCTCGCTTAACTTGTTGATGTCGGCGTGAATGTAGCGCGGCGTGTCGGGCGCGAGGTCGAGTCTGACCGTCACGCCTTTTTCTTCGGCGCGCGACCGGAACATTTCCGTTAGATCCCGGAGCATTTCATGGAGGTCAAGGGCTTCCAGATGCAGTTCGGCATGTCCGGTTTCGATCTTGGAGAGGTTGAGCACGGTATTGATAAGTCCCAACAAGTGCTCACCGCTGTGGGCGATGAGGTTCATATTCTCACGTTGTTCAGGGGTGAGGTTGGGATCGCGCAATATCAGTTCGCTGAATCCCAACACTGCATTGAGCGGCGTGCGCAGCTCGTGGCTTATGTTTGCCAGGAAGGCGCTCTTTGCGTGGCTGGCTGCTTCTGCGGCTTCTTTGGCCTGCCGCAGCGCTTCTTCCATTTGCATGCGCTCGGTGATGTCGGCCATCCCTGCCAACATGCAGAGCTCGCCGTTAAATTCTATCGGCAAAATGTTTACCAATGCATATCTGATTTGCCCGTGGATGGTCTGTAATTCGACGGTTTTGTTGCGAACGCAACCTTTGGCTTTTACTTCGGCGATCAGGGTTTGACGGTCGGTGGAGATGCGATAGAAGTCGGGGGCGCGCACTTTCCCCAGGTCTTCTCGTGTCCCTTCCATATAATCCAGCAGCGCTTGATTGGCCTGGATAATGGCGCCGTCGGCGACGCTGGTAATGAGTATCGGGAAAGGATTTGTTTCGAAAAGAGCGCGGAAGTGCTCTTCGCTGCGCCGCAGGGCTTCTTCGGTTTGTTTGCGCTCGGTGATGTCGCGGGCAGCGGCGTAAATGAGTTCGCCGTAGGGCGCCGAACGCCATTCAATCCAGCGATACGAACCATCTTTGCAACGATAACGGTTGACAAAGTTGAGCACGATCTGTCCACCGGTCAATTTCTCTACAGCTTCCAGGGTAGCGGCTATATCGTCAGGATGGACAAAATCCAGGAAGCGTTTTCCCTCCATATCGGCCAGTGAATATCCCAGAACGGTCTCCCAGGACTGGTTGAGGCGACGGAAATGGCCGCCGGTATCGGCGATGCATAGCAAATCCAGCGCCAGGCTGAAAAAGCGATCAAGCTCTTCGGCTTCTACTTGTGGGTGCATGGCGATATCCTATTCTTGGTCCCGGCGCTCTGTGATTTCGACGTAGGGTTATGTTTTGCTTTCTGCTAATCGCAACAAATAGGCTCCATATTCTGTGCTCTTTAGTCTGGTGGCCAGTTTGACGAGCTGTTCCCGATCAATGAACCCGCGCCGGTAGGCGATTTCTTCGGGGCTGGAGAGCATCATCCCCTGGCGTTCCTGCACCGCCTGGATGAAGTTGGCCGCCTGGAGCAACGATTCGTGAGTGCCTGCGTCCAGCCAGGCCACACCGCGTCCCATCGGCTCCACCCGCAATTTGCCCATTTTCAGATAGGTCACGTTCACATCGGTGATTTCCAGTTCGCCGCGCGCCGAGGGTTTGAGGTTTTCGCAGATTTCGACGATCTGTTGGTCGTAGAAATAGATGCCGGGCACCGCGTAGTTCGAGCGCGGTTTTTTGGGCTTCTCCTCGATGCTCAGCGCCTTGCCGCTCGCGTCGAATTCTACGACGCCGTAGCGTTCCGGATCTCTGACCGAATACGCAAAGACCAGCGCGCCTTCCTGCAAAGTTGCCGCGGCGCGCAGTTGATCGGGCAGGCCGTGGCCGTAGAAGATGTTGTCGCCCAGGATCAGGCAGACCGGCTCGTTGCCGATAAAATCTTTGCCCAGGAGGAAGGACTGCGCGATGCCCTTCGGCGCAGCTTGCTCGCAATAGCTGAAGCTGAGTCCCCACTGGTTGCCGTCCCCGAACAGCGTTTTGAACGTCGGCAGCGCCTCCGGCGAGCTGACCACGAGGATGTCCCGGATGTTCGCCAGCATCAACATCGAAAGCGGGTAATAGATCATCGGCTTGTCGTAGACGGGCAGAATTTGCTTGCTCAGGGCAAGCGTTAGCGGGTACAGCCGCGTGCCGTATCCTCCGGCGAGAATGATTCCTTTCATAGTTTAAGTAACTCCTTGAATAGTTTGATGTTCTTGCGCCGCAGGAAATCGGCGATTAGCCATTGGTTTGTTGAAATTAGTGGATGATTGCCGATAAGTCGAGTGCAAGCGATTGCGAATCTGCGGCCCACATGCTCAGTTGTTCGGCCTTGCTTTCCCTGTTTGTTTGGAGGTTTCTCAAAGTCAGCAGATTCTCCATTTCGTCTAGTTCTTCGGCAAGAGCCACTATATCCAGTTTCTTCAATATCTCAACTGTAATCGGGCGTTTGGCATCCCAGAAGATAAAGGATTCGTAAAATTCCCTGGCCGTATTTGAGTTGAGTAATTTGCCGATAAGATGCGCTTCGGCTTCGCTTTGACATGGAATGAAATAGCAAGTGTCATCAAGAACTACCGGCTTGCCTTGATAGGGAGCAACGACACTGAATTGAAGTTTTTTGTAAAGTCCCGAAATGGCGACTTTCCATGGCGAAAATGTGTAGTCGCCTACTCCAAAGATTGAAAAGCGTGGTCGTTTTGCATAGATTGAGCTTTTCCGTTTATCAAGGACAGTTGTATGTTGGCACAAATACGCCCATATCTTGGGGGCGGTATGTTGGAGGATGTGTGTGTCTTCACCGACATGATGTTGTGTTACTAACATCCACCGATCGGGGACGTCGGTGTGTTGATTGGCAATGTCGGAGCTTTTGAGCATCGGGTACAAGAACTCTTCTTCCAGTTCCCAATATTCTCCAAGTTTGTTAAGGTACCGGTCATTGGCGCGTTTTAATTCCATCACTTGCGCCGCATCGTGCTTGACCCCTGATCGCCATTGATACTCTGTTTCGCCCTGCAAATGTTGCCAACGCCGGTAATAGGTGAGGTTTGCGACTAATTGTTGCCCTAAAAATCCATAAGTGGTCTCATAAGCGTTGGGAGATAGATCGTTGTACACCCGACAGGTTTGTTCATGGGCGCCAGGTGACGTTTCGTATACCAGGAGACAGGCATCCACCGAGACATTGAACGCTTGTTGTGCATCAATACGGTAGATCGAGGCATCCGCTATTGGCGCTTCGTTTTCCCAGGCGTAGGCAAGGACTTTGCGCGCGACTGTAGTCTTGCACAACATTGCTACGACGGTGGATTTCTCGATGCTCAGTTTTAGTAGATGAATGAGCATCCATTCCGATATGTCGAAATTGCTTTTGCCGGTTTTGGCGCTCAATCCTGGCAGCGCTTTGAAATTGGTTTTCTGTGGCAGGTTGTTACTATTGAGAGTAGCCAGTTCGGTGTTTGTCACCCAGGGAGGATTACCGATGATGAGGATGGGTTCAGGTAATTGATCAAGAATATTTTCCCAATTTACGTTAAAAAAGTTGTCCAGATAGATTTCGACCTGATTGTGTTGGGGGTGTTGGTCAAGTTGGCTTTTCAAGAAGGCGATGTAATCGGGGTTGATGTCTAGTCCTATAGCTTTGGTCAATGTTGGAAAATGTGTCAGCGCGGCTAGTAATAGGTTGCCCTGCCCACATGTCGGTTCGATAACGGCGTGCGGTTGTATTCCTTTATTTGTTAGAAGCTGGCAGACGCGATTGGCCAAATGCGCCGGGGTTTGAAAGTCGCCATATTCAACAGTCGTTGCGTCGGTTTTCCTCTTTGCCATCTTATCGAATCCGCCGCACTCCTGTAACTGCACCGGCTTTCTCAATGACCCGGCTGTATTGTAATCTCCACTGAAGAGCGTTTGAAATTGTCAGGTATCCGGTTTGCGGCGGATTGGATAGGACTTCCTCTGCCAGTTCACGCACTTGAACATTGTCTACCGGCAAATAGCGTTCCTCTATAAATGCAATCACGTCATCAATGTTGCCTTCATTGGCGATAATGCTTTGAATACCCGTGGTAATCTGGAAATCCGCAGTTCTGGATTTGTCTATGAAAATGGTGTGGAGAATGTTCAGTTTCCCTGTCTGTGCGCTGGCATCATCGTGTTTATCGTAGACAAAGACCAGCAGAGCGTATCCCAACCCGTATATTTTCTGCCGCGCGGACTTGAACGGACATGACGATTGCGGTTGTGTGATCCTGGTAACTTTTATGTCAACTTGCAACTCTGGGAAATCAATCCCCTTCGCCGAGCTCCCAGGTTCGTAGTCGTATTTTTCGCTGAGGTAAAGCTGGAATTCGTGTTCCAGATAGGTTCCGATAGCTTTCCCATCGGTGATTCCATAAATGGAAGGTTCGGTATGTTTTGATTCTTTTTCGGCAAATGCGCCGGCTTCCCGGCATAGGCTTTCTAACGTTAAAGCGGGTTTTATCATGGTCATATTTCCTTTCGGTGGCCACGGCGGTGTAGTCGCGGCTGAAGACGACTTTGTCCATCCCGCCGCTGCCTTGTTTACTTTCCCACGCGGATCACCGCCCGCAACACACCATCGCGGTGGCCGGCGACCAGTTCGAAGGCTTCGGCGATACGTTCCAGCGGGAAGAAGTGGGTCGCCAGTGATTTGATGTCCACCATGCCTTTCTGCACCATGGCGATGGCGCGCGGATACGTGTGTTTCATTCGCCGCACCAGTTTGATGGTCAGGCCCTTGCGGCGAATCAAGGACGCTTTCATCGTCATCGTGTCGTCGGAAGGGATGCCCACGACGATGACTTTGCCGCCGTACCGGGCCACGCACGCGGCCTCGTCGGGGGTGTCGGCGGCGCCGGCGGCTTCGATGGCGACGTCCACACCGCGTCCGCCGGTCGCGGCCATGATCGCCGCTGCGACGTCTTCCGCCTCCGGATCGAAGACCGCGTCGGCGCAGTAGTTCCGCGCGAAGTTGCGGCGGTGCTCCAGCGGTTCGGTCATCAGGATAGTCCTGGCTCCGGCGGCTTTGGCGACGGCGCCCGCCATCAGACCGATCGGCCCCGCGCCCAGAATCGCCACGGTCTGCCCGACCTTGAGATGCGCCAGGTCCAGTGTGTGGATGGCGACGCCGAGCGGCTCCAGCAGCGCGCCCTCGTCGGCGCTGAAACCTGCGGGCAGCGGGAAGCAGTTCGCGGCGGGCATCACGCCGTATTCGGCGAAGACGCCGTTGATGGGCGGCGTGCCACAGAAGCGCACGGTGGGGCAGAGGTTGGGGTGCCCTTGCTCGCAGAGCTCGCAGTGTCCACAGGGGATGGCCGGTTCGACGGCGCAGAGCTGGCCGATTTCAAGCCCGGTTACGCCTTCGCCCAGGCCGGCAACCCACGCGGAAAATTCGTGGCCCATGGTGATGGGCTCCTTGACGACGGCGTCTCCGATGCGACCTTCGACGTAGTAGTGAACGTCCGATCCGCACGTCCCCACCGACGCAATCTTGAGCAAAACCTCGCCCGGCCCCGGCGTGGGAACCGGCGCGCGCTCCAGGCGCAGATCGCGAATACCGTAAAGACGGGATGTGAGCATTGTGTCTGACATGAGTGTTGTGCCTCCATAAGATTAGGGATTAGGGATTAGGGATTAGGGATTAGGGATTAGGGATTAGGGATTAGGGATTAGGGATTAGGGATTAGGGATTAGGGATTAGGGATTAGGGATTAGGGATTGGGGATTGGGGATTGGGGTTTGGGTTTTCCCA